>CAVOAK010000040.1:0-21719 GCA_963693665.1 Alphaproteobacteria bacterium | reverse complement strand
CAAACACTAATGACGCACTACGGGCTAGGTCAAGGCGTTCCTGCCCGATGAGTGCTGAGAGCAATCCAATTTGCAACGGAAAGGTGAAGATGATGACGACCGCCAGACTCACCGGAATGAATTGGATTGCAGCCAAATAGAATATGCCTTCCGCGGCAAGCAAAATACCGAGAAGCAATGACGCTCCCAATACCCGAACTGGCAGCATATAAGGGTGGCGCCCGAGCGCTACCATTACCAAGACGGCGACGACATTAAGCAAAAAGCGAAGGCCATTGAGCGTCACAGGCTCGCTACCGCCAGCGTAGGCGAGCTTGGCCCCAATTGGCGCGAGTGCGAAGCAGACCGCAGACGCCGCAACGAGCCAAACGCCTAGCATGGGGCATCGTCACAATTGTTTGGAAATTGGCGGCAATCAGTCATGTCTGATCCGACTTACGTTCGTCATAGGTTATCTGCATCGCACTGAGAAGAATGACCCCGCCACCTATCCATGTGAATAGAGAGGGCACTTCGGCAAAGAAAAAGAAACCTATCAAGGCTACCCAGATGAGGCGCAGGAAGTCCAAGGGCAGGACAACGTTTACATCTGCATCTCTCAGCCCCTGAGTAAACAGGAGATGGCTGCTGGTTGCGGCGACTCCCATCAACGCCAGCAATCCAAGCACTTGCCAGCTCGGCCATTGCCAGAAAAACAATGAGGCCAAAAGGGCAGCTGGTGAGAAAAACAGCACGGTATAGCTGGTAATTGTGACACTCGATTCAGTGCTGCTCAATTTCTTTACCAAGGTCATCGCGAAAGCCCAAATGGCAGCGGCCAGAAGAGCGAGTAGCGAACCAAACTCAATTTCTGCATACCCTGGTCGCAAAATGATCAAGGTCCCAGCAAATCCAACAAGAATTGCCAGCCAGCGTTTGACCGATACCACCTCGCCCAGAAACAAACCGGCGTACAGGACCCCAAATATTACCCCGAGAAAACTCAAGGCCGTAACCTTGGCCAGCGGTGCCGTCGTCAACGCCCAATAGAAAAGCAGCGAAGACGTGACACCGATAGTGACGCGAAAAAGGTGTAATCCCAGGCGCTTCGTCCGAAGCGGCTCGAATCCGCTCCGCAGAAACCACGGTGCCATAGTCAGAATGCCAAAAATTGAGCGAAAGAAGACGATCTCAAACGCATGGATCTCGGTCGCTATAGGCCGCACAAGACCATGGGCGATGGAAAAGCCAATACTCGCAGCGAATGCGCACCCCATACCGCGCAGATTGCGTTGAATAACTGGTGTCAATTCCGGTGTTCTCAGCGACAACGCGATGATCCATCTCACGTCCAGGTCGCTGGACCATATACGGGGACCGCGTTCAGAGCGACGGAATAACTACCCGCAAGCCACACCTGCCAGACATTATTAGAATAATGCCTGGGCGCTTGTTCAACTCTCTGGAATGACCACCGGAAGCGACTCCTTGTTACCCCATTCCTTCCACGAACCGAGGTAATTTCTAACCCGTGGATAGCCAAGGAGGCGAAGCGCTAAATAGGCATGTGCTGAACGATACCCGGTTTGGCAGTAAGGAATAATCTCTTTGTCCGGAGTCACACCAATAGCTTCGAATTGGGCTCGTAGCTCTGCCTCCGGCTTCATCGTACCGTCCGCGTTTAGATGATTGGTCCAATTGAGATGAACTGCGTTTGGAACTGCGCCGCCGCGGGCGGCATGCACATCCGTTCCAAGCCACTCACCATCGTTACGGGTATCGAGAATGACAGCGTCCGGCCTGTCGATTGCCTCGAGAACATCTTGATATGTCGCGAGGCGCTCCCGATTGGGTGTGTACTCGAATGGCGTGGCCGAGTGTACCTCTGCGTCGCGGGTGATCGGAAAATCGTCACGCTCCCAACCAGAAAATCCTGGGTCCATAACATGAACGTCGGGATGCCCGAGATACTCGAGAAACCAGAATCCACGCGCCGCCGTGCTTCCTGTCCTGTCTTCATAGAACAGGACAGTGTCATCAAAACTGATGCCCCTGTTTCCCAAAAGGAACGCCCACATCCGCACGAATGAATTGAGCGGTGCTTCATCAGTGTCATCACAATTAACCGCATAGATATCGAAGTTACGCGCGTCGGGAATATGCCCCATCGCAAACCGCTCGCCGGGACGGCAATCGATAATGCGCAAATTAGTGTCTTCAAGCCGTTCAAAAACGTCAGCCGGTGTCCAGAGCAGGTCCTTCTTGCGTCCCACTGGACGGAATTCATCGGCTGGCGTTTCGGCAACACGGACATAGCAGCAGTTGTCTGATGGGTGAATCGAATGAATATCACCGCGATGGTATAGCTCCGCCTGGCCTGGATCGAGTTGGTATTTTCTCGTCTCTCGCACATCGGCTTTGGCGCCCTCCAATGAGGGGTCCAGTTTCTCCCAATCACGCATGCCGGTGTGAAACTTCGCCTGTCCGTAGATCGCCCAGGAATCACCGTGATCATGCGGTGCCGATTCGGCACGTCCCGCCCGGCTGTTATAAACAATAAAGGTGAAACCGAGCTCGGGGTCCGTATAAATAGTTTCCTTCCCCGGCTTCATATTTGAACCTGCATGCCTAGCGACAAATTCTTCGTCGACCAGAAGCCTTTCCAGGTGGAGACGCACTTCCTCCGGGCCCTCACGTTCGGATTTAGATGTCAGGCTCTGACGGGCGTTGTTGCAAAAATCCTCAAGTGAGTATGCCATGATCTCCCTAAATCCTTTTTCGTAGCAGACGTTTGAACGCTAAAATTTGCGCAGTTCACTGCTCTAACGGCAGCAACATACACAAACCAAATTGATAATCGTCACTCCGGAGCAGGACCAACGGGGTTAAATGCATCTGCCGGCGTACCGGCAATACGTACATAGCGGCAGTTATCAGCCGGGTGAATGGAGTGGATATCACCAACATCATAAAGGTGAGCTTGACCGGGTTCGAGGAGGTAATCCCGAACGGGTTTTGCTTCCGCTCCGTTGCCTAACTCCCAATCCCGCATCGCAGTGTGTAGCGTCGCCTGTCCATAGATCGCCCAGGAATCACCGTGATCATGCGGTGGTGATTCAACTCGTCCGGCGCGGCTCACAAAGTTGATAACAGTAAACCCAAGCTCAGGATCAGAATAAATAACCTCTTTTCCGACCTCTGCATCAGGTCCGCAATACTTTGCGACAAACTCTTTGTCAGCAAGGAGTTTTTCAAGATGCTGGCAGCATTCGTCCCTGCCTTCGTGACCAGGCTTCGACTTTAAACTTGCGCGCGAGTCGATGCAGAGATCATCTAGCGTATAACCCATGGCTTACCTGCCTCCAGAATTAGTGTTCATCTATCTAGAGAGATTATATCAATGAAGGGCTGTGGAAAAAGAGTGATTGCAGAAAAATCTTATACTGCGCGCTATTAACTCTTCAACTTCTCGCAATTCGCATCAAATGTCGGTGTGATTCTGGGTTTAGCCGCGACGTTCCGGACCAAAATAGCCTTGATTGGGAATTCGCCGTCGGTTTGGTCCAACGTAGTCCCGGGTCTTCTCCTGCGCGATCGGTTGTCCGACCACCGATTCAACTGTGTCGACTAGCCGTTTTGCTGGATATGGCCGACCAACAAAATGATCTATGCCCATCTTGATTGCCAACTGGAGGTCTTCGGCGGTTGGCGACGATGTAATAAGAACGACCGGCAAGCCAATACTCGGGCTTCATCGTGGATTACGAAGGTCCTTCATAAAGCTCGTCGCTTCTTCATCACCTAATGGCATGTCGAGCACGACGGCGCTGAACTTTGATGCCCTTAGCGTCCCCAAGGCGTCTTCCGCGGTTTCAGTCCGGAAAACCGAAGGGGTACCGTAATTACGAAGAATTTCGCGCGTTTCGCGCGCCCGCTCCACATCGACATCGAGAATCAGGATTCTCAATTCGCGCCAGTCAACAATTGGTTTCATCTACACAGGACCGAGATTGAACAACGCGCGCAATTAAAAAGCCCAAAAGCGCGTACTGCAACCGTTTGTTAGTTTGCCATGCTCCCGCAATTCTCAGCGAGTCGAGAATTCCGCATGGAACGGAGCGATTAACCGCGTTACGGCAACTCGAAATATTTTCCATTTGTGCCTGTTTTGTTCGTGTTAATATATTGGTATGATGACTGCGAAGGACATAGGATCACAAGACAACTCCGAGCCCGATACTAAACTGGAAAGCCGTCTGAGCATCCAGTTGGCGCGCGGCGTTACACGATCGATGATGCAACTTGGCTGCACATGTCTTTCTGAGTTCACCCTACGGAATTCGCGGAGAGTCGACGTCATTGCGCTCGACCGAAAGGGACTCTTTACGATCATTGAAATTAAGACGTCAGTTGCTGACTTTCGCGCGGACCAAAAATGGCATGAATATCTGCCATTTTGCGATCAATACTATTTTGCTGTTCCAGAAGAATTTCCAGCAGGTATTTTGCCACCAGATCACGGATTGTTGATAGCCGACCCTTATGGTGCGGAAATAATTCGGCAAGCAACCCCCGGCACAATGAACGCGTCGCGTCGCAAGGCACTAACACTACGTTTTGCCCGCAAGGCGAGCTCCCGCCTGACCGAATTCATCAATCCACCGCTCAGCAAACGCTGATTGTGCTACGGTGCCGGCGAGATTCACGGTGCAATTTTTTGGATAACGTTAGTCGTGCTGTGGCCTTCAGCCAACTCCGCCAGCAATACCGACCCACCCCAGGATCTTACCTCGGCAGCTCCAACAACATCGTCGATCGCATAATCCGTACCCTTTACCAAAACATCGGGCTTTAGGGCCTCAATCAATATGATCGGTGTTTCCTCCGTAAAGACTATGACGAGATCTACTGCAGCAATTGAGGCGAGAACCGCCGCACGGCTCGCTTCGCTTTGCAGGGGACGTGCCGCACCCTTTAACCCCGTCACGGACGCATCGCTGTTGAGTGCGACGACGAGCCGATCACAAGCGCCGCGTGCCTGTTCAAAAAGCGATACATGGCCTGGATGTAGGACGTCGAAACAGCCATTGGTGAAGCCAACTTTATGCCCTTGTCGACGCCACGTCGCGACACGTTCCGACGCTAATTCCAATGTCATTATCTTGGTGCCGCCGCCCAGGAAATCAGTCTCATTGAGCGCTGCCTTAATCTCAGACGGCCACGCGACCGCCGTACCGACCTTGCCAACGACGACACCGGCGGCGGTGTTAGCCAGCTCTGCAGCGACCTCAAGCGAAGCGCCAGCGGCGAGCCCCGCAGCAAGCGCCGCAACGACGGTATCGCCCGCCCCGGATACGTCGAATACCTCACGAGGATGGCGCGCTGCCAGTCGAAAGACCCCACCGCTATGCACGAGGGTTGCACCATCTTCTCCGCGTGTCGCCAGCATACCGTCAACACCGCACCGCTCGATCAACATGTTGCATGCTGAATTTACCGCCTCGTCATTATCTGTCCGTTGACCTGTAGCCTCGGCAAGCTCATGGCGATTCGGCGTCAATAAACTGGCCCCACGATACCTGGTGTAGTCATTGCCCTTTGGATCGACGATGATCGGTATGCCGGCACCACGGCCAAGCGCGATGAGACGCTCGAGTACGGCGTCGGAAAGAATGCCCTTTCCATAATCAGAGATGACCATCACCTTGCATGCGCCGAGCGCCGATTCGGCCGCAGAAACGAGCCTATCACAATCGGCCGCATTCAGTTCTTCACAACTTTCCCGGTCGGCTCGCAGTAGCTGCTGGCCACCCGCCAGGTAGCGGGTCTTTATGGATGTCTTGCGGCCTGCAATCCGCAGCAGATGGGTCTGCGCCAGTGCCTCTACTTTTAGCAGGGCCGCAATTTCATCTCCGGCGGCGTCGACGCCAACGACAGCAACCAATTCGACTGATGCGCCAAACGAGCTGAGGTTTCGAACGACGTTACCGGCCCCGCCTAACATCGCACTCTCACGCTCAACCGCTAATACGGGAATCGGCCCTTCTGGCGATATTCGCGTCACGCACCCTTCAACGAAGCGATCCAATATCACATCGCCGACGCACAGAACCTGGCCTTTATCGAGCTTTTCGATCAGCGTTAAAAGTTCAGATGTATCACTCATGGTGTCAGCTCTGGAGTTGTGTATTCTTTGGTCAGCGACTGTTCAGGGATAGAAATCGCATAAACTTGTGTATTTGGTGGCACGGCACGGGTAGCGCACGCGCCCTGTACGATGTGAGGAGTAATATCACAGACATTCCTATGCCGTCATTGCGATGTCGCCTCACCGAACGACTGTAGCAATGACGAGCGCAGCGCCTGTCAGAATCATTTTTAGTGAGAAGCCAAAGAGCGAAAAGCCACTAAATTCAGTTGTGTCAGTAACGAAATACCCAAAAAAACCCCTGGCTGCGACGTTTCTTGTCGGCTCAAATGCTTGTGAACTACAGGAACTTATCGTCGTTGGACGATGAAAAATCTATTAAACACTATTATATTCCGCTTATAGCGTTTGTTTAAATAGGTCTGCAGAGGTCTGCATATCTCGCAAAGGTGATCTGATGGCGGACGGATTGGATCTCAAATGGTGCGGATGGTGTCACTTAATGCGGCGGTGGCTCTGCTTGCAACTGTCGTCATATCAATAACAGCAAGTCCGCTTCATGCGGCGACAGCCGCACCGGTAAAACTATTCGGCACAACGGAAAAATCCTCAACAAAACTTGGAAAATTCACCAAATGGGGCGAGACACTTGATCGCTACCTCAAAGAGGAACCATCTGAGCTCAACAAATGTCAGCCGTCAGCTGTTGAAAAATATCACATCACGCGCTGGCGCATATTTCTCAAGCAAATAGCCAAAGATACGCCAAGCGAACAATTGGCTAAGGTCAATGGATACGTAAATAGGTGGCTCTATAAGATTGATCAGAGAGTGTACCGAAAAAAGAATTATTGGGCGACGCCCGCTCAAT
The DNA here is from genome assembly GCA_963693665.1 of Alphaproteobacteria bacterium. Taxonomy (GTDB): domain Bacteria; phylum Pseudomonadota; class Alphaproteobacteria; order UBA8366; family CAVOAK01; genus CAVOAK01. The sequence goes on along the minus strand of CAVOAK010000040.1, from coordinate 14,721 downwards.
TTTTCAATAAAAGCGGCGACTGCGAAGACTACGCGATCACAAAATACATATCGCTATCGCATCTCGGATTTGACAAGGATCAAATGCGTATTGCCATCGTGCAGGACCTCAATCTCAAAGTTCCCCACGCTGTCTTAGTTGTCTATCTTGATGGCAAGGCATTGATCCTAGACAACCAAATCAAGCAAGTCGTCAGCGCCGGTCGCATCACCCATTACAAGCCCATCTATTCGATCAACGAGACAAAATGGTGGATACATAAGTAGAGCTGTTTCATAACTGTTGTTGCGATTTGCGGAAATTCGATTCTCCGTCTTCCTGGTTACCGGACCGTTTTAGTTTTGCGAGGCAGCTACTCAGTCGATACTATCCGACTCAACTGTTCTCTTCGCTGAATTGAGAAGAAGATGCGCCAAGAGAATCAGGCAAGCCAAGCCTATCTGCTGCTTGATTTTGTGCAACGGCTTGAACGACGCCGCGAAGGTCGACGGGCTGCCGCATATAGAGTGCCCGTGACACACGAAACCCCCGTCATTCAAGTCGAAATTGTAGCCGTCAGCAATGTAAGTTTTTTGCTCCCTGCCCGGTCAACCACTGCGCTGTTAGGCGGAAACGGGGCCGGAAAATCCACCACAATATCGATGCTTCTCGGCCTTCTCTTGCCGACAACTGGCACAATCCGTGTGTTTGGCGAGGATATGCTTCGAAATCGCTATCGAGCATTTGGGCGTATGAGTTTTTCATCGCCCTATATCGATTTACCTCAACGGCTCACGGTCCGACAGAATCTAACGGTCTATGCGATGCTTTACGGGCTCTATCGGATCCGTGATCGGCTTGAGACAATTGCTGAGGATCTTGACCTCTAAGCACTGATGGACCGCCAGTATCGGACGCTCTCAGCAGGGCAAAAAACGCGTGTAATGCTTGCCAAATCGCTTCTGAACGAACCTGAACTTCTATTGCTCGACGAACCCACGGCGAGCCTAGACCCAGACACAGCGGACTGGATTCGGAGCTACCTGGAATCCTATCAAAAACGAACTGGCGCGGCGATCCTACTGGCCAGCCACAACATGGCCGAAGTCGAACGGATGTGCAGCCATGTCCTCATGTTACGTCAGGGCCGTATCGAAGACGAAGGCTCGCCAGCTGACCTAATTGACCGTTATGGCCGGCAGACGCTCGAAGAAGTTTTCCTCGACATTGCTCGCAATCGTGAAGCGGCCGCCTAGCGCGATGTCAACGAACACATCAGACAAATCGACCAGTGTAATGCGCATACACGACCGCCCTGTTTCCGCACGGCGCATATCTGCTTTGGTCCTACGCTATGTGTACCTTCTCGTTGGGTCGTGGCCGCGGATGTTGGAGCTCATATACTGGCCAATGTTCCAGCTTATCCTTTGGGGCTTCATCACAAAGCATCTGCTGACCAATTCCTCCTGGGTGGCCGAAGCCAGTGGTGTGCTCATTGCCACGGTGCTGCTTTGGGATATTTTGTTCCGCAGCCAGATGGGGTATTCGATTTCGTTTCTTGAAGAGATGTGGTCGCGCAACCTCGGACATCTCTTTGTGAGCCCTTTAAGGCCATATGAAATGATTGCTGGTCTGACGTGCATAAGCTTGCTGCGGACACTGCTCGGCGTTGTTCCGGCAACATTGGTCGCGATTCCGCTCTACCACTATTCGATATATGAAATCGGCCTTCCGTTGATAGCCTTCTTCATAAACCTTCTGGTTTTTGGCTGGGCCCTTGGCATGATGATAACGGCGGTCATTTTGCGCGCGGGGCTTGGTGCGGAGAGTTTTGCCTGGCTTGCCGTCTTTGCGATCGCGCCAATCAGCGCAATTTACTATCCGGTGTCAGTGCTCCCGGGTTGGCTACAACCGATCGCCTGGGCGATGCCGCCGGCCTATGTATTCGAGGGCATGCGCACGGTGCTGTTTAAGAATGAGTTTCACGGCGAACTGCTGGCACAGGCAATGGCATTGAATATGCTCTACCTGACTATTGGGTTAGCCGCTTTCCTCTATTCGTTTCGTGTTGCCCGGCAACGTGGCTTATTGCTGCAAATTGGCGAGTGAGCCGCATTAGGTTTTCTCACTGACTCCCGCCTCGGCGAACGTTGCCATACCTCCATGGCAAGCTGCGGCACTACGCAAAAGTGAGAGCGCAAGCACAGCACCAGACGCCTCACCAAGGCGCATGCCAAGATCGAGAATCGGCTTTTTTCCAATTTGTTCGAGCAAACGAGCATGCGCCGGTTCGGCGGATAAATGGCCAACGACAACATGGTCGAGACCACCGTCCACCAATTTGTGGACGACAGCCGCAGCCGCGGTCGAGGCGTATCCATCGAGGATTACCGGCACGCGAGCCATGCGCGCCGCAATAATTGCGCCAACGATGGCAGCAAGTTCATGACCACCAAGATGACGAAGTATTTCGAGCGGGTTCTCTAGGAACGGCGCGTGCAACTTTACCGCATCGCCAACAACGGTCGTTTTGAGGTCAAGTTGAGAGCCGGCCACACCAGTACCCGGGCCCGTCCAGTCCTGTGCTGTGCCACCAAACAGGGCAAGGCAAAGGGCTGCGGCACTGGTAGTGTTGGCAATACCCATCTCACCAAGACAAACAACATCCAATCCATCCTCTACGGCCATCATCCCGTACGAAAGTGACCGTGCACATTCCTCTTCACTCATCGCAGGTTCGGACAAGATGTCGCCGGTCGGCTGATCAAGCGCCATTTCATAGACATTGAGCTCCGCGTCCATCAGGGCGCAGAGTTGGTTCACCGCAGCACCGCCCGTCTGAAAGTTTTTCACCATTTGCGCTGTAACCGTTGACGGGTAAGCAGACACCCCATGTTTCGCCACTCCGTGATTTCCAGCAAAGACCGCGACGCGGGCGCGAACAATGCGCGGCGGATGGCAGCCCTGCCATGTAGCCAGCCACTCGGCCAAATCTTCGAGGCGGCCAAGTGCGCCGGGCGGCTTAATGAGTTCGTGCTCTCGGGCACGTACTTGGTCTGCTGCTTGCCGATCCGGTCCCGGCAAGCTGGCCACTAGTGAGTGAATTTCTTCGAAGTTTGCCGTTGCGCCTGTAGTCGCCACAATACCTACCTGTCATCTTCACGTATCTCGGCGTATTAGTTGCGCCGACAAGCCGCCCTAATTATTTGAGTGCAACCCTACATGCAATCCGCCAACGGCATGCCTGAAAATATCGACCGCTGGCGCAGTGACATCGTCGCGGCAACGCGCTTTCTGACGCGCATACAAATTGGGCGATCCGAACAACTCCACACCAATCTCTCTACTGCTGCCCGCATCTTCCCATTTATCGGCGCCGTCGTCGGCTTAATCGGAGGGTTGGTATTCGGCTTCGCAAGCTTCATCGGTATGCCACCGTTTATTTCAGCCTTGATTGCACTTGGTGCGACCATTCTTATCACGGGCGCCCTTCATGAAGATGGGCTTGCTGACACTGCCGATGGCATCGGCGGAGGAACCACGGCAGCTGCGCGCCTGACGATTATGCGCGACAGCCAAATAGGCGTCTTCGGCGGATTAGCGCTTTTATTGAGCGTCTTGGCGAGAGTAGGCGCGCTCACAGCTCTCTCAGACCCCTGGCTGGTTGCAGCGGCACTCATTGCCGCGGGCAGCTTATCTCGAGGCATCTTGCCGTGGATTATGTCTAGGGTTGAGCTCGCAAGTGTGACGGGCGTTGCGGCGGCGGTTGGCAAGCCTTCGACTGGAACAGCTGCAATTTCTGCTGTCTTCGGAGGTGTTTTGTCGGTCCTCTGTTTGGGTCCGACACAAGGAATTATTGTCTTGGCTTTGGCCGTGATGGCTGCGTGGCTCGGAGGCCGTCTAGCGCGGCGATTTCTCGGTGGCTATAACGGCGACTTGTTAGGCGCAGTCCAGCAATCAGTTGAGATTGTCGTTCTGTTGGGCGCCGTTGCATTGGTTTAGAGGATTGGCCGTGATGTTGAATGATGTAACCCGATGGTGGTGGGTACGACATGCCCCCGTTACGTCCAACGATGGGCGTATTTACGGTCAAGAAGACGTACCTGCGGACTGTAGCGACGACGATGCATTTGCAACGCTGGCGAAAATTTTGCCAAGCGGCGCCGTATTGGCAACGAGTGACTTGCAACGAACTACTCAGACAGCTGATGCAATCATGACCGCGGGCCTTGACCTCCCCGAAGCAATCGTCGAACCGGCATTTCGTGAACAATGCTTTGGCGATTGGCAGGGCATGCGATACGATGAATTTGCAAATTTGCGTGACGACTTATTCCATCGGCATTGGCTATCTCCGGCTTTCGAACGACCACCTCTCGGCGAAAGTTTCGCCGATGTAATTGCCCGTGTCGTGCCAGCGGTAATCCGCATGACAGCGACTTATGCCGGTCGGGATGTGGTGGCTGTCGCTCACGGTGGGACAATCCGTTCTGCTGCTGCGCTCGCACTTGGTCTCGATCCAGAGGCTGTACTTGCACTTAGCATCGACAACCTTTCCTTAACGCGCCTCGATTATATTGACGATGATGGAAACGGCGCGGCTTGGCGCGTAGTAACTATTAATCGACCTTCGCGCTGAGGCTATCGAGCGACGAAACTGAGAACTGAACAATGCAGTTTCAAAATGTCGGCCTCGACTTCGCAACATTCGCTGTTCTGCTCGCCCTTATCTGCGGGTTTGCGATTATGCTTCGACGACGACGCAAACGCCCGGAGCTCATGCAGCGGCCACAACGCGACGTCGCCTATGAGTGGCTGGCTGAGCCACTCAAAAAAGCGTCCGCGGACCTGCGCAGCAAATTTAGCGATCTCGACGAATTGTCTTCCATTGATGGAATACAACTCATTCGGTTGGGAATTTTCAATCTAGGTACCACAGCGGTCGAGCCCGCAGATTTTGAGTCTCCGATTACCGTCGAATTCGAAGATCAGGCGCAACTCCTCGTTGCCACTACTGGGGAGGCGCACCGAACAGCAACGATCAACCCTGACAGCGCAACAATCGACAACGGATTAGTACGCATTTCGCCCTTCAATATTGCAGGCGGCGGCACGGTGATCTTCAACATTGTGGCGCGTAACGGAATACTACACCAAATTAACGGATCCATTTCCGGGTTTGGTCCAATTAGACGACTCAATTAAGGAACAACCCACTGCAACGACACTGCATTATTGTCGTCTGTCTGCTAGCTTGATCTCATGGTTCCAGCTTTCACCCCAAAAGCCGATTTAGTTTCTGAACTACCGCCAGTTACCCTGGTTCTTGGCGGTGCGCGGTCCGGCAAGAGCGCCTGGGCAGAGGCACTTATAGAACAACAGTTCGATAACGTGTGGGACGGCGCAACCTACCTCGCCACTGCAACCGCCGCAGACGCAGAAATGACGGCTCGAATTCTCGAACATCGTGAACGCCGTGGTCTGCAATGGCACACAGTCGAAGAGCCGCTGCAGATCGCTGGCGCACTTAAAAAGCTTGCCGATCCTATGCGGCCAGTTCTTGTCGACTGCCTCACACTTTGGCTCAGCAATCTCATGCTAAACGAGCAAGACGTGACGCGCGAATTGTCAGAACTTGAAAATCAGCTCAATGACCTCGCAGGACCCGTCGTCTTCGTATCTAACGAGGTCGGCCTTTCCATAGTGCCAAACAATGCACTGGCGCGGGCATTTCGAGACCACGCGGGTCGCCTTAACCAACAGATTGCCGCGAGTGCGGACTATGTCGTCTTTATCACCGCCGGCCTGCCGATCACGCTAAAATCACCGAAATGAACAAGGAGTAAACATGGCCCAGCGCATTCCTGCGACCGTTATCACTGGATTTCTCGGTGCCGGTAAAACCAGCTTGATTCGCCACATTATCGAAAACAACGGCGGCCGACGGCTTGCGTTCCTGATTAACGAATTTGGCGCTCTGGGCGTTGATAGAGAGCTCCTCTTGGGGTGTGGCATCGAGGGTTGCGACGAGAACGACGTGGTCGAACTCGCCAATGGATGCATATGTTGCACGGTCGCAGACGATTTTGTGCCGGCGATGGAAAAACTGCTCGCACGCGATGAGTTACCCGATCACATCCTCATCGAGACATCGGGCCTTGCACTGCCAAAGCCGCTCGTACAAGCGTTCAATTGGCCCGAGATAAAGGCGAAGGTCACAGTTGACGGTGTCATCGCCGTGATCGACGCCGACGCTGTCAACGAGGGGCGGTTTGCACATGACCAGGTAGCGGTTGAGAAACAGCGAACCAACGATCCAATGCTCGACCACGACACTCCCCTGGAGGAAGTGTATGAAGATCAATTGACGTGCGCTGACATGATCATCCTCAACAAGGCAGATCTGCTGGACCAGGTAGCACTCGACCGAGTCGCCAGCAGTGTCACCGAGCGCGCACGCAATGGCGTGTCAGTTGTCACAGCGGCTCACGCACTGGTCGCTCCGGCGTTATTGTTGGGGTTAGGGGCAGAAGCAGAAGCAGATTTGAACTCCCGGCCGTCGCACCATGATGGCGTTGACGGCAAGCATGATCATGATGATTTTGACAGTTTTACTTTGGAGCTCGGCCCCATCGACGATGCAGATTTACTGCAAGCACAGTTGATCGAGATTGTCCAAACCCACGACATCCTGCGAATTAAAGGCTTCATTGATCGCCCTGGCCGGGATCGGCGCGAGGTTATCCAAGGCGTTGGTCCGCGTATCGAGCGTTACTTTGACCGCGACTGGCTTCCAGGGGAGGAGCGGCGGACGCGGATTGTCTTTATTGCCGAAACGGGGTTTGACATTCCATCGATCGCCGTTGCAATCGATGGCTGGCTGGCCGCCTGATTTAGGCGCCAGCCAAAGATGACAACATGCTCGGTTAGGTAACCTGACGCCGAGCTTAAAATTCAGAAAGAAGATAGTTTCGCATGCATCTGCTCGCGGCCCAGCCTGGAACAGTTGACGACGGTGCGGAAGCAATTGACCTCGGCCAATCGCCTAGCGATATCGTCTTTCTTACAGCCGCCGATAGCGAGATAGCCAGCCTTTCTGCCGCCCAACATCGACGATTGGATGAAGATCCATCAACGCCCAGCCTGCGGCTCGCAAATCTTATGCAGCTCGGACACAATCTTTCGGTAGATCTGTATGTCGAGGATGTAGTGAGCCAAGCAAAGCTCGTCATCGTCAGAGTGCTCGGTGGACGCGGATATTGGCCGTACGGCATCGAACGTCTGACCGCGTGCTGTCGCAAAAACAGTATCGCATTAGCTTTGTTGCCTGGAGACGATCAGCCGGACCCCGAGCTTCAGGGGCTGTCTACGCTGCCGCAACAGCAATCCCATCGAGTTTTGCAATACTGCATACAAGGTGGGCCAGAGAATGCCAACAATTTACTGCGCTACGCCGCGACGCTGATCAATGTTGATGCCAAAAGCAATGGCGCAGACACAATAGGTTGGAGAGAACCTGTAGATCTGCTGCGGGCAGGGCTGTATTGGCCGGAAATTGCCCAGCCTGGATTACAAGACATACCGCGGCATTCCGAATGGCCTACAGCTATATTTACGTTTTACCGTTCGCTCATCCAGGCAGGATATACCGCTGTCATCGATGCGCTGATAGCAAGCTTAAGACAACAAAATCTAAACGCCATTCCCCTGTATGTCGCAAGCCTCAAAGATCCGATTGCAGATGCTCTAATCCGCGAGATCGTGGATACGTCAATGCCGGATATCGTCCTCAACGCCACGGGCTTTTCTCTCGCCGCACCTGGAGCAAGAACCGCAGACTCACCATTCGTAGCCGCTGATTGCCCAATCCTGCAGGTGGTTTTTTCCGGAGGCAACGAAGAAAGTTGGCGAACTGGGACCCGCGGGCTCGGCGCCCGCGATATTTCCATGAACGTGGCACTCCCGGAGGTCGACGGACGCATCCTCTCACGAGCTGTTTCGTTCAAGGGACGCCAGGCGCGCGACGAACTGACCCAAACCGACATTGTTGAATATGTTCCGATCTTAGACCGTTGCGACTTCGTCGCTGCGTTGGCCGCATCATGGAGCCACCTGCGCCGGAAACCGCCTGCGGACCGCCATATCGCACTCATAATGGCAAACTACCCAAACCGCGACGGCCGCATCGGCAACGGCGTCGGTCTCGACACGCCTGCTAGCATTATTTCGGCGCTCCGCGCGCTCCAGAATGCCGGCTACGAAGTAGAGAAAATTCCAAACAACGGTGACACGTTAATTCAGCAGCTTGTCGACGGACCAACCAACGCGGCAGTTGCTGGCCGCAAAGTTAACGAGACTTTCGCACTCAGCGACTATGAGATGCATTTTTCAGCTCTGCCAAAGGCTATCCAAAACCAAGTCACCGAACGTTGGGGTGGTCCGGAAGCGGACCCGCTTTTTCAACCCGGTCGAACCGATTGCGGAGCCTTTGCAATTCCAGCACTTCGCTTCGGTAACATATCCGTCGGGTTACAGCCCGCACGCGGATACAATATCGATCCACAGTCGAGTTACCATGACCCGGCTCTTGTGCCGCCTCACGGATATTTCGCTTTCTACGCATGGGTTCGCCACGAGTTTAGGGCGGATGCCGTGGTCCACATGGGCAAGCATGGCAATCTCGAATGGTTGCCCGGCAAGGCAGTCGCCCTGTCAGAGACATGCTTCCCCGAGGCCGTATTCGGGCCAACGCCGCATCTCTATCCATTCATCGTCAACGACCCGGGCGAGGGCACCCAGGCCAAACGCCGATCCCAGGCCGTCATCATCGATCACCTGACGCCGCCCATGACGCGTGCGGAAAGTTATGGACCGCTAAAAGACCTGGAGCAGCTTGTCGACGAGTATTACGAGGCCGCGGGGGTTGACCCAAGGCGGCTTAAATTACTCGGCACACAGATTATGGAGCTCGCTCAATCAACTGGGCTGGACAAGGATTGTGGCGTCACACGGGACGCTGGCGAAGCCGAGACTTTGACGGCAATCGATAACTACCTGTGCGAACTTAAGGAAATGCAAATCCGCGACGGCCTGCACATTTTTGGTGAAACACCGCAAGATGACTTGCTTTGCGACCTTGTCGTGGCATTGGCGCGAGCGCCACGCGGCACCAATGAAGGTGAGGCTTCACTAATTCGCGCACTTGCAGATGATCTCGATCTCGATTTCGATCCGCTCGACTGCGTGATGAGCGATCCTTGGAACGGACCGCGTCCTGATTGCCTGTGTCAGGTTGATCCTAACCAACTCTGGCGCACAGCCGGAGATACCGTCGAGCGACTAGAGGTCCTTGCGCACAGCATGGTCCGCGGAGAAACACCACCGACGAGTGATGGCGAGAGAACCTTGTCGGTAATGAAGGTGGTGAACGAACAGATACGCCCAGCAGTCCAAGCCTGCGCTGCCGGCGAGATCAACGGCTTTCTAACGGGCCTCGGTGGCCGCTTTGTGATGCCGGGCCCGTCTGGTGCTCCGACGCGTGGCCGTCCCGACGTGTTGCCGACCGGGCGAAATTTCTATTCCGTCGATACCCGCGTCCTGCCGACACCAGCGGCCTGGCAGCTTGGTTGGAAATCCGCTCAAATGCTGGTGGAACGCTACGCGCAGGACAACGGTCACTGGCCAACAAGTCTAGCGATAAGTGCCTGGGGCACGTCCAACATGCGTACCGGCGGCGACGATATCGCCCAGGCTTTGGCGCTCATCGGCGCACGACCGACCTGGGACGCGGCCTCGCGGCGCGTTACTGGTTTTGAAGTTCTGCCACTGGATATTCTGGATCGACCCCGTGTTGATGTTACGCTCCGAATATCCGGATTTTTTCGCGACGCTTTTGCCAATTTGATCGATTTATTCGATTCTGCGGTGCGCGCCGTTGCCGCCCTTGATGAAGGTTCCCGTGACAACCCGCTTGCCCAAGAAGTAATTAGGGAAACCGAGCGACTAGTTGAGCAGGGCACAAACCTAGACGACGCTCTCTTACGGGCAGCATCGAGGGTATTCGGGTCGCAACCTGGCGCATATGGAGCTGGCTTGCAGGCGCTTATCGACGAAAATGGTTGGGAAAGCGACGCAGATTTGGCGCGCGCCTATGTTGCCTGGGGCGGTTATGTCTATGGCAGCGGGCAAGAAGGTGCGCCTGCACACCGTCATTTCGAGACGCGCCTGGCCCGCATTGACGCTGTAATCCAAAATCAGGATAACCGCGAGCACGACCTGCTCGATTCCGACGACTACTACCAGTTTGAAGGCGGTATGACGGCCGCGGTTCGCGTCCTTTCCGGTCAGCAGCCGAGCGTTTATCACAATGATCACTCCTTGCCGTCTCGCCCAAGAATCCGTTCCCTCCAAGAAGAGGTCGCACGGGTTGTACGTGCCCGTGTCGTTAATCCGAAATGGATAAGCGGTGTTATGCGGCACGGTTACAAAGGCGCTTTTGAAATGGCAGCGACCGTCGATTACCTTTTCGCCTTCGCCGCCTCTGCACGCTGCGTTGAAGATCATCATTTCGATGCCGTATTCGACGCCTACATCATGGACGATGTGGTACGGCAGTTCATTGAACGTCACAATCCTGCGGCATTGGCGGAAATGGCCTCTCGCCTGAAAGAAGCACAGGACCGGGAGTTGTGGCGCCCGCGCTCAAACTTGAGTTACCGTATGCTGGAGACACTTGCGAGCAAGATGTCGGTGACGACCGAGAAGGAACCCGTTTTGTGAAAACCGCCGGTATGACACTAGAGGAGATCAACCAGCGCCACGCTGAGAAGATGGCCAAAAAAAAGGCCGTGCGGGACAGGATGATCGCCACAAAAACCAAAGAAAAAGGCCTTATCATCGTCCATACAGGCAAGGGCAAAGGCAAATCCACAGCTGCCATGGGTCTTGCGGTTCGTGCCATTGGTAATGGCATGCGGGTCGGTATCGTGCAATTTGTGAAGGGCGTCTGGAAAACGGGCGAGCGGGATGTGTTCGAGAAATTTCCCGAATTATGCACCATCAAGGCGATGGGCGAGGGATTCACCTGGGACACTCAGGACCGTCAGCGCGACATCGACGCAGCGCGCACAGCCTGGAAAATGGCAAAAATGATGATGGACGATCAATCCTATAAGATGATTATCCTAGATGAGCTAAATATAGTGTTACGATACGAGTACCTGCCACTAGATGACGTATTGGAGGTTTTGATCAGGAAACGGAAGGACTTGCACGTTGTCGTTACTGGACGCAATGCGAAGCAACCGCTTGTGGATCTTGCGGACCTCGTAACCGAAATGGAACAAGTGAAACATCCATTTCGGGACGGCGTAAAAGCCCAGGTCGGGATAGAGTTTTGACGTCATCCTGCTACTCAGTACCACCAAGAATTATCTGATGAGGAGCGTTCCGATTATGATTAGATTTGTCGCGATTCTATTGGCTGCAGCAGTCTCCACGTCGGTACCGGCCTTTGCAGCAACCGAGCAAGAAGAGTTAGTGGAAAAAGCACGGTTCACCGTTGAAAAGCTGGCCGCCCACAGTGAGTTTGGCGCCAATGTACATAGCTATTTGGGTCAGGCAAAAGCCGTTGTCGTCATCCCGACACTCTTCAAGGGTGGATTCTTTCTCGGTGGTGAAGGCGGTAGCGGCGTGTTGCTAGCCCGCGCGGCTTCAGGCGAATGGAGCTATCCTACATTCCTCACAATGGGTGCGGGAAGTATTGGGCTGCAGTTCGGTGCACAAACTTCGGAGCTTCTTCTCATTGTCCTCACCGATAAGGGCTTAGCCTCAATCCTCGACCGGCAGGTCAAAGTTGGTGGCGAGATCAATGCCGCAATTGGTCCAATCGGCGGCGGCATGGAGGCGGCCACCGCAGGCAGCCTTGGCACCGATATCATCTCCTACTCGGTGGCAAAGGGCGTCTTTATCGGCGGCAGCATCGAGGGTGCGTTGATCGCGAAACGCGATGACTGGAACAATGGTTACTACAAAGACGATACCGCAACGCCTCGTGGCATTGTCATCGAAGGTCGATTTGGCAATCCACAAGCGGACGCTCTGCGCAGATCGTTGTCAGCGATCGGCAAATAGGACGGCATCGGCGGTTTGGATCACCGCGCCTTCATTTAATATTTTTTGAAGTTTTGGTGATCCTCGGGCTATGACAGGACCTGCTAAAACCCTGATGTTACAGGGCACGGGATCTGACGTTGGTAAATCCCTGTTGGTTGCCGGCATGGCCCGCGCCTATACGTCACGCGGACTGAACGTTCGGCCCTTCAAGCCACAAAACATGTCGAACAATGCCGCTGTCACCGCCGACGGCGGTGAGATTGGGCGCGCCCAAGCCTTGCAAGCAAGGGCCTGCGGCGTCGCTGCATCCATTCACATGAACCCTGTGCTTCTGAAACCACAATCGGACAAAGGCGCGCAAGTCGTTGTTCGTGGCCGTGTTTTCGCCAACGCCAACGCGCGTGACTATCATGAGATGAAACCTAAACTCATGGAGAAAGTCCTCGGAAGTTTTCACCATATGACCGACGAGGGCGATCTTGTCTTGGTAGAGGGCGCCGGAAGCCCAGCCGAGATCAATTTACGTGCTGGAGATATTGCAAATATGGGCTTTGCATTGGCCGCCCAGGTCCCCGTATTTCTTGTCGCCGACATTGACCGTGGCGGGGCGATTGCAAGCATTGTTGGCACTCACGCACTTCTCGACGACGACGAGCGTGCGTTGATATCCGGGTTTATTATTAACAAATTCCGTGGCGACAAAACGCTGCTTCAACCTGCATTGGACGAAATTGAAGCGCGAACCGGGTTTCTATGTGCGGGTGTCGTTCCCTGGTTTGAGGATGCCTGGATACTACCGTCGGAGGACGCTGTCGCCCTTCAGCGACAGGCGATGCCTAAGAAAAACGGCGCGATTAATGTTATCGTTCCACAACTTCCCCGTATTGCCAATTTTGACGACCTCGATCCACTCGTAGCGGAAGAGGATGTCAATGTGAGGTTTATTCAACCGGGCGAAACCATACCAGCAAACGCCGACGTCGTGATTTTGCCCGGGAGCAAATCCACACTCGACGATCTGAAAAACGTGCGCGCCAGCGGGTGGGACGTCGATATCCTTGCTCATTCGAGACGTGGCGGGATCGTCGTTGGCCTGTGCGCCGGGTTTCAGATGCTCGGACAGACAATCGCCGATCGATTTGGCAGAGAAGGCGCCGCTTCAGGACCGGTTCCAGGCCTCAGCCTTCTCGATATCGACACGGAAATTTCCGACACCAAGGCGCTTGGCCATGTTCAAGGAACTCACTGCGCAAGCGGCACAAAAATATCCGGCTATGAGATGCATATGGGCGTCACACAAGGAGACGGCCTCGCCCGGTCCATGCTGCTACTTGACGATGACCGACCAGACGGTGCCGTTTCAGCCAGTGGACTAACCATGGGATGCTACGTCCACGGGCTTTTTAGCAGCGATACTTTCAGAAGCTTTTTTTTGGATCAGTTGCGTCAAGGACGGCTTCCCGGCGAAGCTCACGAAGCACGTGTCGAAGCAACTTTGGATTCATTGGCGCGACACATCGAAACTAATATGGATCTTGATGCTTTGCTGAACGTGGCGCGTGCTTAAGTAAGTCGAAACATCACAAGACCAATGACGACGAGTCCATTTAGCAAGCAAGCAATTCCAAAGAGAAGAAGCGCCCTGCGGATATCCTCCACGCGAACACGGGGGTTACCATCGCCGATCCACACCGCCTCATTCACGCCGCCCGGATAACGGCGGGGTCCGCCAAGCGAGAGGTCAAGTGCGCCTGCCATCGCACCTTCCGGCCACCCCGCGTTAACCGAAGGGTGTCGCTTTGCGTAGCGCCAAACAACCCGTAGAGCGTGCAATGGATTTGCAGTCGGTGCAAATAGTGCAGCAACAGCGATTAGTAACGCTGCAAAACGAGCAGGCATCCAATTTACAGCATCATCTAGCCGCGCGGCGACATGGCCGAAGCTCGCATATTTCGGTGACCGATAGCCGATCATGCTGTCGAGCGTATTGATCGCCTTGTAGGCAAACATGCCGGGAAGGCCGAGGACGAGATACCAAAAGAGCGGTGCGACAACACCGTCGGCAAAATTTTCTGCAAGCGATTCGATAGCAGCCCGTGCAATACCGTGACGGTCGAGCGTTGCCGGGTTCCGACCAACGATGTGCCGTACAGCCGCGCGGCCCTCTGCAAGTCCAAACTTGCCAAGCGCACGTGCGACGGCGAGCACGTGATCGTAGAGGCTACGTTGCGCGAGCAGGATAACCACTGCAATAACTTCGATGAGCCATGCAAATGGCGCCGTCCGAGCTAGCCAAGACACCAACAAACCAACAGACGTAGCAAACGCGATAATGGACAGCGTTACGACCAGGCCGCGAATTAGCCGCGTCATTTCGCCGCGATCCTCGCGATTGAGGCGGTGATCAAACAGGCCGATCATGCGCCCAAGTATCGCAATGGGGTGCGCAATCCGCGAGAACAACCAGTTCATATCACCGACGACGCCATCGACCAGCAGAGCGATAGCCGCGATGATTGTCGTGTCCACGACAAATCCGGCGTCATAAATTGGCGCAAACATGCGGCAGAGCATGACGGGCACAGCCTCCCGTCGTCAATCATGGGAATAATATTTGAGACAGATTTC
>CAVOAK010000039.1:0-21805 GCA_963693665.1 Alphaproteobacteria bacterium | reverse complement strand
CGCCTGTCGGCGCGTTTATCGCCACCAGTCCGCCTTCATTTGCTCGGCGTGGTATTCACTTGATTCTTCAGCACATGACTCGGGCGAAATACGAGCACACGCCGTGGCAGAATCGGGACTTCCTCACCAGTCTTGGGGTTGCGCCCAATACGCTGGCCTTTGCTGCGCACCGAAAAGCTACCAAATGATGAGATCTTGACCATCTCGCCACGTGCAAGCGTCTTGGACATTTCGGATAGGATGGACTCAACCAGATCTGCCGATTCGTTGCGCGAAAGACCGACTTCATGATAGACGGCCTCGCTCAACTGCGCCCGCGTAACGGTATCTCCCGGCATTCTTCCCCCAACACTATTTTTCTAACGGTACCCTTGAGGGAGAAATCCGTCAATTACAAAGGGATGGATAGCGTGCTTGATGCATGCTGGAAACGACAGACGTGACAAATTAGCACCAAATTATGGTCTGAGAAAGACAGTCCTAGAGCCGAATAAGGGCTGCCCCCCACGTAAATCCACCACCCATAGCTGTAAGCGCCGCGATTTGCCCGGCTTCGAGCCGACCATCGGATGCTGCTTGCGCCAGGGCGAGCGGAATCGTTGCGGCTGATGTGTTGGCTTGATTCTGTACTGTTACGATGGTTTTTTCGCGCGGGATCCCAAGTTTTTCGCCGACATGTTCCATAATGCGGATATTCGCTTGATGCGGGACGAGCCAATCAACATCCTGTGCAGTCAGGCCGTTGGTTGCAAGAGCCGTATCGACCCCTTCAACCATGCGGGTGACAGCTTGGCGGTAGACTTCACGACCTTGCATCCGAACGTGGCCCGTGGTCCCTGTTGACGACGGTCCACCATCGACAACGAGCGCATCATATAGGCGACCGTCCGAATATAGGTGGGTAGAGAGGACACCGCGGTCCTGGTTGGTTCCATCGCCTTCAACCGCCTGCAAGACAACCGCCCCTGCGCCATCACCGAAGAGCACACATGTAGAGCGATCATTCCAATCGAGAATTCGGCTAAATGTCTCGGCACCAACGACGAGCGCCGTCGTCGCCTGGCTCAATCGAATCATATTGTCAGCCATAGCAAGCGCGTAAATGAAACCACTGCAGACGGCTTGGACGTCGAATGCGGCACCTTGCAACATGCCCAATTCAGCCTGGACTCGCGCCGCGGTCGCTGGAAACGTGTTGTCTGGCGTTGTCGTTGCGACGATGAGCAGATCAACGTCGTCAATGCTAATTTTTGCGTCTGCAATAGCGTCGCGGGCGGCGTTGGTGGCTAGATGAGACGTAAACTCGCCATCCGCCGCGACGTGGCGCTGGCTAATACCAGTACGTTGTTTGATCCATTCATCGGAGGTATCAAGGCGCTCGGCCAACTCATTATTAGTTATAATTCGCTCCGGCAGATATGCACCGTATCCAGCGAAACGCGACCGCAGCATCCTCAGGAGACCGCTGCGGCGGCGGAATGAGCTTGATCGGCCTGCAAGCGCTCAAAATCTTGGCTCATCTTGGCAAAGAAATCATTATCTACCATGCCGACGGCAACCTCAATCGCATGGTCGAAGCCCAGTGCGTCGGTACCGCCATGACTCTTCACAACGATTCCATTCAACCCCATCAGTATTGCACCGTTGTGGTGCCTGGGATCGAGCCGCGCCCGCATCCGCGCAATGGCACCCCGCGCCAGAACCGCACCAATGCGCGCAAAAATACTACTGGTCAGCGCATTACGCATGAAGTCAGCAAAAAACCTGACCGAGCCTTCCATCGTCTTAATTGAAATATTGCCGGAAAATCCATCGGTTACAACGACGTCTACCGTACCAGCAGGAATATCGTCACCTTCGATAAATCCATAAAACTCGATCGGCAAATCTGAAGCTCTAAGTATTGCCGCGGCTTCGCGCACTTCGTAATGGCCTTTCAGCTCTTCCACGCCGATATTCAGGAGTCCGATCGTCGGTTTATCGACGCCAAGGACCGTCCGCGCAAAAACTTCACCCATTACAGCGAATTGGACCAAATTCTCTGCGGTGCATTGCACATTCGCGCCCAAATCCAGCATGCACGTAGAACCCCGCACTGTTGGAAAGGACGAAGCAATTGCCGGACGATCAATACCTTCTAAGGTCTTAAGAACGACTTTCGAAATTGCCATAAGGGCGCCAGTGTTGCCGGCCGACACAACTGCATTCGCACCCTTATCTTTGACAGCGTCAATGGCCAACCTCATGCTCGATTGCCGGCGTGAACGAAGAGCGACCGACGGCTTGTCATCAGCCGTCACAACGTCGTCTGCATGATAGATTGTCGAGGTTTTAGAAAGGTGCGGGTGCGCGGCGACTAAAGGCGCGAGACGTTCTTCATCGCCGAAGAAAAGGAAATCCACGTGTGGAAACCGATTTACCGCGAGCGCAGCGCCTTCGACAACCATCGTCGGAGCGAGATCGCCGCCCATGGCGTCGAGTGCAATTGTCAGACGCTTTGTCACTACATCGCAGCCCTACGACAGGTGTCCGCGAGGCGAGCCTATAGGCTCGCCACCTCTGCGACCTCCCGGCCATCGTAATGACCACACGCCTGACAAATATGATGAGGTCGTTTCAATTCGCCACAGTTAGTGCACTCGGTCTGTCGAACCGTTTGTAAACTATCGTGTGATCGACGCATGTTGCGGCGCGACGGCGTTGTTTTTCGTTTAGGGACTGCCATAAGTTAAAGCTCTCGAGCTGAAGGGGAAAACACGCCCGGATAACGCCCGGGTAAATAGACTCATTCCGGCGCTGGGGCAAGCGGATTGCCAACGAGACTAGCGCATTTTACGCCATTCCGCGAGTTCGGCAAATGGTTTGTTGGTAACTTCATTTGAGCCAGATTGCTTTTCCGAAGAAATTACCCCTTCCGCAATAATATCACTTTTTCTCGGATAGGGATCAAGGACCAGCGCCAGCTGTTGTGCAACAAGTTCACCCAAGTCGATTGCATCGCCGTCAAATGGCTCCGGCAGCGTAACTTCATCATATGGTGTATCAACGATTTCGATAGCACCTGTATCGGGACCAAAAAGTTCATCAACATGTGCATCCACGTCGGCAGCAAATAGTTCAAGGGTAACGACGCAACACTGCACGACTTCCGCGTGGAGTGATCCGGTCAAACGTACCAGCAAGCTGTCGGGCACCCGGTCCGCCGCGAGAATAGCGCTTAGGCCGCGCAGTTCAACGAGGTCAAACCTCTTTGCCAGTGCCACCCGTTCGGTGGAGCTCGCCGAAAGTTTGCGCTGCACGTTGGCCTGGTCAAGTTCGTTCAATTTGAGCAAACGAGAAAATTCGTGCTGATTATCTTCCTTTACGGTCATCGCTCACGATGTGCATGAGACAGGCGAGAACTCGACTGTTCCGCCGTTAAACGCAGAATATGGCTGACCCTGCAAGCCTGCAGCTGCGGCACGGACATAACTGATCATTCCAGAAACTTGGGTCGGCGCAGCTTCAGCCTTGGCATATAAATTTCGCCGTAACGCATCACCTAACTGGTCATCCGTGCCCCCAAGACCAGTTTCATAGGCAATCACTCGACCAAAATAGTGGCTTGCCAGTTTTTTCATATGCTTGCCGACACTGAGATCTCCCACGCCCATTTCCCTCAGGTTTCTGTCCATATCGGCAAACATGGTATCTGATAGCGCCTGCGCAAGATCGCCACTCGCTTGGTCGCTGCGCAAGCGATGCAAGACGAGAAACCCATGAAGTGCAATCATGTCAAATCGACCTGTGGGCGAATCCGGCACGCCGAGCGAATTATAGAATTCAGGGACACGCGCCTGCTCAACAATTTGACCGTAAAGAGTCAACGCGGCGTCTTTAACATCCGTATCCATAAAGAATTTTCGCAAAATTGGAATCATCGCTGCTGCAGACACCTATTGCGTGACATAATTGACAGGTTGCGACAGCGATGCAATGTTCGTAAGAAACAAGCCGCTAATACATGGAATTACCCCCAACTCGGCGACTCTGTTGCGCCCACGAAAAGGCAATGATTCCCATCCAATCTTACAAAACCGTTCGTACAAATTTGACGCCTTCGCTTCCGGCCCGATTATTGGCCGGAGTATTTATGGTCGTTTTTGTTGCATCAATTGCAGCATGCTCGCCAAAGTTAGCACCCCGCGGCAATCTTCCGTCTGACATCAAGTTGACGCAAGTAACGGTCGGTGTCCACAAACGGGATGATGTGCGCTCGATCCTTGGTGCACCCTCTACTCTGGGAACATTCGAAGACAGTGTTTGGTACTATATTGGTCAGAACACGACGCAGTTTGCATTCTTCCGCGAAAAAATTATCGAACAGAAAGTCGTCGTCATAGTCTTTAGTGACCAAGGTGTCGTAGAGCAACTCGAAGTTCTCGATCAAGACGCGTTACGCGAAATTAGCCTAAGCGAACGAACCACGCCGACTGCAGGTCATTCTTTAGGCTTCATCGAACAGATTTTGGGTAACATCGGCCGCTTTAACAAATAGAAATTCATCGACGCACATCTCGCTTTGTGCGAACACCAACCTCGAGCATCGGCCTAACGCGCAAGTAACGCGAGCAGCAACAACGCCACAATATTGGTGATCTTGATCATCGGATTGATGGCAGGTCCAGCAGTGTCCTTGTATGGATCGCCGACCGTATCACCGGTTATCGCCGCTTTGTGGGCCTCCGATCCCTTCCCGCCAAAATTACCATCTTCGATATATTTCTTCGCGTTGTCCCAAGCACCGCCACCAGCGGTCATTGAAATGGCAACAAATAGCCCGGTGATAATAACCCCAAGAAGCATCGCACCTAGTGCCGCAAATGCGGCCGACTTGCCGGCGATTAACTGGATCAGACCGAAAAGCACGATTGGCGCCAGAACTGGAAGCAACGACGGTACGATCATTTCTTTGATGGCCGAACGCGTTAAAAGATCGACGGCTCTGGTGTAATCCGGCCGTCCGGTCCCCTCCATAATACCTGGAATTTCTTTGAATTGACGCCGCACTTCGACCACCACCGAACTGGCAGCACGCCCTACTGCGGTCATGGCTAGTGCGCCGAATAAATAGGGCAGCATGCCGCCGACAAGCAGCCCGACAACAACAAACGGATTCGATAATGAAAAATCTAACACGACGCCACGGAAGTAGGGCATGTCCTCCGAATTCGCGATAAAGAAGTTGAGATCCTGCGTATAAACCGCAAACAGCACCAAAGCACCGAGGCCGGCTGAACCAATCGCATAACCCTTGGTCACAGCTTTTGTCGTGTTGCCGACTGCATCAAGTGCATCGGTCGTTTTACGGACATTTTCCTCTAGATCCGCCATTTCTGCGATGCCGCCGGCGTTATCTGTAACCGGTCCATAGGCATCGAGTGCGACGACGACACCCGCCATCGCCAGCATGGCTGTAACGGCGACGGCAACGCCATACAGATCACCCAACATGAAGGTCGAAACGATCGCAAAACATATAATGATCGCCGGGAGCGTGGTTGCCTCCAAAGATATTGCAAGTCCCTGGATCACGTTTGTGCCGTCTCCTGTAGTCGACGCCTTGGCAACAGACTGTACCGGGCGATGCATAGTGCCCGTGTAATACTCGGTCACCCAGATGATTAGTCCTGTAACGGCTAGTCCAATCAGGCCACAGAAAAACAGTTCCATACCTGTCACTCCGCTCGTCCCAATTTCACCCATCCCCAGAACCCAATATGTCAGCGGGTAGAGGGCAATCGCCGAAAGAACAGCCGAGGCGATGAATCCCTTGTAGAGAGCCCCCATTATGTTTTGCGAGGCACCTAGCCGAACGAAATACATGCCGATAATGCTCGCAACAATGCAAGCAGCGCCGATGGTCAACGGATACAAAATGATTGTTTCCATGTCCGCGGAACTATTGGCAAAGAAGATAGAACCAAGCACCATCGTCGCCACCATCGAGACGACATAAGTTTCGAACAAATCGGCTGCCATACCCGCACAATCACCGACGTTGTCTCCGACGTTGTCAGCGATGACGCCCGGATTACGCGGATCATCCTCTGGTATTCCGGCTTCTACTTTACCAACCAGATCAGCACCAACGTCTGCGCCTTTTGTGAAAATTCCACCGCCAAGGCGCGCGAATATCGAAATAAGCGAAGCGCCAAACCCTAACGCCACAAGTGGATCAGTGAGTTCACGCCCTTCAACACCCCATGCCTGCAAGGCAATGAAGTAAAGGGCAACAGCGAGCAATGCCAAACCGGCAACGAGCATCCCGGTGACCGACCCCGACTTGAACGCAATTGCCAGGCCTTCGGCCAACCCCTTTCGGGCGGCCTCTGCCGTCCGCACATTGGCGCGCACCGAGATATACATGCCGATGTAGCCCGTCGCGCCGGACAACACGGCACCGATCACAAATCCCAGGGCGACATGCCAATTGAAAAGCACCAACAGAATGACCGCGATGATCACACCTACGACAGCGATCGTGGTGTACTGCCGGTTTAAATAGGCGGCTGCACCTTCCTGGATGGCAACGGCGATTTCTTGCATGCGCTCGTTGCCCGCGTCAGCGGTGAGCACTGCGCGGCTCGTAAACACACCATACAATAAGGCAAGGATGCCACAGACGACTACGAAGGTGAGCATTGCGGAACAACCTCTTTTCTATGTTTTAAAATTGCGATTCTGAATTGCGGAAGTGCTTACTTACTCGTCTAATTTGATCAACTGCATACTTAGAATATACAAGCAACGAAAACGCGCGGGACGATGCCAGACAGTTGATAAAATGGCAACTGATCACAGCATGCAATTAACCAAATTCGCCGTTTCATCAACAAAAAATAGAATTTTGCGGGTGCACGGACCGCTATTCGGCTAACGCTGTTTCAGCATGGGCGACTCGAAACCAAATCGTCACAGTGAGGATGAGAACAATTGGCGCCACAACCGCAAGGTTCACACCTTGCCAGCCAATTGTATTGAACAACACACCTGATGAGAGGCTTGCGATAGCAACTGTTCCGAACACAAGAAAATCGTTAGTCGCTTGCACCTTCGCTCGTTCCGACCGCTCGTAGGTCTCAGTCAGCATCGTCGTCCCGCCGACAAACATAAAATTCCAGCCGACGCCAAGTGCAATCAACGCTACCCAGAATTGCGCAATACCGGCACCGGTCATATTAACGGCAACGCAGATCGCCATCAGTAACGCACCAGAGACAATGATCGGAAGGACACCAAACCGCTTGATCAAATGCCCCGTGAAGAAGCTTGGAACGAACATCCCCAAAATATGCCACTGGATGATAAAGGCAGCGTCGTTGAAGCTGTGTCCATTACCAAGCACAGCCAAAGGCGTTGTAGTCATCACTAAAACCATCACGCCATAACCGCACATCGACGCGAGGACAGCGGTTATAAACTTCGGTTGACTGACAATCTTGCTGAGCGGACGGCCCACTGATGTACGATCTTCATCAGATGGTGGCGGGATTGTGACAAATTGCAGAACAATTATTGTGACCAAACATAAAATGGCCATGACAACGAAGTTTCCAGCAAAAACCACTGGCGCAAAGAGTTCTCTGCTGTATTTAGCCAACTCCGGGCCGAGAATCGCGGAAATCACACCGCCAGCCAAGACATATGAAATCGCCCGGCTACGATAAGCGGCACTAGCGGTATCAGCTGCTGCGAACCTGTAATACTGCCAAAAAGCCGTATGTGTGCCCAAAAACGCACCACCAAGCGCAAACAGCCAAAATTCTTCCTTAAAGATTGCGTAGACAGAAATTATCGCGGCTATGGTTCCGATAGATTGACCAAGCGTAAACCCAAGTCGTCTGCCATAGCGCTTCATAAACAACGACGCTGGAATGGTCGAAAACATGACCATTGTGAACATTATACCAAGGGGGAGCGTCGCCAACGTCTTGTCTTCCGCAAGCATGAATCCCGCAAGTGCATGGACGGTGATGATAAGGGACATAGTTGTCGCGGAGAGCGATTGACAAACCGCCAGTAGCAGGACGTTTCGACGCGTCGTTCCGCGCCACGGCACGGAAATTTCTGTTTGTTCAGTCATTTAACCTTACCATCATAAATTATGGGCTGTTGCGCTCAAATGCACCCTCTATCAGGACTTCTTTAACAATGTCTGGGCCGAGAGTGCGATCTGCAACCCGCTTCATTCGCGTATTTACACCCTTTTTATCGACAGGCCGGTCGGCAAAATAACCATGCAAATCCATCAAGAATGCGTTCTTTAAACGTGGCATTAGACGCTGCGCTCGCTGACGCGCCGATGGCTCTACAACTTCCAACGTCGCCTGGAGCAGAATGTATTTATCTACCTTGCCGTATCGTATTACCGGAATTGAAAATGCATCAAGTTTAATGAACCGAAGCTGATCAATTTCTGTGGGGATGTCTGGAACGGCAGCTTTTTCCGCCATCACTCCTCCGTCATCACGGAGAAGGAAATACCAACCAGCCGCTCCACCTAAGCCCAGAAGAAAAAGAAGAAGAACCACGGCCGCAATTATGACTCGCATACCCATATGTCAGGTCGTGCCCTCGGGACAGGTTTCGGTCAAACAACGTACTCCGCCAAGCCATTCGATTTGGCTTTGCCGGTCAGCAGTCCGCATCAAACTCGATTCGGTTCTGCAACAATTCCAGCATTAATCGCCGGCTTACTCTGCCACATAGTCGTTAGGTTTCGCTGTTGGTTCATCCACCACAAGGTCGATGACAGTACCCTCACCAAGTACACGGCCGTTGATGGCGGCAATGTAAGTTGAGAAATCCGCTATACGCTGTTCCAACGAAGTATCTGGACGATCCGTCAAATATTCTTCCAGGTCAGTCTTATATTGGCTTCGAAGCTCTGGAATCGCTGACCGCACTTTATCGGCAGATTCCTGAGAATTGACCACAATACCGATCGTCAGCAATGCAATATTCACAATTCGTCCCTTCTTGCTTTCCGGGACCATTAGCGGTGCCATGTCAATCGTCATCGACCGGTTTACGGCTTCGACGCTGACCGGCATGGCAGCGCGATCATGCCCCACCAAATACCAACCGCCACCAAGAACAACAACGATCGCAATCGCAATCGCTATAATAGATTTTTGGCTATTCATTCTCTCAATTCCAATGAAGTTATCGGAAGCTTGTAACAGGAACTGTACTTTGCGTAACGGAAATTCTTTATGATCCGATAGACATCATACGTGGACATAACCTTTCTTAGCCGGCGATATGTCGGCTCCATTTTTATCCAAAACTCGCACCCCAAATCCCTGACAAACACGGCCGACTTCCGTGAGTTGCAAACCCAACGATTTTGCAAGCGAGGCCATATCGTTCTTTGCAGAGTCTGGCACCGAGACTGCAAGTTCATAATCGTCACCGCCTATCAGAACGTGGTCCATTGATGCAACGCCGTTGTTCAACGCTGCCCTAACCGCATCCGACAACGGGATTTTGGCCGCCTCGATTTCAATCGATACATCCGAACATTCCGCAATATGGTTTAAATCCGCCACAAACCCGTCCGATATATCGATGACGGCATGCGCAACATCGCGTAACTTTTGTCCCAATGCGACCCTAGGTTCTGGCCTCGTATAACGCCGCCGCAAATAATCTCTGTTTTGAACCGATAAACTTTCAAGACCACCCGTGGCAGCGGACAAACCGACTGCCCCGTCGCCTACGGTTCCGCTGACATAAACGATATCGCCAGCTATCGCACCCGACCGCCGCAAGGCTTCGCCACAAACGACATCACCGAATGCAGTAATCGTCAGCGTAATCGGGCCACTGGTTGTGACGCTGTCGCCTCCGATCAGCGTCACTGAGAATTCAGTTTGGTCGCGCGCAAGTCCGGCCGCAAATGCTTCAAGCCACTGGTCTCCGATCGCAGAAGGTAACGCTATGTTGAGTGTGTATCCGATTGGCCGCGCACCCATAGCCGCCAAATCGGAGAGATTGACGCGCATGAGTTTTGCTGCGATCGACCCTGGTTCGTCCTCGGTCAGAAAATGAACACCCTCGATCAAAGTATCCGTTGTTATTACCAATTCATAGCCAGGCGACAACTGCATGACTGCAGCGTCGTCGCTCAGCCCGAAGGCCCCTGGATAACCTGCAGCAAGCGGGGAAAACACCTTAGAGATACGAGAGAATTCATCTGTTTTTTTATCCGAGAGCCTCATCAATCTGCGCTCGACTTTTCATCGGACGACAGAGATTGCGCCAACCGATCCAAGACGCCGTTGACGAGCGCCGGCTCCTTATTGCTAAAAAAGGCCTTTGCGATATCGACGTATTCATTGATTACAACCGGCGGATCGATATCAGGGCGGTGAAGCAGTTCGTATGTACCTGCCCGCAGCGTAATCCGAAGCAGGGAATCAAGGCGATCGACTGACCTCTCTTCAGACAATGTCTCATCAATAATTTTATCAATATCAATGCATCGATTGACAACTCCGTACACCAAATCCTTCGTCATTGCCGGATCTGCATCCACAAGCTCAAGTTCGTCGGGCTCGTCACCAAATCGTTGCGCGAACTCCTGCGCCTGCAAAATTGCGGCTTCCGGCGTTCCACCCGCCAATTCCAATTGATACAACGCTTGTACGGCGATTAGTCGAGAAACGCTGCGCCTTTGGCCGGCCGGCGCGCGCCGGTGCAGCTCACTCATCTTGGATATAGTCCAAATTTATTTTTGAGCTCTATCATTGCCAAGCAAGCTCGTGCAGCACCTCCGCCCTTATCACGCCCGTCAACTGCCGCTCTCTCCCACGCTTGTTCAGCATTCTCCACTGTCAATATTCCATACCCAATTGCCAACGCATGATCGCACGCGAGGTCCTGAAGCGCCCGAGCACTCTCGCCGCAGACATAGTCATAGTGACTGGTTTCACCGCGGATGACGCAACCAAGCGCTACATAGCCGTCAAACCGTAGACGCTCCTCGTCGAAGTCTAAGCTGCGCACCGCGTATCTGATTGCTGCCGGAATTTCAAACGCGCCGGGGACGCTATGACATTCAAATGTCGCTTTGGCGTCCTCCAATGCCGTCTTCGCCCCACGCAAAAGCTCATCGGCTATGTCTGAATAGAAACGTGCGTCGATGATAAAAATATGTGGCGGACTGTATCCCATAGATCGGCTAATTGATTGGGATGGGGCGTTGCTCCACCACTTTCAATCCATAGCCGTCGATCCCAATGATCGTTTTTGGTGTGTTCGAGAGCAGCACCATTTCATGTACCCCTAGATCGAGAAGGATTTGAGCCCCGACACCGTAGTCTCGCAATTCTCCGATCACTGGATCTGCATCGCCGTCAGAGACAGCGACAGCGCCGCTAGCCTTGATTTGGTCCGACAGGTGTGTCGGGTGTGGCTCGCGAATGATGACGACGGCACCACGGCCTTCGGAACCGATCAACTCCATAGAACGTTGTAACTCACCCGCTTTGCCGCTCTCAACAGATCCAAGGATATCATCAAGCGTGTTTTGTGCGTGCATGCGCACTAACGGCGGCCCGCCATTCGAAATATCCCCTTTAATGAGCGCAATATGTTCCGCGTACTCAACGCGATTGACGTAGACAATCATTCGGAATTTCCCGCCGTGCCTACTGTCGAGTGTTGACTCGTTGGCGCGCTCAACAATGCGGTCGTTGCGACGGCGATAGGCGATCAAATCGGCGATCGTTCCCATCTTTAATCCATGAAATTGCGCAAATTTTATGAGGTCAGTCCGCCGCGCCATTGTGCCGTCATCGTTCATGATTTCACAAATCACTCCGGAAGCGCCAAGGCCTGCGAGCCGTGCGATGTCGACAACCGCCTCCGTATGACCCGCACGCACCAGGACACCACCATCGCGAGCCATTAACGGAAAGACGTGACCGGGTGTGGCAATGTCGTCGGTTGTGGCATGGGGATCGATCGCGACAGAGATAGAATGGGCGCGATCAGGCGCCGAAATTCCAGTCGTCACGCCATTCCGAGCCTCAATAGAAACAGTGAATGCTGTTTGATTCCGTTGCTCGTTGCGCCGGCTCATTAGCGGGAGACCGAGTTGCTTCACGCGTTCGCTTGTCAACGCCAAACAGATCAATCCCCGGCCATACTTTGCCATGAAGTTGATTGTCTCTGGAGTGGCCATCTGCGCCGGGATGACGAGATCGCCCTCATTTTCTCGGTGTTCATCATCCACCAGGATGGACATTCTGCCGTTACGCGCCTCCTCGATTATCTCTTCAATGGGGCTGGTGACATCGCTGAAAGTCACAGTTAAATCCTACGCTTGCGAGAGGCGCGCAACATATCGGGCAAGCATATCAATCTCAAGGTTGACGTAGTCTCCCGGCTGTGCGGCACCAAAGGTTGTTTGCTTGGCCGTATGAGGAATTATGTTAACTCCAAATCGATCTCCGGCGACTTCATTGACGGTCAAGGACACCCCGTTGAGCGCGACAGCTCCTTTTGGTACAATAAAACGAGTCAATTCATGGGGCACATCAAAACTAAATCGGGTACTGCCCCCATCTGCCTGTCGCTCGACGATACGGGCGACGCCATCGATATGGCCCAAAACCAAATGACCGCCTAGTTCATCGCCAACTTTCAGTGATCGTTCCAAATTTACCGCAATTCCTGACTTCCAATCACCCAATGTCGTGCAAGACAAAGTTTCACCCGACACATCGCAAGAAAACCAATCTTCGGCAAATTCGACCACTGTTAGACAGGCTCCAGAACAAGCGATAGATGTGCCAACTTTAGTATCTTGCTGGCAGATGGATGACTCGATCACGATACGGAGTTGGTCGTTTCCAGCGACCGTGCGTACTCTTCCGACATCTGTGATTAAACCTGTAAACATCTTTGTAGGTTAGTCGTCCCTGCAATAGGTTTCCAACAGATCTTCACCTAGGCTCCGCACTGCTCCCCGCTTGAAACGCCGGATCAATGCTAATGTGTCGACGCCATAGGTCGAAACAGCGGATATCCCGTCATCACCCATAATACTACTCGCTCGATACCACAGGACTCGATCGATTAAATTTGCCCGAAACAGTGCCCCGGCCAAACGCCCTCCACCCTCAACCATGAGACGAGTGATCCCACGGGCTCCCAATAGTTCGACAGTATCAACCAAATTAGGGTGATTATCCTCGCCGACGGGAACTTCTAGGATTTCCATACCAAGCCCACCAAACGCCTTAGCGCGCGTGGAGTCCCCGTCAGCTGATACAATCATCCAGGTCGCATGGTCTCGCGCTGTTTCAGCACATTTTGACGTCAGTGGCGACCGCATTCGGCTATCTACGATAACACGAACTGGCGAGCGGCCTTCGAGACCGCCAAGCCTGCACGTCAATTGAGGATCATCGGCGACGAGTGTTCCCACACCAACCATAACAGCGTCCTGTGTTGCCCGCATAAAATGAGCGTGTTCCCGCGCTTCCTCGCCAGTGATCCAACGGCTCTCGCCGAGCCGGGTGGCAATCCGTCCGTCCAGAGTTGTCGCCGTCTTAAATGTGACAAGCGGTCGGCTGGTTTTTTGGAGCATCAGATAACCGGCGTTCAGATCCAGTGCCTCTTCGGCGCAGACACCGATCGTCACTTCAATCCCCGACTTCCGCAAACGCGTGAGTCCCTGCCCTGCCACCCGCGGGTCCGGATCTTCGATCGCCGACACAACGCGCGATACGCCAGCCCCAATCAGCGCCTCGGTACATGGCGGCGTTTCCCCGTGATGATTACAGGGCTCGAGCGTGACATATGCAGTTGCACCGCGAGCTGCTGTGCCCGCGCGATCCAAGGCCTGTGTTTCCGCGTGGGGTCGACCACCCGGCTGCGTCCACCCTCGGCCGACAACTCGTCCTGCAGCATTCGCATCAACATCGTACCTTACGAGGACGCATCCAACCGCTGGATTGGGCCAAACCTGACCTAAGCCACGCCGCGCCAGCCCGAGAGCAGCGCGCATGTGCACTAAATCTGACGATTTATTCGCCTGAGTCGTTTGAGACACTGATTTCGTCGGTAATGAACTCCTCGAAGTCCCGTGCTTCGCGGAAGTTTCGATAAACCGACGCAAAACGTACATAGGCGACTTGATCGAGTGTGGCCAATGCCTCCATGACGAGTTCGCCAATGTTCTCGCCTTGAATGTCGCTCTCACCTGAACTCTCGAGCCGTCGCACGATGCCGTTGACGACGCGTTCAGTGCGATCAGGATCGACAGGACGCTTCCGCAACGCGGTGTGCATAGATCGCGCCAGCTTGTCGCGGTCAAATCTCTCACGTTGACCATTTTTCTTAACGACCATCAACTCACGCAACTGCACGCGCTCAAACGTCGTGAACCGTGCACCACAATTAGCGCAATATCGCCGCCGACGAATCGCCGAATTGTCTTCCGCAGGACGGGAGTCCTTCACCTGTGTGTCATCGTGACCGCAAAATGGACAACGCATGATCTCTAAACCTTCTTCAAAGTGTATTTCACGCCATGTCTGGATAAATTGGAAATTGCTCGCATAGCAGCCGCACACGATTGCGTACCGACAATTCAACAGCATCATTAGTATCAGGCGCCGACGCCAACCCATTTAATGCTTCGACGATAAACTCGCCGACTTGCACAAATTCAGATATTCCGAACCCACGGGACGTCGCCGCGGGGCTCCCTAACCGAACACCCGAGGTTACCGTTGGCTTTTCCGGGTCAAATGGAATTCCATTCTTGTTGCAGGTGAGCCCTGCCCGCTCAAGGCAGTCTTCCGCAATATCGCCGGTCAAACCCTTCGGCCTCAGATCGACGAGCAAAAGATGTGTATCTGTCCCGCCAGAGACAATTTCGAAGCACTCTGCCGCCAGAGTCTCCGCTAATGCATTCGCGTTTTCCACAACAGCACGCGCATAGTCCTTAAACTCCGGTCGCAATGCTTCGCCAAAGGCAACTGCCTTTCCAGCAATCACATGCATCAATGGACCGCCCTGAGTGCCAGGAAAAATCGCCGAATTCACCTTGCGCGCGATTTCGCTATCCATCGTAAGAATCATGCCTCCACGCGGTCCGCGTAAAGTCTTGTGTGTTGTCGTAGTGACCACATGTGCGTGTGGAAATGGGCTAGGATGAACCTCCGCGGCCACCAAACCTGCAAAATGCGCCATATCTACCATTAACAAGGCTCCAACCGAATCCGCGATGGCTCGGAACGCCGCAAAATCGATGGTTCTCGGATACGCTGAACCGCCACAGATGATTAGCTTCGGATTATGTTCCGCTGCCAAACGTTCGACTTCATTAATATCGATTTGAGCGTCCTGTCGGCGAACCCCGTAGGGTATTGCATTGAACCATCGACCGGAAATGTTGGGCCGAGCACCGTGAGTCAAATGTCCACCGGCTGCCAGCGACATCCCCATGATCGTATCGCCGGGCTTAAGGAGTGCAAAAAAAACCGCCTCATTCGCCTGTGCACCGGAATGTGGCTGGACATTGGCAAATTCACAGTTGAACAGCTCCTTTGCACGATCAATTGCAAGCTGTTCGATGATGTCGACAAATTCACATCCACCGTAGTACCGACGTCCCGGATATCCTTCGGCATATTTGTTTGTAAGGATCGACCCAGTCGCCTCAAGAACAGCCTGACTGACGATGTTCTCCGATGCGATCAGCTCTACTTGCGTCTGCTGACGCAGCAACTCGTTGTGTAACGCAGCACTAACATCCGTATCGGACGATGAGAGGCTAGTGCCGAAAAACTCAGCGCTATTGAGTGTTGAGAACATGTGCTGCTTCGCCTTTAACAAGGGGTCTGAATCAATTTAAAATACAAATACTGCGTCCGTAGATCATGAATACTTGGCCACTCGCTGAATATGGCGCCCGCCTTCAAACTCGGTTTCGAGGAATGTCTTTAGACAATCTATAGAAGTCTCTATTCCCATGGTTCGTGCGCCAAACGCGATAACATTGGCATCGTTATGTCGGCGGGCGAAGCGAGCCTCGGTGGTGCTATGGCAAACCGCAGCGCGTACACTGCGGTGCCTGTTGGCAGCCAACGCGATTCCAGTCCCAGTTCCACACACGGCAACCCCGCGCTTTGCACTGCCGCTTTCTAGGGCGCGCGCCAGCGCATCCGCAAAATCTGGATAATCAACCGATTGCTCGCTATGCGTGCCAAGATCCAAAACCGAGTAGCCCATGCCTTCGAGCACGTCCTTTACTTTCTCCTTAAACACGAACCCGGCATGGTCAGATGCAACTGCAATCGTCTCTGACTTCATCTTAATAACCAGCCCCAACATTAACGCGACTACTTAACAACACGACTTAGTCAAAATTGCCGGATTCTCAACCCGAATACCATATGTCGCCGTGTCGTACCAGCCTACCACAAGGTTTCGCCAAGTTACGTCACCAGCGCTTACAATCATCTATGTCGGGAACACTCGCGACAACTTGTCGGAACGATGAGTAAGCACTGAGAGAAGTCAATTTCTCATAAAAACCATCGCCGCCGAATACTGTATATTGTGGTATAGTAATAATTCATCAAATATATAGTAGTCGCCTCTAGTCTAAAGAATACTCAACTCTATTAAAGCAGAAAAAAGAGGTGATTACTCAATTACATTTATATCTTCATTGACACTAAACATTGAATATGCAGACTATACAAATACTCATAATGATAATTCGTTGGGGCAGGGGAAATGAAAGAAACGGGTGACGAGAACACTTCACGGACAGATTTACTGCGCATGACAGCCGACGTGGTCTCGGCGTATGTCGGTAATAATCTTCTGCCTTCTGGAAAAATCCCTGAAGTGATAAATACGGTTTACGGTTCGTTGAACGGTATCAATGGATCGGGAGCCGGGAGCCGTGCGGAAGCACCAAAAGCTGCGGTACCAATCCGCAAATCTGTGACACCCGACTTTATTATTTGCCTGGAAGACGGGAAAAAATTGAAAATGCTGAAGCGGCATCTTCGCACTACCTACAGCATGACGCCTGACGAATATCGCGTAAAATGGGGTCTATCTCCCGATTACCCGATGGTTGCGCCGAACTATTCAGCGCAGCGTTCGGTCTTTGCGAAAAAAATTGGACTTGGACGTTCCACCAAACGTCGTCGCGCGACCGCTCACTAGATCCAATTTATTCAAATCGTAAGCATTTCCACTTAGATCAAAGCGCAAGCGTTTCACCCTCTGTCTTAGGCGTGTTTTGTCGGTGAACGTCGGCGCCGTTGCCGATTTTAGTCGTCGTTGCGGCAAGTTTTATCGTGCCCTGCACTATTTGCATTTGTCGGCAAAGGTTGCGCAGGTATGTCCCTAAATGTCTTTTGCCTTTTTGTTCAGAACGTAGAAAAGCTTTCGAACGGCGGCTCGCTTAAGAGCTTCATTCCCCTGCTTGGGGTCACCGACGATCGATACTTCCGTTCCTGACTTTGGATCAATAGCGGAGACCTTCACGTAGTCTCCAACAGGAATGAATGACATAAACTTGACTTGCTGTGTCTCTCGCCATTGCCTACGTCGTCCAATACCTTGAATTGTCCTGTCTGAGTATAGCGTATGATGCCGTCACGCAAAATTTTTGGATAGACATGTTACTGAAGGAGAATTTTCTAGTTTATCGCATACGCAGTGCCAAGACATATCGAACTCGATACAATAACGTGAGCGTCAATTGAAACAAACGAGATCGTGCGCTAACGCACTCAATGCCCGTTTTAGGGCCGCGACAATCCAATATGGCCAATACGCCATAGACCGGGAGAGACACCATGTCCGCACACGAGGCCGCAATCGCAGTACCTGCCAAGCGCAATGCGACGAGCAAGCGGTCCCCATTTTCCTGGGAGGACCCCTTCTTACTGGTAGAGCAGTTAACTGAGGACGAGCGGATGGTGGCGGACACCGCCCGACAGTATGCGCAATCCAAGCTCATGCCACGCATCCTCGAGGCAAATCGAAACGAGGTCTTCCACCGCGAAATTCTGGCCGAAATGGGAGAACTCGGCATGCTGGGCGCCACCATCGAGGGCTATGGATGCGCTGGCGTGAACAACGTTTGCTACGGGTTGATCGCGAACGAAATTGAGCAAGTGGATTCCAGTTATCGCTCGGCGTTAAGTGTCCAGTCTTCACTGGTCATGCACCCGATCCACGAATACGGAACTGAAGAACAGCGACATAAATATTTGCCTAAACTTGCAACCGGCGAGTTAGTTGGTTGCTTTGGATTAACTGAGCCAGATTTCGGGTCGGACGCCGGAGGCCTTCGAAGTCGAGCAATCAAAGTCGACGGCGGTTGGAAGGTAAGCGGCAACAAGATGTGGATCAGCAACGCGCCCATTGCAGATATATTCATTATTTGGGCCAAGGATGATGCGGGCGATATCCGCGGATTTATCCTTGAGAAAGGCATGAAGGGTATTTCGACGAGCAAAATCGAAGGCAAGTTCAGCTTGCGCGCCTCCTCAACGGGCGAGATCGCAATGGACGAGGTGTTCGTACCGGAAGAAAACCAACTCCCCAATGCGAAGGGCCTCGGCGGTCCCTTCGGATGCTTGAACAATGCGCGCTATGGCATCGCCTGGGGCGCTTTGGGTGCCGCCGCATTTTGCTGGCACGCGGCGCGAACATACACACTTGATCGTAAACAGTTCGGGCGTCCACTCGCGGCAAATCAGCTAATTCAAAAGAAACTTGTCGACATGCAGACCGAAATCTCGATCGGCCTGCAGGCTTGTCTCCGTGTTGGCCGCCTAAAAGACGAGGGCCGTGCAGCGCCTGAATTGATCTCACTCGTCAAACGAAATTCAGCTGGCAAGGCACTGGATATTGCGCGCGCAGCTCGAGACATGCATGGCGGCAACGGAGTTTCCGATGAATTCCATGTTATCCGACACATGATGAACCTCGAATCGGTTAACACTTACGAGGGTACACACGACATACACGCCCTGATTCTTGGCCGCGCACAGACCGGGATTCAGGCGTTCACCGGCTAGCCCCGCGTGACTGAGAGTGGTGCAAATTCGGCGGCAGCTGCGGCGTCCGGACGTCCTGTGATACCAACGAGTGCAATAATCTTGTTGATCCTGCTTGCGCTTGACTGGGGATTACTTTGGCCGGTCATGAAGTTTGCGGTCGGCGAAATGCCGTTCATGACGTTCCGTATGGTTTCGGCGATGGGCAGCAGTATTGTGATTTTCATGGTGCTCATCGCGTTTAGTCGCCCACTGCGCCTCAGCCGTGCCGAGATATTGCCCTTAATCGTAGCGAGCCTGTTCAACGTTACTGGTTGGTTGGGATTTTCTGGCTGGGGTCTGACGCTACTTTCTGCCGGTCGGGCGACCGTCGTTGCCTATACAATGCCGGTTTGGGCATTTCTCGCCGCCATAGTCATTTTGAACGAGCGGGGAAGTCTTCGCCACGCATTTGGCGTGATTTGCGGCCTCGGTGCAGTCGCGATTTTGGTTAGCGCGGATTTTGTGAATATGAGCAACGCTCCACTTGGCGTTTTGGCAATGCTAGGCGCCGCAGTTACCTGGGGTATCGGCGCGGTGCTGCAGCGCCGCATACCCTGGACATCACCGATGACGACGATCACCGCATGGCAGCTGCTCATCGGCGGTGTACCATTGACTATCCTCTCCCTCGTATTCGAACCAAACGGCGTAACGTTAGCCACAACTCATGGATGGATCGCCACGGCGTTCGTCATCCTTATAGGAACGGCACTTGGTCTCAATATTTGGTTCGAGATTTTGCAACTTGTCCCGGCCAACGTCGCCTCACTCGGCGTGTTGCCGGTGCCGCTAATTGGTGTGTTCGCCGCCGCCGTAATACTTGGCGAGCCGACGGGGTGGCCTGAATTAACAGCCCTTGCCCTCGTCACAGCCGCACTGGCGACGGTCATGCCTATGCCACATCTGTCGATGCCTAAATTTTGGGGTAAGTCTAGCTGATCAACAGGGCCGATTAACTCATTCTGTAGATCGCAACATTGTGTCAATTTGAGGCTGGGCATAGTCTACAGCGCAGCAACTTGGGAATATGTGATTGTGAGTAGCAAACAGACTGGACTTGGCGCATATCCACACACACGGATGCGTCGTAATCGTCGTGAGGATGCCACGCGTCGGCTGGTCGCAGAAAACCGACTGTCCGTCGACGACTTGATTTGGCCAATCTTCGTAATTGACGGAAAGCGTGAACGCGAGCCAATCGCGTCAATGCCCGGCGTCGACCGCCTCTCAATTGACCTGACTGTACAGGCGGCAAGGGAGGCCGCCGACCTTGGTATTCCTGCGGTCGCACTGTTTCCCAATATTGAGAACGAACGCAAGAACGAAACAGGCAGCGAGGCCGTCAATCCGGACAATCTTGTTTGCCGGGCGATAAACGCCGTCAAGGAAGCCGTACCGCAGGTCATGGTCATCTGTGACGTGGCGCTTGATCCCTTCACCAGTCACGGCCACGACGGCATTATGAGCGGAGAAGAAATTCTCAATGACGAAACGTTGGACATACTCTGTCGACAGGCGATCATTCAGGCGCGCGCCGGTTGCGACACAATTGCCCCATCGGACATGATGGACGGCCGCGTTGGTGCTATCCGCCAGGCGCTGGATGCAGAGGGATTTGAAAACACACGAATTCTTGCCTATGCAGCGAAATACGCCTCCGCCTTTTATGGCCCCTTTCGTGATGCCATCGGCTCAAAGGCTGCATTAACGGGCGATAAACGTACCTATCAAATGGATCCGGCAAACAGCAACGAGGCGCTGCGCGAAGTCGCTCTCGACATTGCTGAGGGTGCCGACATGGTTATGATCAAACCCGCACTTCCCTATCTCGACATTATCCATCGTGTGAAAGACACTTTTGGATTGCCGACGTATGCCTATAGCGTAAGCGGCGAATACGCGATGCTGAAGGCAGCGGCAGAGCGTGGCTGGCTCGACTGGGACAAGATCATTCTTGAGGTCCTAATCGGATTTAAGCGCGCGGGTGCCGACGGCATTTTGACCTATGCTGCGCTGGAAATGGCCCGCAAGCTCGGTGGTAAATAGCCATCGAGGAAACGTTTGATTGAACGTGCTGCCAAGAAACAAGATTGCCGCGGCCACCCCCCGACCAATTCTCATCAACAATGGATTTGCACAATGGTAACAGTAGGTCCGCTTAAGGAAAGCGACTGGAGCGAATGGCAAAAGCTTTACCAAGCGTATGCCGAATTCTACCGCACACCGATGCCCACAAAGACTCTTGAATTGGTATGGAGTTGGCTCCACGACGAAAGTCACGAGACCAACGCGCTGGTGGCACGAGACGCTCAATCACTCGTCGGTCTTGCTCATTTTCGTGAGTTCGCCCGGCCATTGGCTGGTATCAAAGGGCTGTTTCTTGATGATCCCTTCGTCGACCCAGACGCCCGCGGTGCCCGTATCGGCCAAACTCTACTAACAGCGATTTCAGAGGAGGCCCGGTCGCGCGGATGCCCTATTGTTCGTTGGATTACTGCTGATGACAATTACCGCGCACACTCGCTCTATGACCGTATGGCCGAACGTACAATGTGGGTTACCTACGATATGAACTCAGATATCAGCGAGTAGGCACACTCACTGAGAAACAGACGTGTTGGATGAACTATTTCTCATCTGAGTCGTCCCAGTCGCTAACGACGTTTCGGGAA
>CAVOAK010000038.1:0-22015 GCA_963693665.1 Alphaproteobacteria bacterium | reverse complement strand
GCGCGGCCTGATTGTCGGCGCGCTGCGACACGCGTTAGCGGATGCGGGACACCGCGCCTCAACAACCGTCGCGGAAGGGGCATTGGGCGCGATGCGACCGGGTTTCGGGGCGGAGACAGGCAGGCTGAGCTCGCTACCCTACGCGCGTGGGTCCGGGCATCTCTCGCAAGGGCTGTCTGAGCGATCACAGGCCTTTCAAGCACCCTTTGGCGCTCTGTCGCAGGACATCAATGCACCGTCGGCAAGGGCAACTGAGGATTCTGGAGCAGGAACGGACCTCAATCGCGATCATAATATGGCCTACCCTTTGGGTGCTGCCCGTGCCCAGCTTCACGAGACCTACGTCGTCGCTCAGACTGATGATGGAATGATCGTGGTTGATCAACATGCGGCCCACGAACGTCTGGTCTATGAACGTATGAAGAAGGCTCTGTCGGAGAGCGGTGTCGCGCGCCAGGGACTGCTGATTCCCGAGGTCGTAGAACTCGACGAAGATGCCGCGCAGCGCTTGGACTCTCGCAAGGTGGAGCTTGCCGAACTCGGCCTCGTGTTGGAGGCTTTCGGACAGGGCGCGGTCGTCGTTCGCGAGGTTCCCGCACTTCTCGGCGAGACAGACGTACAGTCGCTCGTTCGGGATATGGCAGACGAAATTGCGGAGCTCGGCGAGACATTCTCACTATCTGAGAAACTGGAAGAAGTGTGCTCGACAATGGCCTGTCATGGCTCTGTCCGCGCCGGTCGTCGGCTCAATGTCGATGAGATGAATGCGCTCCTTCGACAAATGGAAGCAACACCGCACTCCGGACAATGCAATCATGGTCGACCAACTTATGTTGAACTTAAGCTTGCAGATATTGAGCGGCTGTTCGGCAGACGTTAGGCGACGCGTTTAGCGGCCGTTGAATGCTGGTTTGCGTTTTTGCTTAAAGGCGCTTCGGCCTTCGGTGTAGTCCTCACTTTCGAAACAGGCTTTTACCAAGCTCTCGCAAACCTCAATATCACGCTCAATAGTGTCTTTTGTAATCTCGCCGATGATTTGCTTTACCGAGGCGACCGTCAGCGGCGCATTGCCAGCGATGGTCGAGGCATACTTCGTTACATAGGGGAGTAGTTCGTCGACACTGACGACTCGGTTGACGAGGCCCATTGCGGCAGCCTCCGACGCTGTGAATTGGCGCGCAGTAAAGAACAATTCCTTTGTAAATGCGGGACCCACAAGTTCGACGAGTCGACGGAGACCGATATATCCGTATCCAAGGCCGAGTTTGGCGGCAGGGATAGCAAACCGTGAGTCATCGGTGCAGATGCGGATGTCACAACACGCCGCCAGAGCGAGGCCGCCACCGATGCAGTATCCTCGAATCATCGCTACTGTCGGCTTGGCGGCGCTATAGAGCAAATCGTAAACACGTGTCGTTAGAGCGTCGTAATGTGCAACGGCTTCCTGCGATGCGCGCGCGCTATCGAATTCAGAGATATCTGCGCCTGAAACGAAGGCTTTGCCTCCTTCTCCGCTCAACATGATGACCCTGGTTGTGCTGTCAGCGATGAAGTCTTTGAGATGATGTTCTGCGGCTTCCCACATCTCTACTGACATCGCGTTGTGTTTCGCAGGATTATTAAACACGAGGTGGGCGACCGGGCCGTCCTTCCGGGCGATTATCTTGTCGGTGGCCATTGTGTGTTTCCTTCCATTATCTGTTCGCCACTGAGGATGCTGTCGCTGGCGTGTCCGACCAACGGAGAATGAAAACCCGTGCGCCACCGTACGTACGCTCGTCGATGACTTCAAATCCGCTCGGCGGCAAAAATTGTTCGGCTTTGGCAATCTCAAGGGTGCAAACGCTTCGAGGTTTGAGCCACCCTTGGTTGGCCAATGAAATAAGGGCCGGTACACCGAGGTCGCTGCGGTAGGGTGGATCCAGGAAAGCGAGATCGCAAGCCGCGCGCGCCGGAGGGAGACTTGATGCATTGGCGCGGGTAATATTGGCCTGTTCCCCTTCACCACAAATCGCCACGTTTTCTCGTAGATGTTCAAGCGCCGTAGGATTGTTTTCAATGAAGATCGCATGACCTGCGCCGCGGCTCAGCGCTTCGAGGCCCAATGCGCCGGTTCCGGCAAATGCGTCGACGACGGTAGCGCCTTCCAGCTCTATATCGTGCTTGCCGTGCCCAAGAATGTTGAACAGTGCCTGTCGCAGACGATCGGAACTCGGCCTTACGGTCCGTCCGGGCGGTGCTGCAAGTCTTCGGCCGCGGTGTTTACCGGCGATGATGCGCATGACGCTTCTTGGCGTTAACGTCCTCTTTGCCCAATTGCTGGCGGAGGACACGGGCAGAGACTTCCGATACCGCTCCGCGTTCAAGTTTACCCAGTTGAAACGGGCCGAAGCTGACACGAATGAGGCGCGTTACAGGCCAGCAAAAATGTTCACAGAGCTTGCGAACTTCGCGATTTCGGCCTTCTCGGAGGGCGAGGGATAACCATGCATTACTTTGTGCCTGATGTTCGAGCGCCGCTGTGACGGGTCCATATTTGATGCCGTCGATGACGATGCCGTCGGTGAGCGTCGCGAGTTTCTCTTCATCGATGCGACCACGAACGCGAACGCGGTAGCGCCGCACCCAACCAGTTTTCGGGAGTTCGAGCCGGCGCGCGAGCGCACCATCGTTTGTTAGCAGCAGTAGACCTTCGGAGTTGAGGTCAAGACGTCCCACACTGATCACACGGGGGAGTTCAGCCGGCAGACGGTCAAAGACAGTAGCTCGGCCTTTTTCATCTCTATTCGTTGTCACCAACCCCTCTGGCTTGTGATAAAGCCAGAGTCTAGTCGGCGATGGGTCAGCAAGAGGCATACCATCAACTGTGATGAAATCGTCTGGAACAACGGTGATCGCTGGTGTTTCAAGGACTTGGCCATTAAGCGTTACGCGACGGTCCACGATCATGCGCTCTGCTTCGCGCCTCGAACATATTCCGGCGCGCGCGATTACTTTGGCAATACGATCTTGCTTGCCGGCCGATATTGTCTGCTCTTCGCTCATGTCTGAGACTGTACGATTGCCCATCGTGCCCGGCAACTGGAGTAGTTGTTAGAGGCGACGCTTCGTTCCCCCACTTGACGTTATCTTGCGAGCTGGGCCAAGTTGTCGCGATGTTGGATAAAGATGCGAAGATCAGTGGGGGCTATATATCGGTTGCGTTGGAACTTGCTGAAACAGCTGCAACGCGTGGCGAGGTGCCCGTCGGCGCCGTAGTAGTCGACGGAGCGAGCGGTGAAGTTCTTGCGCGCGCACATAACCGCATCGAAGAGCTTGGAGATCCGACTGCACAC
Source organism: Alphaproteobacteria bacterium (assembly GCA_963693665.1). GTDB lineage: Bacteria > Pseudomonadota > Alphaproteobacteria > UBA8366 > CAVOAK01 > CAVOAK01. The sequence continues at coordinate 18,680 of CAVOAK010000038.1, read as the reverse complement.
GCCGAAATTCTCGCTTTGAGAGAGGCAGCACAGGTAAAACAAACGCCACGCCTTGTCGACTGCGACCTCTATGTCACGTTGGAACCTTGCACGATGTGCGCGGGGGCCATTTCGTTGGCCCGTATTCGTCGATTGTATTTCGGTGCTGCCGACCATAAGGGCGGCGGCATAGAGCATGGCGCACGCGTTTTCGGGCAGTCAACCTGTCACCACGCACCGGAAGTCTATGGCGGCATCGACGCGCAGCGCAGTGAAGAGTTATTACGCCAGTTTTTCTCAAAGTTGCGACGGACCGCTGAGGATTAAGTTTTGCCGGCGTCGATTCGGATTAACCGATGCCCGGCTTGATGGCGCGCCAGCCAATATCACGGCGGCAAAATCCTTCCGGCCAGTCAATCAGGTCGACTGCTTTGTAAGCAAGAGCCTGTGCCCGTTCGATGGTATCTGTACGTGCGGTTACATTGAGAACGCGACCACCAATCGCTATAAGTTGACCTGATTCGCTGAGGCTGGTGCCGGCATGAAATATGACGACGTCGCCGGCACCGCTCGCTGTTGCTTCCTCGATGCCACCGATTGATGACCCTGTTTCATACGCCTTGGGGTAGCCCTTGGTTGCCATTATGACGGTGAGGGCTGCGTCTTTTCGCCAGCGCAGGTGGATCGTGTCCAGGACGCCGTCATGGGTGGCCATGAGCGCTGGGACGAGGTCTGACATAAGTCGCATGCAAAGGACCTGACATTCCGGATCACCAAAACGAACGTTGTACTCCAAGAGTTTTGGTCCATCATCGGTCACCATAATCCCTGCGTAGAGCACGCCTTTGAAAGGTGTTCCGGCCTCCGCCATAGCCGTGACAGTAGGTTGTATAATTCGGTCCATAATGTCTTCTGCAAGAACCTCGGTCATGATGGGGGCTGGCGAATATGCCCCCATTCCGCCCGTATTGGGTCCTTTGTCACCATCGAACGCAGTCTTGTGATCCTGCGACGATACCAATGGAAGTACAGTCTTGCCGTCGCAAAGTGCAAAGAAACTGACTTCCTCACCAACTAGAAACTCTTCGATAACAATCTCGCGCCCGGCACTGCCAAATTGGCCGTCGATAACCGCTTCGTCGACCGCCGTGTAGGCCTCGTCGACAGTTTGCGCCACTGTCACGCCTTTTCCCGCTGTAAGACCATCGGCTTTTATGACGATCGGCGCGCCACGTGCGGTGATGTATGCGCGGGCGGCATCGGCGTCGGTAAAACGGCTATAGGTGGCCGTTGGAATGTCGTGGGATGCGCATAAGTCCTTCATAAAGCTCTTCGAGCCTTCAAGCTGAGCCGCTGCGGCGGTTGGCCCGAAGGCCTTTATGCCTGCATCATCCAGTCGATCGACAAGGCCGGCGACAAGCGCTATTTCCGGTCCAACGACAACAAAATCGACCGCCTCGTCTTTGGCGAGTTGGACTATTCCCATAACGTCATCAGCACTTACAGGGATGCAGCGCGCGTCGTTGGCAATGCCGGCGTTCCCTGGGGCGCATAAGACCTCATCGACCAGCGGAGAGGCTGCGATCGACCAACAGAGGGCATGTTCTCGTCCGCCTGATCCAACCACAAGGATTCTCACAATATTCTTCCTTCCTTGTTACTTCAGCTACAGTCCTGCTAACCAAAACGACATCGTGGAAAACTTTCCCGAGAAAGTCTGTCCGGGATATTTTGCAATGTCAGGCGCGTCTACATATCATATCGCTGTCGAAGTACCGAGAATTCACATGGTCGAAGAAACAACCGATCTTTCTCATAATTTGCCGGAATACACGGTTTCGGAAATAAGCCAGGCGCTTAAGCGGACAGTTGAACAGTCCTACGCGCGCGTGCGGATTAGAGGTGAGATTTCAGGCTTTACGCGCGCTGGTTCGGGCCATCGCTATATGGCGCTGAAAGATGAAAGCGCTGTCATTGACGCCATATGCTGGCGCGGCACGTCATTAGGTGTTGAGCCTGAAGATGGGCTCGAAGTTATTATCTCAGGCCGGCTGACGACATATCCCGGGCGTTCCAAATATCAAATCATCATCGAAGCGATGGAAGTGGCGGGCGAGGGTGCACTCCTAAAGCTGCTTGAAGAGCGCCGCCGAAAATTCAACGAAGAGGGATTGTTCGATGAAGGCCGCAAGAAAAAGCTTCCTTACCTCCCAGATGTGATTGGTGTTGTCACATCGCCGACAGGTGCGGTAATTCGCGATATTCTCCATCGTCTTCGTGAGCGTTTTCCACGCCATGTCTTGTTGTGGCCGGTTCAGGTACAGGGCGAAAGTGCGGCCGGGCAAATTGCGGCGGCGATCGAAGGGTTTAATGCACTTGGTCACGGGCCAATTCCACGCCCCGATGTCCTAATTGTTGCCCGCGGTGGTGGCAGCCTTGAAGATTTATGGGCGTTTAATGAGGAAGTCGTCGTGCGCGCCGCTGCCGCGTCTAAAATTCCACTTATTTCTGCGGTCGGACATGAAACTGACGTAACACTGATTGATTTTGCGTCCGATCGCCGGGCGCCGACACCGACGGCAGCGGCTGAGATTGCTGTGCCGGTTCGCGCCGAGCTTTCATCGTCCTTGATGGACGACGGGCGGCGTCTTCTGTCTACAATTTCCAGGATGTTCGACGAGCGACGCATGCAGCTTGTTGGCCTTGCGCGTGGATTGCCCGATTTAGTCAATCTCGTGGGAACGAGCTCGCAGCAGCTTGACGTTGCGGCGGAACGGCTTGTGCTTGCGATCCGTGGATTTTCGCAGGCGCTCTTACAGGATGTGGCGAGACTTGGTGCCGGGTTAGTAAACCCGCGTCGCCAGATTACCAACACGGGTGAGCAGCTTGCCGAGACGGGCCGCGCACTTGAATTTGCCTACCAGCAAAATGTACGTCTGCACGAGGTTCGGTTTGAAGGGGTTCGAACTCGACTTGTTCAAACACTCCTTGAGCAGGCGATGTCGGATCGCAGAGCACACGTTGATGATCTGGTTCCACGTCTTGATGCGGCGATTCGCCGCATTTTGGCTGACATGGAGGATGCTGCACGCCAGGGCGCGAGTTTGCTGGAAAGCCTCTCGTTTGAACGAGTTTTGGAACGCGGTTATGTCGTCGTCCGTGACAGTGCCGGACAACCCGTCAGCCGCGGCGGTCAATTGCAAAGCGACGATACAATCTCACTCCAATTTGCAGATGCGAACGTCAATGCAAGCATTGCCGGCAATACGGCGCCAAAACAAACAAAGGTAGGCACGCCGGAACGTAAGGCAAAGCGGCAGAGGGCGGGTACTCAACGTCGGTTGCTGTGAAAGCTCTCCCACTTGTAATCGTATTCCTAGTGGTGGCGACGGCTGCTGCATATGCCCTGGAACTCGAAGGGAACTTCGTCCAGGGCGGCTTGGTCCGTGGCAAGACTGATCCGGGTGCAACAGTAACATTTGACGACCGCCTAGTTCGTGTGTCCCCCGAGGGACTATTTTTGATTGGGTTCACACGAGACGCAGCGACAACGGCAGCGTTAACAGTGCGGACTGCAGGTCGTGACGGACAGGCTCGGACGCTGGAGATTGCGAAGCGTTCCTACGACATACAGAAAATTGATGGCCTACCAGCGGCCATGGTCACGCCGACGCCAGATACTCTCCAGCGCATAAAACGTGAGAATGAGCGGATTGGCCGGGCGCGCAGCCGCGATACCCCACAGACATTGTTCGAAAGCGGTTGGATTTGGCCTGCGCGCGGACAAATTTCAGGCGTATACGGCAGTCAACGCATTTTAAATGGCGAACCACGCCAACCCCACTACGGACTCGATATTAGCGCGCCCGTGGGATCACCTGTCGTCGCGCCCGCAGCGGGTATTGTCGCCCTTGTTGCGCAAGATATGTACTTCAGCGGCGGAACACTTATCCTTGATCATGGCCACGGCCTTACTTCAGCATTTTTGCACTTGAGCAAAATTCTTGTGCGCGAGGGCGACGTCGTTAGACCGGGTGATCTGATAGCTCAGATTGGAGCGACGGGCCGCGTTACCGGCGCGCATTTGGATTGGCGCATAAATTTGTTTGACGCGCGACTCGATCCAGCGCTTCTGGTCAGATCAGCCGAAGAATAAGTGGAAGCGACAGCCTTTAGTCTGGCCAGCGACGATGCACCCAAAACCATTGCTCCGGCCGCTCGAGAATCCATGATTCTAGCAAGAGATTTATCTCAGTCATTAAGGCGAGCGTGTCGGCGGCTTTGTCGCCACTATCGGGCAATGCAAGTGGTTGGTAGAGAGTTACGCGGTAGCGGACGCCGGGCAAACGTTCAAATCGTACAGGAACCAATGGGCATTGGAGGCGAAGTGCGAGTTGTGCGGGCATGGGCGTGGTCATCGCCGGTCGCCCAAAGAATGGTACTGCAATGCCGGCATTGAGTTTCTGGTCGACCATCACGCCGATGTGGCCGCCTTCACGCAGAATCGCCAGTGCACGGTGGGCGCCCTTGCGCCCCTTGAAAAGGACTTCGTTGACCGGGCCACCTCGGACATTTTGGAACAGTCGGTCGAGCCACGGGTTTGCCGCGCTACGGTAGATCGATGCCAGCGGAATACCAAATTGTGCCGCTATAAGTGTGGAGCACTCCCAGTTGCCGAGATGACCTCCAACAAGTATTCCGGGTTGCCCGTCGTCGCGCAGCATTTCGAGAACTTCGCCGCCTACAACTTCGATGCGGCTGTCGGGTTTGGTCACATCGATACGATCAAGATGCGCGTATTCTCCGGCGCCACGGCCTAAATTGTCCCACATGCCACGGACTATGATGTCAATTCCAGTTTCTGATTTATCGGGAAATGCGCGTTGAAGGTTGCGCCGAGCCACAAGATCAACCCTCATGCGACTGCCGATAGTTCGGAAGAGGAAAGCGCCGAATGCCGAAGCCCATTCGATCGGCATCAGGCGGCAGATATAATATGCCGCATAGATCGCTACAGCTTGTAGTGGGTAAATCAATCCGCGTTTTAGCAACTGTTTCATCGTCCAGACATCTTCAGACAGCGAGTACGTGATCGAGAATTCGATCCAGGGTAGCTTTATCTTGCCAAGCCACCTCAATCGGCAGTGCTGTAACCATTGGTCGCGCCATCGGTGGCAACCGCTTCACGTCTTTTGTCGTTGTCACTGGTGTTGCGTTGAGCCTATCTGCTGTTTCGACGATCTGCATCACCTCGTCAGTCGTAAAGACGTGATGGTCGGCAAATTCGTAAGTCCTGACAATTTCACAACCAATCTGCGCCAGCGTTCGTAAAAACTTAACGGGTCTTGCGATGCCTGCGAAGGCGATGACCCGGCGTCCATGCAAGGCTCGCGCGTTTTCCGTGGGAACGACGAACGAGGCTCTCAGAACTGTTACATGGCGCCGTAGGCGAACTTCCAGCTCCAATTCGTCCTCACCGATGATTACGACTTCGTCCGTTCGCTTTAACGCTTCAGTGATCGTCTCGCGCAATGGGCCTGCAGGAAATACTTTTTCGTTGCCGAAGCCATACTCTCCGTCGACAACCAAAAATGTGTTCGTTTTGACTAGCATCGAATTTTGCATGCCATCATCCATTACGAGGACATCGGCACCCGCGTCTACCGCTGCCCTGGCTGAAGCTGCTCGATCGCCAGAAACCCACGTCGGCGCGACATCGGCGAGCAGAAGCGGTTCGTCTCCAACGTCGTTAGCATCATGTTGGTTTTTGTCTACACGAATTGGACCCTTTAGACGGCCACCATATCCTCGTGTTAGGAAATGCGCCGCCCGACCGCGCGCAATTAGGCTGCTCCCAATGGACAGGGCTAGCGGTGTTTTCCCAGCGCCACCAACGACAACATTTCCAATGCAGACAACGGGTACGGGCGCTTGCCAAGGCGTGCGTCGGGAGCGTGAAATGCGCCCGGCCATCGCATAGAGTTGACCGATTGGGGCGAGGACTGTGGAGCGGACACTTTTTTGCTGCCAGAAATCAGGAGACCGCATCCTACTGTTGACCACAAATTGTGCTGATATGCGAAGAGAGATCGCAGAATATACTGTCGACAACGTTGCTGTTTGCACGGGCGACTTCCTTAGCTGCACCCGCTTGACGCGTGCGCTCTACGCTGTCCGTCAGGAGTCGGTGGACCGCACTCATCAATGTCTGCCCATCGATTGTGCGGACGGCACCGTTTGCCACGGCCAACTGTTCTGCCACTGTTAAAAAATTAGCCATATCCGGCCCGTGGATGATTGCGCAGTCAAGTTGTGCAGCCTCAAGTGGGTTGTGCCCGCCGTGGCCGCCCATGCTCCCGCCGATAAAAACGACATCCGTAAGTCGATAATAAAGCCCAAGATCCCCCAATGTATCCCCAATATGAATTTCGTCCTCCGGGCTGATCGCGGTTCTTTCCGAGCGCTGCCCTATAGCTAGTCCCCGCCCAGCGAGGTCTAGCGCTATGTCCGTTCCACGACGCGGATGTCGTGGAACAATAATCGTAAGCAGACCGGGAAATGACTCGCGCAAGGAGGTATGGACATCAGCGACTAATGTCTCCTCTCCAGGATGTGTACTTGCTGCAAGCCAAACAGGGCGTTCTGCTAACGAGGCTTGTAAGCTAGCTAGCTCGTCCTTGTCGAATGGAAGGGGAGCAGCCGAAAACTTGAGGTTACCGCGATATTTCACATCACGCGCGCCAAGTGCAGTCAGGCGCTGCGCCTCGGATTCCGTTTGTGCAAAGCACAATGTAAAACCCTGCAACATCGTACGGATGACCCCTGGCGCGCGGTGCCAATTGGCAAATGAGCGCTCCGACATGCGGCCGTTTACCAACACAACTGGAATGCCTCGGTTCTGCGTTTCGATGACGAGGTTTGGCCAAAATTCAGATTCTACCCAGAGCGCGAGGTCTGGACGCCAATGATCAAGAAATCGACGCACCCAAGGTAATCTATCAACGGGTACGAACTGATGAAAGCTACGTTTTGGTAGCCTTGTCTCCAATAATTCTGCAGAAGTTATAGTACCAGTCGTTACTAGGATATTTAGATGCTCGTCAGCAGCTAACATTCGACGGACCAGTGCGAGCGCTGATTGTGCCTCGCCAATACTGGCGGCATGTAGCCATAAAAGCGGGTTTTTTGGACGTGGCAGTGAGGCGATGCCTTGCCGTTCAGAAAACCGCAGTGGATGCTCCTTTCCCTGGGCGAGCCGTCGTCGCAAGTATGCATCAATAATTGGGGCAGCAATCCCCGTGAGGCCGCGGTACAGCGCCAAACCGTTCATCGAGTTACTGCCTCAAGCCGGCAGAAGTGTTTTCTGAGGGTGAGTCTGATGCTGTCTTTCGCGTCGTGTTTGTTCTCTTACCTATGCTAGTTCCGTCTCCCTCGATTGGTGCAGGCGCTGATGCCGAATGCCCCATCAGCTGATCAGCGCGCCCTGTGAGTTCTATGAGAGAATTCTCAAGTTCAAGTCTTCTTGATTCCATAGCGGCTTCGTCAGCGTCAGTTGGCACATGTATGGGGTTGCCCCATAGGAAAACGCCGCGCGCAAACGGCAGCGGTAGAACAAACTGATCCCAGGTGCCAAGTACTCTGCGCCGCGCCGCGGAAAATGCAAGTGGTATAATCGGCGCGTCGGCCATGCGTGCTATTGTAATGATGCCATTACTCGCTCGCATTCGCGGACCCTGCGGTCCATCGGGAGTGATGCCGACGATGCCACCACTACGCAGTGTCTTCACCATCGTACGCATTGCACTCCAGCCACCGCGCGTCGTTGAGCCGACAATGCTTTGAACACCAAAACGAGACATGGCCCGGGCTACCATTTGGCCGTCTGGATGGCTCGAAATCAACATGTTTACCTGCGATCTATGGCGCCAAGCATAGTTCATCATCAGCAGGCGACCATGCCAGAAAGCAAGAATAAATGGGCGGCCAGACTCGTGATATTCGTTTGCCTGCGCCTCGCCTTCAATCTTCCATGTTCCAGTTGCGCGCACGACGCGGATGTAAAGCACGGCAAGTTGGCACAGAATGGTCTGCACAACCGAGTTGCGTAGGAGTTTTTTTGTTGCTTTCAAGTATTTAGACTTGCGCAGGAGAAGCGGCTAGTCTGTCGTGCCCCAACTCCCGAAATTGGAGACGAGAGAGTTGGGCATAGGTACCATTCAGCGCCAACAATTCGTCATGGGGGCCACTTTCAACAACCCGGCCCTCATTGAGAACGTAAATTAAATCGGCGTCCACAACTGTCGAAAGGCGGTGTGCGATAACGAGCGTGGTTCGGTTGTGCATTAGTGCCCGTAGCGCAGTTTGAACCGCTTGTTCAGACTCTGTGTCTAGCGCGGACGTTGCTTCATCTAATAAGAGAATTGGAGCATTCTTTAGCATCGCTCGGGCGATCGACAGACGTTGACGCTGTCCGCCGGAGAGTTTCATCCCGCGTTCTCCGACCACGCTGTCATAACCGTTCGGCAGCGCCATAATGAATTCATGGGCGGCCGCGGATTTGGCCGCGTTGATAATGTCATCTTCGCTGGCACCGAGTCGGCCATATTCGATATTCATGCGCACAGTATCGTTGAAGAGCCCTGTCTCTTGGCTGACCAAACCAATTGAGGCTCTAAGAGACTCCAGTGTGACGTCTTTTATGTCTTGGCCGTCGATGGAGATCGATCCGCTGTCCGCATCATAGAATCTTGGTATGAGGTTTAGGATGGTCGACTTTCCTGCTCCGGACGAACCGACAAGCGCTACCGTCGCTCCAGCGGGGACGTTTATGGAAATGTTCGTAAGTGCGATTTTTTCTGGAACATAAGAGAACGTCGCATCGTTCAGGATGACATTGCCCATGTCCACTTTCAACGGCTTCGCGTTGCTTTGATTGATGATCGTCGGTCGATAGTCGATCATAGAGAGAATGCGCTGCGCTGCCGCCAATCCTTCCTGCAGGCTGGCGTTGAGATTGGCAAGGCTTCGCATCGGTTGATACGCCATGATCATTGCCGCGAAGAACGCCATGAAGCGGCCCACGGTCGTTTCGCCGTTCAATACTTGATATCCGCCATAGGCGATGATCGCTGCGATGGCCAGGCCGCCGAGGATTTCCATAATTGGATAGTTGCGGGAGCGGGTTTTCACTGCCTTCAGAAAGAGACGGTAGAGACTCTCGAACAGATTATCGGCGCGCCGTTGCTCGTATGCCTCCATACCATATGCTTTGACTTGGCGCGCGCCCTTGAACACGTCGTCCAGCATCGCCATGAGCATGCCAATTTCGGTTTGGGTGTTAGCGGAAACGCGCCTTAAACGACGGCCAATCTTCACGATTGGTACAACACTTATCGGAAAAACCACAAAGGCAACGGCGGCAAGACGCCAATCCGTGTAAAACATAACACCGACGAGCACGACGACGATTAGGAAGTCACGCGCCATTCCCGTAATCGACTTAACAATCGCGTCACGTAGGAAGTTTACGTCACTTGTAAATCTCGACAATAGCTTTCCGGTCGCGTCCCCCTGCATAAAGGCGAGATCAGAGTCGACGAGTCGCTGAAACATCTGGCTCTGCATGGTAGCGATAACCCGCAAACCGACCATCTGCATAAGCACACTTTGCCCGTAGGTCGCGAAGCCTTTGGCGATGGCGACACCAAGAAAGGCAAGCGGCAACGCCCATAACAAAGTCCTGCTGCCTTCCACCAGGACTTTGTCGAGCGCCGGTTCGACAAGTCTGGCCTGTGCGCCAACGCTGGCAGCTATGACAATCATGCAGAAAACGCCGACTAAGATTTTACCGATCTGCTCGCGCATATAGTCGCGCCAGATGCGTGCGACCAAGACACGTGTCGAGTCGTCAAGCCGAATTCCCATTTCGGAGCCGTCTGCCAAATTATCAAACCTCATGAGAGTTCACGTGAGATATAGCATCATGCAAGGGTGGCGGCCAAACACAGCGTTACCTAGGGTCAATGGACGAGAATGTGACTGCCGCTGCCGTTTTGATGGCGAGGGCTGCTATTATTTATAATTCTTTCAGTGGGATGGCAGGAAAATTGCTTGCTGGAGTAGGCAAATACGAAGGCGGTGGTGATATTGATGCTCCCAAGGTCAATTATTGGCTGGAATGTAGTACAATTTATTGAGATTACACCTTAGTTCTTTATTGGGAATGCCAGAATGGCTCCCGCGAGCACAGACAGGGTCGGAGAACGGCATGAAAAAAATGTCTGTTGGAATTGTAAGGCTGGCACTTGTCGTCTGCTCAACTGCATCGGATCGCGACAATATCGTTGCGACAGGTACAATATTTGGCACAATCGCAGGCGCGCTTCTCGGTTACGAGTTGCTGGGGTCGGGGACTGGCCGGTACTTTACGGCAGCACTTTTTGGCGCGGGCGGCGCTGCGGGCGCGTACTTTGCCGCACAAAAGTTTTTGCCAGCTGAGATGGCCCAGATAAATGACGCCGGTTATGAAAGCTTAGCCACTCTGCCGATTGGCGCGACCAGTGAATGGTCGAACGCTGAAACTAGGGGTTCTGGCAGCTTCACGCCGACTCGGGAATTTACTTCTCGAAATGGGCAGCCATGCAGCGAAATTCAGGCGGTTATCAGGGTTGCGGGCGAAGAGCATGAAATGCATCAGAAAGCTTGCCAAACCGTTGAAGGAACATGGGTCACGATCTGACCGGTGTTGGTTTAGCGAAGGCTAACTTTATTGCAATTTTTTGTTTGGTGCACCGCGCCTAAATTCGTTCATTAATTGATGATTTATTTGGATCGTCAGCCAAGCGCGAGAATGGAGTTGAGCCCAATTGGGCGACCGTCAAATTCGGCCATGGCATCGAGTGCGGCGTCCCAAAAATAACCCGCCGACGTGCTGTCAGCTATCAAATGATAGGCGAGTGTAGAGCCACGATCGTCTCGAATTGCGACAGTACCCAAACGTGCAATCGACGTTTGTGCGACGGTATGATTTGGAAATTTATGAGGTCGAACGTCGACACCACAAATTTTCAATAAGCAGTCCGGCGCGTGAACGCCACTCAAAAGAAACCAAAAATAGGTGTCATCTCGCGGCACCGGGTAACACCCCGATGTCGGGGTTAGCGTTTCCAATCTCGCAACAGTGTCCGATTGGGATTTTAAGTCACTCAGCACAAGCCCCTCGGTATCGGCTAGGCGGACAACGAGGCTGCCGTCCGATTGGAGGTTTGCCGTATTATTGATTTGAGGTACTGCGACATCATGCCCAGCTAGCCAAGTGAGTGCTTGTGGTCCCTTGAATCCGGTGCGGGGCAGTGGGGAGAGATCAGCCAGTCCAAGCTTTGTTGCATCGCCTTCGTTAGGAAATTTACTGGCGATGGCAGCATCTGCGAGGTCGAGAAACTCGGCGCCGGCAGCGCTGAGTTGTCGGTATATAAAACTGCGTCTAAGATGGTCGGTTGGTTGTGCCATTATAGTTCCTGACGCTTGTTCTCAGGATCGTAGAATGGCGTCGGCACAACACGCGCCTCGATCATGCGACCGTCATGGCCTTTAATCGAGAATATGTTTTCGGGCTCCGCCTGGTCCGGCGCAACAAATGCCAGCCCGATTGGCTTGTTGAGCGTCGGCGAATGGACGATGGACGTGATGCGGCCAGTAATTTCACCATTGCGAATTACAAGATGGCTTTCTTCCGGAAGTAGCCCACTTGATTCAGGCAGCGTAAATCCAACAAGCTTGCGCGTTAGCCCTCTTTTCATTTGTGCCTCAATGGCCCGACGTCCGAAGAAAAACGGTTTGCGGCGGGAGATTGCCCAAGCCATGCCTGCCTCGTGAGGATGTGTCAGGCCGTCCGTGTCCTGGCTAATGATGATATGACCCTTCTCAAGCCGCAAAATCCTTTGTGCCTCAACACCAAATGGCTTGATTCCAAATTCGGCACCAGCGGCCATGAGCGCATCCCACAATGCTTCACTCATGCTCGAGGGGGCGTGAATTTCATAGCCCAATTCACCGACGAAGCCGACGCGAAGCAGTCGTGCTGGTATGTTCGCAACGCGAGCTATGCGTACGCCCATGTAAGGAAATTCGGCGGCCGATAGGCTCACATCGGTACAGAGTTTCTCCAAGACATCGCGCGAGCGTGGGCCGGCGATATTCATTGCAGCGAGCCCGCCTGTCATATTCGTTATGTCAACGTTCAGTCGCCACTGCGCGTTCCAAAACAACATAGTTCGATAAACCGCATCCGAGCCGCCGGTCGTTGCTGTCACATAAAAATTCTCATCCGAAAACCGACACGCCACTCCATCGTCGGTTATCGCGCCGGATTGATCACACATAAGCACATAGCGAGCGCGGCCAACTTTTTGGCGCGCATATGAGAACGTGTAAACACGGTCGAGGAACTCTGCAGCGTCCGGTCCTCTAATATCAAGGCCACCCAACGTAGAGACGTCGATGAGCCCCACATTTTCGCGAACATTCATCACTTCGTTGTGGATAACGCTCTCACTGTCAGTGCCATAGTAAGCTGGGCGCAACCAAGCACCCGCCAACATCATCTCGGCGCCAGCCTCGACATGACGGTCATGCATTGCCGTTAGACGTAAAGGTTCAAATCCTCGACCGGATAAATGTCCGAATTTCTCCGGCGTAACAGGTGGCCGATTCGTCGATCCGCGTGCGCCCTCGAGCGCTTTGCCCGCATGGCTCTGCACCAAACGCAACGCATTGAGCGCCGAAACACGACCCTGGCTTGGTCCCATGACAACGGTCGAAAAACGCTTTACGAGTTCAATGTCATCGAATCCTTCGGCGACAGCGTTCCGCAGGTCTGCGACGGTTAAGTCCTCATCAAAGTCGACAAAGTCTTTACCTTTTTCGTGGGGAAATATTGTCCATGGTTGAGCAGGCCGATCATCAGGTAGGCGAGGCGATGCAACACGATTGGCGGTCTGTCCAGAAGCTGCCGCCCCGGCTTGGTGACCTTCCTTGATCGCAGAATCGACTACCCATTCACCGTTTACCGCACCCGCTACCTGCATATTGTCAGCAACAGACCGGACCACGAATGTACTGGACCGCTCTGAATAACTGACTTCGCCCGCCGCATGGGCCACAAGCGATGCTGCCGGCATCCAGCCGGTTGACATGCACAGCAGGTCACATTCGATTGTGCGAGGGGTGTCCGCGAGATTTCCGTCACCGGTAATTGGTGCTGCGATGACGCTAGCGATATGTCCGCCGCCCTTTCGCGCAATCGCTTCACGCAAGCCGTAACCTTGCAAAATCTCTATACCAGCGTCCTTAACGGCATGGCGTCGCGGATTGTCAGTCGGCGCCTTTGAAAAATCAACGACAGCCGCCACGTTGACGCCGGCGTCGAGTAGATCGAGGGCAACGCCGTAACCTGTGCCCCCATAGCAGGCAACAACTGCGCGCTGCCCCGGCCTCACACCGTAGAGCTTGATGAGGCGTTGTGCAGCGGAACCAAGCATAATTCCAGGTAGATCGTTGTTGCGGAACACAGCGGGTTGCTCGATGACGCCCGTCGCGACAATTACCTCTGCAGCGCGCAGCTTAACCATGCGGTTGCCGGTAATGATCGGGAGAAAGTTGTCGGCGAACCAGCCGGTACAGGTTGCATCAGTCATAATGGTGATGTTCTTAGCCGCCCGGAGTTGGTCGGTTAGATCCTGAACAAGGGCCATGCCTTTTGTTCCTGCTACATCGATCCGGGTGTAATTTAGAGATCCGCCAAGGATCGGCTGTCGTTCAACCAGGACGACCTCGACGTCGGCCTTTGCCGCCTCAAGGGCTGCGGCCATGCCAGCCACGCCACCACCAATCACTGCGACATCGGCAAATGCGTATGCTTTATCGTAGTAACCATGGTGCGTTGATATGTCGACCCGGCCGAGACCTGCTTTGGACCGGACAAACTTCTCCCAAAGATTCCATACACCCTTGGGCTTGAAAAACGCACGGTAGTAAAAGCCAACTGGCAGAAACTTCGAAAACATTTCGACCCATCGATCGCGATCTGCGGCAAGGGAACCTGTATAATGTTGGCCCATGACTGTGAGCCCTTCGCGGATCGGCAGGGTATCGGCAAGAACGTTCGGCTCCTGGCCAACCTGAACCATGGTGTTGCCGTCATCTCCTGACATCGTAAGGATGCCGCGGGGGCGATGATATTTGAAAGAGCGAGAGATCAGCCAAGTATTGTTGGCAGCGAGTGCGCTAGCGACCGTGTCACCAACGAAACCGGCGTAAGAACGCCCTTCAAAAGTGAAACTGACGGGTGCATTACGGTCGATTAACGATCCAAAAGGTGCGGCAAGCCTCATTTGACTACTTAGCGCTCCCTTGGCTCGTGCTCTCGTCAGGCAGCGGTTCGAACTCGACGCGCACGTTAAACAACTCACTCGCTGGATAGGTGCGGATAATTTCATCAGTTGCGGTGTGGCGCTCGGCGATAAACCAGTAACCGGATGTCACATGCAGCCACCATTCCCGGATCACGTCGGCGGCGTTATTTTCCATAAATACATAATCTGCCCAGGCGACGTCGGAAGATGTGACGGCCGACGGCATTTCAGTCACCTCTCCGCCGCAGACGAATTCTGAGATGTTACGGAGGCCGTTAAGTGGGCAAGGCATTAATTTCATGATGTCGTACCTCAGTGACCCACCGATGCTGCGCCGCGCTCGCCGACCTGCGAGAAAGTATCGAACCGATCAATTGAAAATGGCTTAAGAATTGCCGGCTGGCGCCCCGTTGCTACGCACTCTGCCATGCGAAACCCGGCAACTGGAGTAGCTTTGAACCCCCATGTGCCCCAACCGGAATCGATGTAATAATCGTCAATCGCAGTCAGGCCCATGATTGGCGAAAAATCGGGCGTCATGTCGGCCATTCCCGCCCATTGCCGCATCAGTTTGACCTCAGAAAGGAACGGGAACAGTTCCAATATATGCATCATCAGGCCTTCTTTGAACTCAAGGGAAGACCGTGTCGAATAAAGCGGATAAGGATCGGTCGAACCGCCCATGACGATTTCGCCGCGCGCTGTCTGCCAAACATAAACGTGGAGGCTGCCAGAAACGATG
The DNA here is from genome assembly GCA_963693665.1 of Alphaproteobacteria bacterium. Taxonomy (GTDB): domain Bacteria; phylum Pseudomonadota; class Alphaproteobacteria; order UBA8366; family CAVOAK01; genus CAVOAK01. The sequence goes on along the minus strand of CAVOAK010000038.1, from coordinate 3,548 downwards.
ATTGGGTCGAGGAACGGCTTCAGCGGCACAGAGACGCAAGCTTGCAGCGGAATCGTGCGTATCGGTAACTTGATTCCTGCCATTGCAGCAACCAGTGAGGAGGACCCAGCGACAGCCTGAAGTACTTTACCGCAACTAATGTGACCCTTTGTTGTCTCAACACCGGTAATCCGTCCAGCCTCAATTGTAAGGCCAGTCGCTTCGGTATTTTGATGGATCTCTACGCCGCGATCGGTTGCACCGCGCGCGTAGCCCCAGGCAAGTGAGTCATGGCGCGCTGTCGCACCCGGCGGGTGATAAAGTGCGCCGAGGATCGGATAGCGGACTTCGCGGGACATATTGAGCTGTGGGCATAATTTGGCGACATCATCGGCATAAGCGAGTTCTGAGTCGACACCCATATGCTTGTTCACCTCGGCGCGCCATCGCATCGTGCGGAGAGCCCCGTCCGTATGTGCAAGTGTCAGATGACCTCGCCGTGAATAAAGTAGGTTGAGGTTGAATTCGCTCGACAGGTTTTCCCACAGCGCCATCGATTCCTTGTAAAAATCGACCCCCTCAGGGGTCAGGTAGTTGGCACGGACGATCGCTGTGTTACGTGCCGTGTTGCCGCCAGCGAGATATCCTTTGTCGATTACGGCGATATTTGTAATGCCGTGTTCGCGGGCAAGATAGTAGGCAGCGGCAAGGCCATGCCCTCCAGCACCAATGATAACAACATCATAAGTGCTCTTGAGCTCGCTCTGCGGCGGAATCAGCCGGTCGGCGGGGTAGGTCTTGCTGAGGCCGTATTTAAGAAGTCCGAAGGGCATTTTGGCGATCCGCATCGCGCCGCTTGCGGGCGATTTCGGCGCCGACCCTATCGCGCGCGAATGTGAGGTGCAATAGCTTTAGTTGGTAGCCGGTCAACTTGTAGCGTAGCGGCTAGGCTGCGCTGATGAGCGACGGGTAGCGAAGTCGAAGCCAAGGATGTAACGGTTCATACCGTAGCGTAAGGGAAACGCGTCAATTGTGACTTGTCTTAACGATTGAGGTCGTTCGTAGTTTGAGTATGCAGACGCTTAAAGGGAACGCTGAGAACTATCAGAACGGTGAAACTATCTTCGAAGAAGGTGAGATGGGCGCCGAAATATTTATCCTGATAGAAGGCAGGATCGAACTCATCAAACGTGGCAAAAGTTCGTCGATTGAAATCGAAGTTCTTGAGCCAGGTGCGACGTTTGGAGAGATGGCTGCTCTGGATAGTCAGCCTCGCAGTCTGACGGCTCGTGCGCTTGGTGATGTTGTTGTCGAGGTTGTCGAACAGGAAGCCTTCCTTGATGCGCTTCACCGAGACCCCGAATTTGCGCGGGAGATCATGACTGGTCCCACGACCGGCATCCGCACATTGCACGACATGCTGGCAGGAAACCTGGAATTCAAGACGATTGCCGTTCCGGTCGAGGAGACAGAATCGGAAACAATAGAGCGGACAGAGAACGAGATTTTCGCTCTGCTTAAGCGAGTTTTAGGTCGCGGCCGAGCCGACGAGACCGCGGATGGGCTTTCCGATGCCCTTGCGACGAATGACAGACCCGACACCGCTTCTGCAGCGGTCGGCGAGGGTGGTGGTAGCCAGGCTTCAATCCCCATTGAAACTGAAGAAATGGCGATTGCCGCGCAGGATTTGTTCCAGACCTGGCAGGCAACGCAAGAGCCGATCGTCGTTCTAGTTGCCAACTTTGCCAACGATGCTGACGGTTCGGCAGCCAACGAAGTTTCCGCGGCTATTGATGGGCAGCAGGCCCTGATGGCCCGGCGGATAGAAAAACTGCTTGAACACGATGACCAAGGCGGTATAGAGCGGCAGCTCGCGGGTGCGGCGCAACGTGGGCGCGAATGGCTCGCGGAAGAAAATGCGTCGGTTCTCGTGTGGGGAGAAATCACGCATGAGGGGTCGGTGATTAGTCTTCGCTTTATCCCTTCACTAGGCAATGGCGAAACCACGCCAGGAGGCTATTCACTGGTGACAAAGCTCGACCTGCCGCGTAAATTTACGATCCAGGCGGCAGAGCTTTTATGTGCGTCGGTCATTTGCGCACTTGGGCCTAAATCGCAAGCACAGCGCGAACGTTTGATGGCGCTTGTGCCGCCGCGGCTTGAGGAAGCCCGACGTGCTGGTCTGATACCATCAGCTCAGCTCCCGGAACCCGTCACAATGTAGGCGCTGACTTGCTACGGCAATGCATTGGCAATTATCGGACATCAGGAGGAGGGCTTCCATTGGTATGAAGAGGCATCAGAGGCATATCGCGCTGCGATTGCGGTGGCCGTTCATTACGAAACACCGTTCGACGTCGCTGTGACACCGCGTCATTTGGCGATTGTGCTTGATTCTCTTAGCGAACGCTTGGAGACCACAGATTTGCTCGAAGAGGCTCAAAATGAGTGCAACGCTGCCCTGGAGGTTTTTACAGATACACAATACCGGTGGAATTGGGCGGTAACGCAGAATTGCCTCGGAAAACTATTGTTCAAGCTGGGTGTTGCGACAGCGGAAACGGCGAAGTTCAAGGATGCGATTGTAGCCTTTCAAAGTGCGCTTAAGGTGTTTGTGCGAAAAGTTGCGCCTGAACGCTGGGCTGAAGTTATCAACAATATTGGCACCGTTTTGCAGTTCTTTGGCGCCCGCACTAAGCGCGAGGATGTTTTCACAGCCGCCACAAATATCTTCCGTACCGCCGCGAATGCACGTTCGCGGGAAGACGCGCCGATATTATGGGCGACGAGCCATAACAACCTTGGAACATCGCTGTTTTTCCTCGCTAAAGAATCGCCGAAAATGGAAGTTCTTGATGAAGCCACACAAACCTTTCAGCATGCACTCAGTGTATTCAAGGCCTTTGGCTCGGCGCGAATGGCAGGTCTTGCAGTTGGAAATATTACGCGCCTTGAGGCGCATAAGAAGGCGCTGGCTGGGGTTGAAACAGCTGGAGAATCGAGTGTCATTGAGTCGCGGGTTGATGATGAGAGCAACGAATCTATTGATGACGATAGTTCAGCAGACGATACATCGGACTCTAAGCATGAAGCTGTGACGTCGGATGAAACGGGCGCGAAGGATCAAACTGCATCAATTGCAGTTGACTAAATCGATATCCTGTCCCGAAGGGATGCGCGCGCCTAATTGAACGACGTATTTCTAATGCAGAATTTTCACCCTTTTTGCCAACAGCTTATGACAACTGCTCCGACCTTGCAAAATACTGACTAAATTTCATCTCAACGAAAGGCATGAGCTGTCCATACAGCGGTGGAAAAGAGTGCGATCGCACCTATTTGATGAATGATCGCGAGGGGCAGCGGAACAATAAACACGAGCGCCAGGATGCCGAGCGTTGCCTGCGCAATGACAACAGCGAGAAGCATATGTATCGCGCGAGCAGTACGAGGAATGCGGTGAGATTTCCACCACAGGGTAAATACAGTTCCAATTGTCACGTAGGCCATAGAACGATGGTCGAATTGAATTGTCGCTGCATTTTCAAAAATATTTGACCAGATCGGTA
>CAVOAK010000037.1:0-22082 GCA_963693665.1 Alphaproteobacteria bacterium | reverse complement strand
AAATTGATGCAATTGCAAATGGCATGCAAACAGGCACTTGGTTTTTGAACCTGTTGATGGAATGGGGTTGTTCTTCCGGCGTTGCTGCCGACCCTGAACATTCCGGCAGCCGAATACTAAGAACGCTCGACTGGCCTGTCCTAGCCTTTGGCCGCGAAGTCGCTGTTGCGCGGATGGCCGGTAGCGCCGGAGATTTTTATAACGTGACATGGCCAGGATTTGTTGGCGCATTGACGGTTATGGCGCCAGGTCGGTTTTCCGCAGCGATCAACCAGGCGCCGATTGTCCAGTGCGGAATGCTGCCACGTTCCTTCAATTGGGGAGTCAATCGAACCAAATTTCTAGCGAGCAGAGAAATTCCGCCAACGCATCTGCTCCGCCAGGTGTGCGAAACGCCGATTGCCATACCTGCGTTTTTTATTCTGAGCGGAATGAATGCTGTCGAGGGGTGTGTAATCGAGCGGCTCGAGAATCGTTCGTTTGTGCACGATGCACCCAGTGCAATCGCAAATCACTGGTTAAGCAAGTCTTTGCGCGGCAGGGCGAGGGGAATAGACAGCCAACGACGTCATCGTTTGATGAATGGTTTGTGCCGAATAGCAAAAGGCGGCTTCGACTGGTTGATCGAGCCTTTGCTGAACGCCGATAAGCGTTTGGCAGTGGTTATGAATGCGGCGCAGGGAAGTCTGTTGGTTCGTGGCTTCGAACCCGAAGGTCTTGCAACCGAAATATTTGATTTGTCGGCTGTGGAAAGCTCGATTGAGCAACCGGCTTGAACGCGCGTTGGTAAATCGCCTTCTGCGCCATACAAGGGTGTTTCTGATAGCTGCTCTATTTGGCGGGGCCGCGTATATTGTTATTCGCGCGCTCATCTGGATTGTAGAAGGCGCAAAGGGTGGATGAACAATCGCGGTCAAAGTCTCTGACCGTTGACCATCTTGCGGAGTCACCCCAATATTGGGCGAGTTTTGGAGCATCGAATATGCCAGCACTGTTCCGACAGTTTACCGACAGTTTGCGTGCGGAACTTGCCAAGCATCGTAATCGCCCGTTTCTTGAGGCGGCGATGGCAGCCAGTGTGCCTATCGCTATTGCCGAGGGGCGTTGTTAGTTATTCTGAGCGCAATCGCTTCGACGCAATCCTCAGGAAATTGGATGAATTACGTATATTTGATCCGCACACTGCGATCGATTTGTTCAATAACTACGTTGAGGTTTTAGCAAGTGACGGGGATGCTGGTCGGACGCAGGTTCGGAGCATCGTTACGCGTTTCTCCGGAAAGCAAGAGGCCGAATTGCTGATAAGGATTGCCCTTGCAATGAGTTTTGCCGATGGCGAATTTAGCCCTCAAGAACGCACGCGTGTTCACGAGCTGTCCCTAGCGCCTGAGTTGTTCAACCTCTAGTCCATCGCGTCGCCATCGCGGCGCCATCTATATTATGATGACTTTCAAACCCACAGCGCCGCGTGCCGGACCGAATCTATGAAAGAGTGTATCAAATCAATAATGCGTCGGCTGTCGCAGCCGAATTTCGTCAATCGATATTTTGTCGGTGACGGCATTGATATCGGTGGTGGTCCGGATCCTTTGGCAGTGTATCAAGAGCTATTGCCTTGAGCACTTCGTCATTACGGTTCCCGACGAAGATATGTACGAGCAAGGCGAGTTTCCAAGTACGTTTAATAATGATCATAAATGGACATTCAGCATCCATAAGCAGCGATCGTGGAGTGATCGATCGCGCAATATTCTCGATATGATGATCGATCTTGGCGCGGCGGCAGATGTACAAAAGATTGAGATGCTGAACGCAACGTTTCGCTATGGTTTACCGCGTTTTGATCAGACGCTGATACTTGTCGCCGAGAGCGGCATTGAAATTATCGTCCGTAAGCGACCAAGCGAGGAAATTGAGGCTGGTGGACGCCTTCCACCGCCAGGTGAACTCCCTGACCTAGCTTTCCGATTGCTCACTGGGTTAGCTCCTCCTAAACGGAGTTGATAGTGGGGCCGAGGAGATTTTAGCGCCGGCAATCGAAGCCCATAAGGAAGGGCGTTTGGAAGAAGCTGCCGCTGTCTATCGGCATGTTCTCACGGCTGACCCTGATCATGCGGATGCTTTACATCTTCTTGGCGTCGCGATGCATCAAATGGGACGTAACGAAGAGGCGCGGCCGTTGATTGAACGGGCCATAAAAGTCCGTGCCGGCGTGGCCCATTATCATAATCATCTTGGCCAAGTAATGTTTGGGCTCGATCAGTTCAAAGCAGCAGAAGAAGAGTTTGAGCGGGCGCTTGCCTTAAGGCTTGGATACCCACAGGCTTACAACAATTTTGGGCTGACTCAGCTGGAGATGCGGCGCTACGATGATGCAAATTTTACATTCAAGAAGGCGCTAATTTACGATCCAGATTTTGCCTAAGCCCACAACAATCTTGGTCGCGCCTTACTTAGCCTTGGCGATATTGATGAAGCCATCGACGCCTTCAGAGCTTCAATTAGGCTGGATGGGGATGATCCGGATGCCCCGCAATAATTTGGGTGTAGCCCTATGGCTTGTCGGACAGCTGGATGAGGCAGAAGTGACATTCGCGCGTGCCCTCAAATTGGTACCGGAGCATGTGGATGACCACGTCAACTTGGCGCACTCGTTGCTAACCGACGGCACCTATTCAAGGGGTTGGACCGAACATGAGTGGCGGCTGAAGAGAACCGATATAGCGCGAGAGTTTGCCCAGCCTCTTTGGGGAGGCGAAGAAATTGCTGGAAAGAAAATTCTGTTGTGGGCCGAGCAAGGTTTAGGTGATGCATTACAGTTTTTGCGATACGCACCACTCGTCGCCGACCGCGGAGCCAATGTAATTATAGAATGCAATGGATTGTTGCAGCGGGTTGCTGCAGGCGTGGACGGTGTGGCTGAGGTCGTGGGCCGGAACGAGGCAAAGGACTTTGATGTCCATCTGCCACTGCTTAGTTTGCCTCGAATTTTCACACCGAGCTTTCGACAATTCCGGCTCATGTGCCTTATTTGCCGATACCGGCTCCAATGGAGCTTGAATCAGGCGAAAACATGAAAGTTGGGTTGGTTTGGGCCGGAAACCCCAATCACGCGAATGATCGTAATCGCAGTCGCCCGCTAGAAGAGTTCGCGCCATTGGCGACTGTTAGCGGCGTGTCGTTTTTTGCCTTGCAGAAAGGCGCCGCTGGAGAACAAGTGGCGCCCAACGGGTTAGAAATGACACGCCTTGGCGCACAACTTGTGGATTTCTATGACACTCCATCGGCTCTAGCTAGCCTTGATCTTTTAGTTTGCGGCGACACTTCCGTCGCACACTTGGCGAGTGGTTTGGGTAAGCCGGTTTGGCTTATTTTACCTCATGCGGCGGACTGGCGGTGGTTGCGGGATCGCGAGGACTCGCCTTGGTACCCACGATGAAGCTATTTCGCCAAGATAATTGCGGCTCCTGGCAAATGGTATTCGAAGCAATCAGGGACGAGTTGATGAAGATTACACAAGAGCGTTAGAGATTGATGACTCTGTTGTTGTGGTTTTCCCTAGTCAGCGGAGAGCGTCATAGCCATATATTGTTTGCAGAGGAGGTATTGCCATGTTGATTGGTGTTCCCAAGGAAATTAAGATAAAGGAGTACCGGGTTGGCCTTGTTCCGGCGAGCGTCCGCGAGTTGGTCCATCACGGTCATCAAGTCATTGTCGAAGCTGAGGCAGGCGCCGGTATAGGATTTGCGGCTGAGGCATACAGTCAAGTCGGCGCAACAATCGCCGAAGGACCGGAAGAAGTGTTTGCGAAGGCGGACATGGTTGTCAAAGTTAAGGAGCCTCTGTCCAGTGAGATTAGCATGCTCCGCGACGGCCAGATCCTCTTCACGTATCTGCATCTGGCTGCGAACGGTGCGCTTACAAATGGCTTAATGAACTCCGGTTGTACTGCCGTAGCCTATGAGACGGTTACGGACGAGCGCGGCGGCTTGCCCCTGCTGGCACCGATGAGCGAAGTTGCAGGTCGCATGAGTATACAAATTGGTGCTCATCATCTGGAAAAGCACCAGGGCGGGTCAGGGGTTCTTATAGGTGGGGTTCCAGGTGTTCCAGCAGCCGACGTATTGATCATTGGCGGTGGTGTCGCTGGAACCAACGCGGCTCGAATGGCGATGGGCATGGAAGGGCGCGTGACGGTTATCGATAGGTCGCTTGAACGCCTGTACGCACTCGATCTTCAGTTCGGCCCGGCATTGAATACAATCTATTCGACTGTTGATGCGATCGAGTCTCATGTGACCAACTCGGATGTCGTCGTTGGCGCCGTGCTTGTCGCTGGTGCGATGGCGCCACACCTCGTCAGTGAAGCCATGGTAAAGGCCATGCGCCCGGGCTCAGTATTGGTCGATATCTCGATCGACCAAGGCGGGTGCTTTGAAACCTCAAAGCCAACAACACACACTGACCCAACTTTCGTCAAACACGGTGTTGTCCACTATTGCGTGACCAATATGCCGGGTGCTGTCGCTAGGACGTCTACATTCGCGCTTAATAACGCGACGCTACCATTCACCCTGGCGATTGCTGAAAAGGGCTACAAGCAGGCAATGTTAGACGATCCGCACCTTATGCGGGGTCTAAACGTACATGGCGGACGTGTGACCTTTGAGGCCGTTGGCCGCGATCTCGACATCGATTATTTGCCGGCAGAACGCGCGCTGGAGATTTAGGGAGTGGTGGCCTGCAGGCCTTTCCCGTCAAATAGGCCAATCAACAGGTAGCCCGCGACGAAGCCTCCAAGATGGGCTTCCCAGGCGATCTCGGCATCAACACCAAAAACCGCGCCGCCTAGAGCGCCAAACACAAAATTGAGCACGATCCACAAGAGCACAAATGAAAGTGCGGTCCGTCGGCTGAAATATTGAAACGGCTGAACGCCTAGGCGCGGCGTTCTCAATGAGAGACGCCCAACAGCGCCGAACATGCCGGAAATGGCGCCAGATGCACCAATGACTGGTGACGTAGATCCGGGATTAAAGAGAACCCATGCAGCGGCGCTTACGACACCGCAGATCAGGTAAAATATGAGATAAGTTGAACTCCCCATCCGCCTTGCGATCACCGTCCCGAAAGCCAGCAACATTGCCATATTCATTGCGAGGTGGATGAAGTCAACGTGCAGGAACATGTAGGTGACCGGCGCGTGAAGAAGATAAACCGGACTGGATAACCAAGCGCCTGGCTCCATGTACGGTGCGGCGGCGAAGGCGAAGTGTTGAAGGAGCCAGTACTCGAAATCATACGGTGCGAGGGATTTGATCACGAACACGACAAAATTTGCACCGAGTAACAAGCTGACGATTTTGGGCGCGTTAAGAATTGGCGGATTGGCCTTATTCATCTCAGTTCGATCCGCATCGGCTTGATTGAGGCAACAAGCCCTACACAGGTCCGATTGTGAGGGCGCCTCCGGTGGATCCAATGACCCGCATCTGTGCACCGACCGGAAAATCGACTCCAGATTCGGCAACGAGTTCCCACATCGTGCAGTCGATTAAAATACTCCCGCGGCCATTTTCCAGCGTCTGATCAAGCGCGATTATGCGGCCAACATATTGCTCGGTACGCTGATTGAGATGCGGGTGGTCGGTCGCAGCCGGTGGATGCGTTTTCCTCCACGCGCGCCAGCCAAATATACTTAAGACCGACACAACGGCGAAGATTAAAAATTGAATCTGCCAGCTTGGATCGGAGAAAATCAGAAGCAGGGCGCCAGTAACCCCAGCGGCGGCCCCCATCCAAAGAAAGAAGGTGCCTGAAATCAACATCTCCAAGCCTAGTAGGGCCACACCGATAATCCACCAATGCCAAAAGACGAGTGTGATTGGAAACTCAATCATTCGCCATCCTTCGCAAATGCCTGCTTGGCGATCCCTGCGATGCCGCCAATTGCGCCTATGATACCAGACGATTACATGGGAAGAAACATCACCTTCTGGTTAGGTGAAGCGGCGAATTGCCCAAGTGCCTCAACGTAGCGTTGCGCAACTAAATAGTTGATGGCTTGAATGTCGCCGTTTGAAATGGCTTCCGATACTAGGCTGGTCGCCCGCGCCTCTGTCTCCGCAAATCGCTCACGCGCCTCGGCATCGCGGAATGCCGATTCCTTACGGCCTTCAGCCTGGAGGATCGCCCCCTGTTACTCGCCTTCGACCTGAAGAATCTCAGCTTGCCGTTTACCTTCAGCTTCCAGGATTGCCGCGCGCTTTTCGCGTTCGGCTTTCATTTGCCGGTTCATTGCCTCAACGAGCTCGCGGGGCGGCGAGATATCCTTGATTTCAATACGTGTTATTTTGACGCCCCACGCACTTGTCGCCGCATCGACAACGCTCAGTAGCCGTTGATTGATTTCATCCCGTTGGGAGAGGAGTTCATTGAGGTCCATCGAGTCCATGACCGTACGGATATTGGTCATGGTCAGGTTAAGTATCGCGCGTTTCAAATTATTGACTTCATACGCGGAACGCGCGGCATCAATAACCTGGTAGAAGACGACCCCGTCGGCCGTTACCATCGCGTTGTCTTTGGTAATTACTTCTTGGCTGTTTACGTCGAGGACTGTCTCTCGAACACTCACTTGAGCGCCAATTTTTTCAACGAAAGGTATAATGAAATGTAACCCGGGCGTCATTGTTCTCATATATTGGCCAAAACGCTCGACCGTGTACTCAGAACCCTGTGGTGCCGTCTTTACGCCCATGAAGATCAACAATATAGATACGGTTGCGAACAGAACGACGAAGATTGTAAATTCCATTTTTCTCTCCCAAAAATAGAAAATCGACGTAAAAAATCCTTAGTTTCAAGATAGGCTAAAATATGATGTATGCAAGATAAGCGGGTATGGTGCGGCTGAGCACTATTAGAAAAGAAAATGTCTATTCGGTTTTCTCAAGCCGCGCGCGCCGCCTTTCGAGTAAGCGAAAAACCAGTGGAGTTCCGATAAATATAAATGCGGCCCGCGTAGCGTGGTGGGTAACGACAAAAGCAACATCAAGACCCATTGCCAAAGCTATCAGGCTCATTTCTGGCATTCCGCCTGGCGCGTATGCGAGGATCATTGCCGGGACATTAACGTCAGTTATTTTATGCAAGCTGTAGGCGAATAAGCCGCAGAGTCCGAGGATCATAGATGTGTTGACGATCCCAAATCCGATTGCCCGCAGAACTTCACCTGTCGCCGTCCCGACAAACCTCGCACCTACAGTCACGCCGATTACGAGTTGTGCGAGGTTTACGAGTTCGCTCGGCGGTTCGGCCACGCTGGCCCCAGTAAGGTGCAGTGCGGCGCTCATTAACAGCGGTCCAAAAAACTGTGGTGCTGGCAGGCGGATGACTTTCGCGATGGGCCAGCCAATGGCAATGCATAATCCAAGCGTTAAGAAATCTAATGGTGCGATTTCCGTGATTGAGACGCCAAACGATGAGCGATCACCGATCTGTATTCCATTCACAAGTTGAAACCAAAACGGAACGATAAAAACAACCAATAGAATGCGTGTTGCGTGTACCAAAGAGATTTTTCGTTCGTCGCCACCCATGGCGCCACCGACAATGACCATTTCGCTGAGGCCGCCGGGCATGGCCGAAAAATACGCCGTCACCCGGTCGTAGCCGGCGACGCGCTGTAGATATGGAACAGTCACGGCGGCAACGATCGCTATGTATACTCCCAAGAGGATAAGACTGAGGAACCAATCGCCTGCGCGGTCGATGAAATCTGGTGCAAAGCGGCTGCCCAACATGACTGCGAGAATGGCGATCATGACCGGGCGCGCACGGAGCGGCGGCAATAACGGCGCCTTAAGAAGCGCCAATACTGTGCATATACACATCGAACCCAATAGCCATGGTAGTGGGAGCCGCCAATAAACAAAAAGCGACGAGCCAATAAGGCCGACCGCAAGCGCAAGTGACATGCGCATGAATCGTTGTTGCGCGCTGAGCGAGGCTACTGGCACGACTTGCTATCCAACGTATCGAACAAGGCGCACTGCAGTCTGACCTTGTTGCAGTCGCTGCAGGGGCATTATCAGAACGCAATTATCGTACGGAGTTACAATTGCCTCGTCTTCGTCCCGTGCAAAGACGGTTCCCGGGGCCTCTATGATCTCCAATCCTGCGTAATCAGCGGTAAATGAAAAGAGGCTGCTCTTTATGGTCACCGCCTCGGTCACCTTAATGACCCTTGGTGAAGGCAAGGTATCTCTTGCCTTGATATGGCGTTCGACAAATTTTGGATCGAGAACATCCAGATGGTTGAGAAATCTCAACGTTGTATCTAGGGCAACCACGACACTGTTTCCCTCCCAATACTGCCCACACTCGACAAGCAATGAATTTCGTGAATCCAAAGGATTTGCAAATTGTTTGTAGTCACGGAGACGTCGACCGGCAGAATGTCCAGAGTCAATGATAATGAGCTCCGGAAAGCCCATCGCCTTTGCCAAGTCTCGCCCCTTGGGATGAGGTCCGGCCATGATCATTGGCTCACATCCCTGCTGCATCGAATGCAGATCGAGTAAAAAATCAACCTCGTCGATGAGCGATCTCATGATGCGAGCGCGGCGCAGTTCTATGCTGTCGCGTGCTCCTTCCAGTACATCCGTCGACCATAGTCGATTGAAGTCTTCGCTGATGTACCGAGAGTTGGCCGGATGAAGAGGATCAAACTGCAGATATGCCTCATAATTCGCGAAGCAAAGTGTTAGTTTTCCCTTTGTTGGCATAATTTTATGGCGGAAGAGAAAATCCAGAACGACGGCACCACATAATTCATTGCCGTGGGTAACTGCATTGACCATCACATGGGGACCAGACCGCCCGCTGTCGAGCGTCGTTACGTAGTCGATGCCCGTATTACCCTTCCGATAGGGCGATATATCCGGCGGATCGATCTCAATTTCGAATCTGTGTCCGGGCACGGGCGAGGGGCTCAAATTTGATGGAATGGGGCGATGAACTTAGGGTCTACATCAATGTCTAAGCATAGCCTGCGCCAGACACCCGTGCGAGCATCATGATGGCAGGAGCAGATCTGGAGTTGGGTCTCTCCACAAAGCTTCGGCTCATGTACTATCGCGGATCATCTGTGCCAGCGGATATAACCGAATGCTCGCACTGAGTTGGGGGTGATGTTGCGAAAAACTAATCCTGGCGTTCTTTATGTGGAGCAAGCTCGGCGACCAGCGGCGCCGGTCATCTTTGATTCTCCTCACAGCGGACAAATCTATCCTGATGATTTCGATTGTATCGTACCCAAACAGGTAATACGCTGTGCTGAGGATATGTTTGTCGATGAGCTTTTCGAAGATGCGCCCCTTCAAGGTGCCGAGCTTTTGGCCGCGCTGTTCCCAAGAAGTTATATCGACCCAAATCGAGCGCTTGGTGATCTGGATGCAAGATTGTTCGATTTTCGTTGGCCTGAACCACTGGAGCCAGGCGAAAAAACACGCCGAGGACACGGTCTAATCTGGCACACGTGCCCGCCCGATTTGCGGATGTACGATCGAAAACTGACCGAGGAAGAGGTGCGCAGACGTATCAACGACTATTACCTCGTCTATCATGGTGCGCTTGATGCATCCCTTAACCGCTTACACCGGAAATTTGGACATGTTTGGCATATCAACTGCCATTCGATGCCAGCGTTAAGCGCGACGTTGCAGCCAGGTGACCCGCCGGCCCGTCGTGCCGAGTTTGTCCTCGGTGATCGAGATGGCACGACATGTGCGCCAGAGTTCACGGAGCTTGTTCGTGAAACCCTGGAAGGCTTTGGCTATTTGGTTGTGATAAACAGCCCTTATAAGGGTGTTGAGCTTGTTCGCGCATATTCCGACCCGGATGAAGATCGTCACAGTATTCAAATCGAGATTTGCCGCTCGCTCTATATGGATGAGTCGACATTCGTGCAATCCGACGGCTTTGAGAAACTGAAAGCTAATTTGTCACAGCTAGCTGCAGTGATATGTGCCTACGCGCGTGAAAAGTCGGCAAACGGCGTTACATATTAGCGGCGTTGCGACGTTAGTTCGCGAACTGCTCATTCAATATGCGCTCTTCAAAGTTGTGCTCCGGATCAAAAAGCAACGTTATCGTTATTGCCCGTTCTTCACGAATTGTCACCCTGCATACGTCGCGCACTTCTGTTGCATCTGCAACGGCGCTTAAAGGGCGTCTTTCTGCCTCCAAAACTTCGAACAGGACGGTTGCAGTTCGTGGCACGAGCGCACCGCGCCAGCGTCTCGGTCGGAATGCGCTAATCGGCGTGAGACAAAGGACGTTCGCGTCAACGGGGACGATCGGCCCGTGCGCGGAGTAATTGTATGCTGTGCTGCCAGCTGGCGTCGACACGAGAACACCATCGCAAATAAGTTCAGGCAACCGGACGACGCCATCTACGGAAACACGAACCTTTGCCGCCAGACGGGTCTCACGGAGCAGCGAAACTTCGTTGATGGCAAGCGACTCGTGGGTAGTATCACCAATACATTCCGCGATCATTCGCAGTGGGTGCAGGTTTACTGGCTGCGCCCTGTTCACGCGTTCGGACAGCGCATCCACATTGAATTCGTTCATAAGAAATCCAATCGAGCCACGGTTCATACCGTATATGGCAATGTTTTTGCCCATATGCTCGTGGAGTGTCTGCAGCAGGAAACCGTCGCCGCCAAGTGCGACAATCACGTCAGCGTCGTCCGGATCGACATGGGGAACGGAATTGCGGAGCAGTTGTTCTGCCGCCTGTGCCGCAGGAGCATCGGACGCCGTGAAGGCTATTTTCTTGGTCAGCACCATTTGTAAATCCGATTAGCGATTGATACATGCCTTAGTGTCAGTATAGCGGTGACACCAACGTGTACCAACGGGCGGCGTAACATAGAACGAGAGTCGCTCGAGATTGCTCGAAGGTTCTGTCGCAGTAAATGGGGGTTCTCGTGGTTGATCGTGACGTTCTGTTGTTTGCTAATGAAGCCTTTTATCGAGCGTTTTCTGATCGCGATATGGACGCGATGGAGCAAATTTGGGCATTGGAAGCGCCGGTTTGCTGCATTCATCCCGGCTGGGATGCGATACACGTCAGGGACAATGTCCTCGAAAGTTGGCGCTCGATCCTAAGCAATTCCGGATCGCCGACGATCCATTGCCGTGCTGCCGATGTCGTGACCTGGGGTGATGTTAACGCTGTCGTTTGTTTCGAACAGATCGGACAGAATTTCCTTATTGCGACCAATCTCTTTGTTCACGAGGCAGGGCGTTGGCGAATGGTGCTTCACCACGCTTGTCCAACGAGTGCTGTGCCGCCGAAAGAAGATGATGCTGGCGTGATAAACTAATGGGCTGTGTCACACCCGCCTTAGCAAACCAACCGACCATTTTGAAGGAATATTTATCCGCCGGTTACGCTCATATGGCGCGGGACCGCAGGCCCAAGGTTGCGGCGGTCGATGATAAAATCGTGGCCTTTAGGTTTACGGCTGATGGCTTCGTGGATTGCGGTATTCAATGAGTCGTCGCTCGAAGAAGTTCGAAGCGGCGTCCTGAGATTGGCAGCATCTTCCTGCCCGAGGCACATATAGAGTGTTCCGGTGCAGGTCAGTCGCACCCGATTACAGGATTCGCAAAAATTATGCGTGAGCGGTGTGATGAAACCGATCCTGCTGCCCGTCTCTGAGCAATTTACATAGCGCGCCGGACCGCCTGTATTGAAGTCGATGTCGGTTAGCGTCCACTGAGTCTGTAGTTCGGCACGAACCAGTGATAATGGCCAGTATTGATCCAGCCTCATTTCTCCGCCAATGTCTCCCATCGGCATGACTTCTATAAAGGTCAAATCGAACCCACGACCACCGGCCCACCGAACAAGCGCATGAATCTCGTCGTCGTTGACGCCCTTAAGTGCCACGCAGTTAATTTTTATATTTAGGCCAGCTTTCTCAGCAGCATCGATACCTGCCATGACGCGGTCGAACTTACCCCAACGGGTAATAGTCTGAAACTTAAGTGGGTCCAATGTATCCAGCGAAACATTGACGCGCTTGACGCCGCAATCAACCAACTCTTCGGCGTATTTACTGAGCAGGCTACCGTTCGTCGTCAGCGTTAGCTCTTTGAGATCACCAGATTTAAGGTGACGCGACAATCCACGAATCAAACTCATAACATTACGTCGAACGAGCGGCTCGCCGCCGGTAAGTCGCAACTTACGCACACCAAGCTGCACAAAAGCGCTGCACACACGGTCGAGTTCTTCAAGCGTCAGAATTTCTGCTTTAGGAAGAAACGTCATGTCTTCCGACATACAATAAACACAGCGAAAATCGCAGCGATCCGTCACTGAAACGCGCAAATAACTAATCTCGCGGCCGAAAGGATCAATCATTGTCGGTTGGTATCCAAATCTATCGAGCGGTGCTGCGCGGGCATTCAGCGCAAACTCGCCATAACAGTACAATATAGGTCAGAAGGAAGGAATTACACGTTATATCAATATATCAGTGTTGCCGTCGCTATCATCTATGAACTCCCACCGGAATAGTTGGCAAAGAAGAGTTGCTGGCCATCGATCGTAAAGGCGTTGATGGCTGCTTGACCCTTCGCCGATGTGAGCCATTCGACAAAGCGCTGTGCATCTGGCGATTTGACGTGTGGATGGCGCTGCTGATCTACGGCGATCACGCCATACTGATTGAAGAGCCGTGGGTCCTTTTCGACGATGACCACAAGATTGGCTTTGTTTCTGAATGCAATCCAAGTCGCACGGTCACTAAGAGTATAGGCGCCGATTGCAGCTACTATATTGAGTGTTGCTCCCATGCCTGAGCCAGCATCGCGATACCAAGATCCTGATACCGCACTGACGTCCACGCCGGCTGATTTCCAGAGTCGCAGTTCTGTCTTGTGAGTTCCGCTGTCATCTCCACGCGAAATGAATAGAGAATGCGCTCGTGCAATTGCTGACAATGCCTCAGAGACGTTGCGCAACCCCGTGATCTTTGCAGGGTCGTCGCGCGGACCGACTATGACAAAATCGTTGTACATGACGCTCCGACGTTCAACCCCGTAACCATCCGTTATGAATTTCTCTTCCAAGGGTCGATGGTGGACAAGGAGCACATCCGCGTCACCATTTTGTGCAAGCCGAATCGCCTGGCCTGTTCCGTGTGCGACCACCCGGACTTCTACGTTCGTATCAGCAGTAAAAATTGGAAGCAGGTGCCCAAAGAGGCCGGAGTTATCAGTCGAGGTTGTCGAAGCAAGTGTAATAAACCGCTCACCCGCAAAAACCGGCGTCATCGCAATCAACAGAGCCGTAATGATGGCAGCAAGAACGGTTTTGATTCGCCTCACCATAGCAGTTCACCTTTGAGAAATGCCCGCGCTTCCTCCGAACGTGGCTCGTTGAAGAAGTGCTCTGCGGTAGATCTTTCAAGCAGCTGTCCGTGATGTAGGAATAGGACCTCGTCGGCGAGCCTTCTTGCTTGTGCGATATCGTGCGTCGTCATGACGATCTTTGTGCCGGCCAAGTGCATTGCACTAATTATGTCTTCAACCTGTCGTGTGGCGGCGGGGTCCAAATTCGCAGTTGGTTCATCAAGAAAGAGTATCTGGGGGGTTAACGCCCAGGCGCGTGCCAGCGCAAGACGTTGCTGTTCGCCAGCGGATAGTCGGCGTGCAGCTCGCTGGGCCATGGCGCCGAGGCCAGTACGGTCAAGGGCCTCAACGGCGCGTCGTGTGCGATGTGTACGATTTATTCCACGCAGCGCGAGCGCATAGGTGATGTTTCCAATGACCGACCGACGCAGGAGCACTGGTCGTTGGAAGACCATCGCCTGTTCGCGCAGAAGGTCGTTGGAAGCATTGCGCCCACGCCATGACACGGCCCCCGACGTCGGTTGCAACAAGCCGTGGCACATACGAAGAGTGAGGCTTTTGCCAGCACCGTTGGGTCCTAGAAGGATTGTCCGGGGCCCGGTCTCCAACTTGAAGTTTAAGTCGTCGACAAGATTTGAGCGGTCCGCGTGGTACACCAGATTTTCAACGCTTAATGGAAGAATTGATTGCTTCATCCGTGCGCGCGCTTCGCCGCGTCGCCGGCGAGATACACAGCTCCGTTAATTACCAGCGACAAGGACAGAAGAATTATGCCAAGTCCCAACGCAAGGGCGAGATTACCTTTGCTGGTCTCAAGGGCGATTGCCGTTGTCATTACGCGCGTAACGTGGTCGATATTCCCGCCAACGAGCATGACCGCGCCCACTTCCGACGCCGCCCGCCCAAAGCCCGCGAGAACCGCGGTTACGAGACTAAATCTACCGTCCCAAAGCAGCGTCCAGATAGATCGGCCTGGCGAAGCACCAAGCGATCGAAGTTGCTCTTCGTATTCAGTCCACAAATCCTCGACAATTTGACGGGTTAAGGCAGCAACGATCGGCGCCGTGAGGAGTGTTTGGGCGATTATCATCGCGGCGGGCGAAAAGAGTAAGCCGAGTACGCCCAGCGGTCCGGCTCTGGAGAGCAGGAGAAGAACAATCAACCCAACGACAACCGGCGGCAAGCCCATCAACGCGTTTAGGACGACAACCAACGTCCGGCGCCCCGGGAATCGGAGCACGGCAAGCGCTGCACCAATTGGCAGGCCAATGAGAGCCGCGAGACCGACAGCTGTTAAGCTGATGCGAAGCGATAGGAAGACAATTTCCGCAAGATCGCGATCAAATGTGACGATCAGCCGTGTTGCAGCATTTAGGGCTTGGGAAAGGTTGTCCATGGGTCGACGCTCGACAACGACGGCAATACTGAACCCAGTATCGATCAGTTGGCCTATGTACGACTTACGCGGTTATGTCACGAACGCCATTACGCCACAACCGTCAGATATATGTCGAGTTGGCGGGCAATCATCTATGGTCAGCACTTGAATTTATGGAGCCCTGATACTCCGCGGCGCGCTTGCCCGTCCCGGTTGCTTAATACATATTAGTACAATGCGAGAATTCGTATTAAAACCGAATCCTGACGATGCGAGACTCACACAGCGAGTATCGGGAACTGATCAAGATTCGCGGCCCATTGAAACATCGGTGGTCGTCGAACGGCCGTTGACGTTGTTTCTCAATGGCCAGGAGATAGTTACCGTCATGACAGTCGGTGACTATCCGGAATATTTGGCGGTTGGCTATCTCATTAACCAAAATATGTTGCTTGCTGATGATGCGATCACCGCGATTGACGTCGATATTGAGCTTGATACGGTTGTCGTTCGCACCGAACGTGAGACAAATTTTGAGGAAAAACTAAAGAAGAAGACTTTAACTTCTGGGTGTGCCCAGGGGACGGTGTTTGGTGATTTGATGGAAAAATTTGAGGACGTCAAGCTATCGCCTAACGCAATTTTGAAGACGTCTTGGCTTTACACGCTCACACGGAAAATCAATACGTCACCATCTCTCTATCTTACTGCTGGTGCGATCCACGGTTGTGTCTTGTGCGAGGAAGATCGGCCTCTTGTCTATTTGGAGGATGTCGGGCGTCACAATGCGATAGATAAGATCGCGGGTTACATGATGCTCGAAGGTGTTTCGCCTGAAAATAAAATTTTTTATACAACGGGTCGTCTTACGTCCGAAATGGTCATCAAGTGTGTACAAATGCGAATTCCGATTCTTGTATCGCGATCGGGGTTCACAGCGTGGGGTGTAGATCTCGCACGGGAGGCGGGGCTCACACTTATTGGCCGCGCCAAGGGCAAGCGATTTGTTGCGCTCGCCGGCCAGGAACGGATTATCTACGATGCTGATCCAGCATCGGCGCATGATGAATTAGCGTCCATACAGCGCAAAGCAAGTGTCGCGGAGAATGCAGCGTGATTTTAGTTATTGATGCCGATACCAAAAACTGAGCCATCCGAGTTTGTGTCATCCTCCGGCGATGTCTTCGACATGATCGATGGCACGATCGAAGAACATGCCGAGCACACTGAAACCGAATGTTGCCTAATTCTTGTGGATATCGATGGGTTCAGGGGTTTACTTGAGGCACATGGGGCAGTCTCCGGTGACCAGGTGCTGTTCGCGGAGCCAGTCGAATCTTGACGAAGCTACGGCCCTACGATCGGGTATATCGATACGGTGGCGACGAGTTCCTGGTGTGCTTGCGGTCTACGAAGGAAAGCTTGGTCTTGGTCGCAGCCGAACGATTGCACAAGGCATTTCAAGAACAGCCAGTTGTTTTTGCCGATAGTTCGTCCATTCCTGTGACTGCGTCCTTTGGCGTCTGTATGTTGGACATTGATGTGCCTGTTTATGAATCTATCGAGCGCGTTGATGATGCGCGCATTGCTGCGAAGCACGCAGGGCGCAATCGCTGCAGGATGTGGTCGCCGGAACTAACAGACTGATATGACAACTGGTATCGTTGGCGTCCTTTTAGCTGGCGGGCAGTCCCGGCGTATGGGCGGTGGCGACAAGTGCCTCCGGACGATCGGCGGGGTGACTATCCTGGCGCGAATTATCGAGCGCGTGCAGGAGCAGGTCGGCCCACTCGTAATAAATGCAAATGGAGACTCGCAAAGGTTCGCCGAATTCGGTCTTGCTGTTGTTGCCGATGTGGTCCCGGATTTTGCCGGTCCGCTTGCAGGTATTCTCAGCGGCATGGAGTGGGCTGCAGAGCACGCTCCGGGTTGCCATTGGATCGCCAGTATTCCCACCGATGTGCCGTTCCTTCCACAAAATTTCATTACAAGGCTCAGCGATGCGATGGGTAAGGAAGGCAGCGATTTGGCCTGCGCAGCATCAGCAGGACGCGTGCATCCTGTAATTGGGCTTTGGCCGATTAAGATGCGCGCAAACCTCCGACATGCGCTCATCGATGAGGATGTTAGGAAGATAGATGCGTTTACAGAAAATTATAGGGTCGCAGTGGTTAGCTTTGACTCCAGCCCTGTGGACCCATTTTTTAACACGAACAGACCGGAAGACCTGGAAGAGGCGGAGCGGTTGATCAAGCAATAGCCGTTTGCCATCATGACGAAGAGTTTGTTGAAAACCCTCGTCATGATGCGTTGAGCGCGCCTGTTACTCTGCTGCCTGGGTTTGTTCCAAACGCTCAATTCTCGCCGCACAAAACTTGAACTCAGGAATTTTTCCAATTGGATCCAATTGCGGATTTGTCAAGAAGTTCGCTGGTGCTTCGGCATAACAGAACGGTATGAAAAGCACACCTTCTGCCAATGCGTCATCTACCCGCACTTTGAGTTCAACAGTGCCGCGTCGCGTTGCGACACGAATAATGTCTCCTGGCATAATTTCCATCTCTGCGATATCAGCTGGGCTCATACTGGCGTTAGCCTCCGGTTCCAACTCGTCGAGAACTGCGGAACGTCGCGTGATGGCTCCGGTGTGCCAGTGCTCGAGTTGTCGTCCAGTCATCAGGATCATCGGATACTCGTCGTCAGGCAATTCCTTGGGTGGAATAACAGTCGTCGACATCAACTTTGCCCGGCCCGACGCTGTCGGGAAGCCGTCGCCAAAGACGATGTCTTCGCCTGGTCGGTCTGGTGCCAGAGACGGGTAGGTGACTGAACCCTCCCGTTCAACGCGATCCCATGAGATGTTCTTCAGGGATGGCATGATTTGGCCCATCTCGGTAAATACCTCACTCGGATGCTCGTAATTCCAGTCCAGTCCTACCCCGCGCGCAATTTGTTGAATGATCTTCCAGTCCTGGCGGGCCTCTCCTGGCATATCGAGCGCTTTCCGCCCCATTTGAACTTGTCGGTTTGTGTTGGTGACGGTGCCGTCTTTTTCCGGCCACGCAGATGCGGGCAAAACGACATCTGCGTGAAAGGCGGTCTCCGTGAGGAAGATGTCCTGGACAACCAGATGTTCGAGTTTGGCGAGAGCTACGCGTGCGTGATGTGCATCCGGGTCCGACATCGCGGGATTTTCGCCCATGATATACATGCCGCGAATTTTCCCGCCATGGATAGCATCCATGATTTCTACCACCGTCAGTCCTTTTGCCGGGTCAAGCGCAGCACCCCAAAAGTCTTCGAATTTGCTGCGTGTTTCTATTGCATCAACCGGTTGATAATCCGGAAGTACCATTGGAATGAGGCCCGCGTCCGACGCGCCCTGCACATTATTTTGGCCTCGCAGTGGATGCAGGCCCGTTCCGGGCCGGCCAACTTGCCCTGTGATTAGAGACAGGTCTATTAAGCAGCGTGCGTTATCGGTGCCGTGGGTGCTCTGCGAGATACCCATACCCCAAAATATGATCGCCGCTTCGGCGCATGCGTAGGTTCTGGCGACTAACTTCAGTGTTTCAGCATCGATCCCGCAGACCTCGGACATTGCCTCAGGCGAGAAGGGCTTGATACTTTCCTTTAGTTGTTCGAACCCTTCGGTATGTGCCTCGACATATTGTCGGTCGTAAAGGTCCTCGCGAATGATCGTGTGGATGAGGGCATTAAGCAAAGCGACGTCTGTGCTTGGCTTAAACTGCAGCATATGGGTTGCGTGGCGCCGCAACGCCTGGCCACGAGGGTCCGCAACAATAAGCGTCGCACCGCGTTTGGCGGCTTGCTTAAAGAAGGTCGCCGCCACCGGATGATTTTCCGTGGGATTGGCGCCAATAACAATAATGACATCCGCGTCTTCGCAGGCGGTGAAGGGTGCCGTGACCGCCGCGGAACCGACGCACTCCATTAAGGCGGCAACCGACGACGCATGGCACAACCGCGTGCAATGATCGACGTTGTTGGTCCCGAATCCGGTTCGGATTAACTTCTGGAATAGGTATGCTTCTTCGTTTGATCCCTTTGCCGAGCCGAAGCCAGCCAGTGCATTGCCGCCGTGTTCATCGCGAATTCCGCAGAAGCCAGAACTTGCGCGTTCCAGTGCTTCTTCCCAAGTTGCCTCTCGGAAATGCGTAAACGGGTTGGATGGGTCGACAAAATTATCCGCGTCCTTCGTGACGTCGTCGAGACGGATAAGCGGCATGGTCAAACGGTGAGGATGGGTCACATAATCAAAGCCGAATCGGCCTTTAACACAGAGGCGGTTTCTGTTTGCCGGGCCTTCGCGTCCATCGACATTAAGAAGTTTGCCATCCTTTTTGTTGTAGGTGATTTGGCATCCAACACCGCAATAGGGGCATACGCTGTTCACTTGTTCATCGGCGTAATTGACGCGCGTGCCCTCTTCATTGAGCAGGGATGCTTCCATTAGGGCGCCTGTTGGGCATGCCTGGATGCATTCGCCGCAAGCAACACACGTGGATTGGCCCATGGGGTCATCGAAATCGAATACAATCTTCGAATCTCCACCACGACCGGCCATGCCGATTACATCATTGACCTGAACTTCGCGGCAAGCCCGAACGCAAAGATTGCAATGAATGCAAGCGTCCAAGTTGACGCGCATCGCCGGATGGCTGGAATCAGCCTGTGGCGCGCCGCGTGTTGGAAAGCGACTGGATGAAATATCAATCTGGTCTGCCCACTGCCATAACTTTGACTCAGGATCGTGGCTTGTCTCGCGGGTTGGCTGATCAGCGATTAACAATTCCATTACCGTACGGCGCGCATGCTTTGCGCGCTCCGAGGCGGTGGTTACAGTCATGTCGGGTGTCGGATTGCGGATACAGGATGCGGCAAGGACCCGCTCACCCTCAATTTCCACCATACAGGCACGGCAGTTGCCGTCAGCCCTGTAACCGGGCTCCGGCGTAAAACAGAGGTGGGGGATTTCTACGCCAAGTCGGTTTGCGACCTGCCATATGGTTTCGCCCGGCACGGCCTCAACTTCATTCCCGTCGAGTGTGAAGCGGATACTTTCAGACATATCTTCCAGTCCTTAACTTACGAATTCTGTTGGCATATTTCGCAACGCGCGATCAGTTCGTTGTCTATCTTAGGCAACACCGTGGGCATAGCGCAGCACGCTTATGCATCGGTGCCTTGTCCCGGCATATCCTCCGGGAAGTATTTTATCAAACTCCTCAGCGGGTTTGCCGCGGCCTGGCCAAGCCCACAGATCGACGCGTCTGTCATAGTTTGCGAAAGCTCTTCCAGGAGTGCAGTGTTCCATTCGTTGCGTTCCATGAGTTTAACGGCCTTTTCCGTGCCAACTCGGCACGGTGTACATTGTCCGCAACTCTCGTCTTCAAAAAACCGCATCAAATTTAAGGTGACATCACACATGCTGTCGGCATTGGAGAGAACAACAACCGCATGTGAGCCAACGAAACTGCCATGTTTTTCGAGTTGGCCAAACTCCAATGGAAGGTTTCCCATTGCCGCTGGTAGAATGCCACCGGACGCCCCGCCAGGCAGATATCCTTTGAATACATGGCCTTCTGCCATTCCACCGCAATACTCAGTAATCAGCTCCTGCACGGTGATACCAGCGGGCGCAAGCTTGACGCCAGGTTCCTTAACACGGCCGGAAACCGAGAAACTACGCATTCCCTTTCCACCGTTGCGGCCCTGATCTGCAAACCATTCAGCACCCTTTTCGACGATGTCGCGGACCCAAAACAGTGTTTCGACGTTATTGACGAGTGTGGGTCGGTTCCACAGCCCAACAGCAGCCACAAACGGTGGGCGGTGGCGTGGCATGCCGCGCTTGCCCTCAATGCTCTCGAGCATTGCGGATTCCTCACCGCAGATATATGCGCCGGCGCCACGGCGGAGATGGATTTTTGTGTGGGCCGATAATCCGGCCTCTTCCAGTGCAGCTATTTCTTTGAGCAGTATTTCTCTGATATGTGGATATTCGTCGCGTAGATAGAAATAGATATCTGCTGCTTCGACAACCCAGGCACCAATCAGCATTCCCTCAAGAAATCTGTGCGGGTCCGTCTCCAAATAAAAGCGATCTTTGAATGTCCCTGGCTCACCTTCGTCGGCGTTAACAGCCATCAGGCGTGGCTTTGGTTCAGCCCGAACAATTTTCCATTTTCTGCCGGTTGGGAATCCAGCGCCGCCAAATCCGCGGAGGGACGATTCTTCCAAGATGGAGATGATGTCGTCGGCTGAACGCTTACCGACAAGACAGTCGCGCAATAAGCTATATCCGCTGCCGGCCTCGTAGGCATCAAGGTCTACGTATTGTGAACTCTTAGGGTGAGTATGTCCGTTGTTTATGGCGTCATTAACAGTCTCGGCGGTCGCATGGACTACGTGGTTATGACCAACTTCTGCGACTGGCGCGCAATCACAACGCCCCATACACGGCGCGCGGACAACACGAATCCCATCCCCTGCGGCGGCAGTGATTTGCGCCGTGAGATCTCTTGCACCCATTAATTCGCAGGTAAGGCTATCGCAGACACGCACCGTAATCCTCGGCGGAGCCTCACCTTCCTTTGCTATGTCGAAATGAGCATAGAAAGTGGCAACCTCATAGACTTCAGCCAACGACAGTTTCATCTCTTGGGCGAGCGCGCCAAGATGTACCGCGGACAATTGGCCATGTGCGTCTTGGATCAAGTGCAGATGTTCAATCAGAAGATCGCGTTGCCTCGGCCTGTCACCAAGCAATGATCGGACTTCATCCACGGCCTGTATGTCTAATTGGCGACCCCTGCTTTGCGACCTGCCACGTTTGCGGCCTTTGCCGGGATGCTTGTATTTGCCGCTGCCTTGGGTGCCCTCTGCCATAACTCCACCATTAAAAATTTGATTGAACGCGATCGTCAGAGACCGCAGATGCTATATCCGTCTTTTCGAAATTTCCGCTTAGCCCTTAAACCCGCCTTCAATCGAATCATGCGCGATCGCGACCAACGGGATAACTGCAACATTAATCAGTTCCTTGCCGCGATTCTCGAAACTGACTGTAACGCGATTTCCAACAACAGACTGCACCTGACCAAGACCCCAGGACGCTTCCGTAGGGTGCCGAACAAAGTCACCGGGGACGAGATCGCTGGTCATTCAAAGGGTATGCCGGATCGCCGTATGTCTGTGGTTTGCCCGTGGATTGTCGCATGCCACGACCTGAAGAGGATATAGCCCA
>CAVOAK010000036.1:0-23050 GCA_963693665.1 Alphaproteobacteria bacterium | reverse complement strand
TCAGCCGATGCCGTCATCTGATTATCTGCACCATCGACCTAGTCACATCTTCGCGAGGAAGACGGCGGTTAGCCGGCCGATGAGATCGCAGGGATTATCCGTATCGGTCTGCATACCGCAAACACGCAAACTGGATTAAACTGGGCGCATTGATTCAGCACTAACGACCGCAGCGTTGTATCGGAACAGGATCAAGATATGCCCCGCGATCCCACCAAACAGTCCGACCACTCTGCCGGCAATTATGTCGACGAAAGCAGCCTCGAACCGGATTGCGCGCGATGCGTTGGCCTAGGTTGCGTCGCACCAAGTTTCACAAGATCCGGCGACCATGCATTTAGCATACCAGAAGGCGAGGCTTGCCGCAATTTGACGAAGGATTTTCAATGTGGGGTTTACCCAAACCTTGTTGAGCAGGGCTTTCCCGGATGCAAAGCTTTCAACTGTTTGGGGGCCGGTCAGAAAGTGATGCAGAACATGTTTCCCGGTGCCGACTGGCGAGCCGATGCCGACGTCAGAAATCGGATGTTCGCCGCGTTTTTCATAGTCAAAAAACTGCATGAATTGATCTGGGCACTGTTAAAATTAGCCACTCTCTGCCCTGACACTGACCTGCGCTCCCAAATCAACGAAAAAGCGTCCGCGTTGGAGCAAATCACCTTCCAGGGTGAGCACAGACTAGGCATGGTCGATATGGCCGCTCAAAAGAGGGAGAATCGTGGATTTGCCGATATGGTCGAAGTTGCACGTAGCGAAGCACCTTGAGACGCCGCCTGCAGCGAATGATTGACGTCATACTATGATCCCCTTGCGGATCGACGTCCGGCTTTACGCAAGTTAGATACGGCACGGAAACGAACTAGGTACCCCGCGTTGGAGATGTCGTATGGAGTACAGGCGTATTGGCCGCTCCGGACTCAAGGCTTCGGTCATCGGTCTCGGCTGTAATATTTTTGGCCTTCACATCGACTATCAGGCGTCTTTGGCGGTCATTCATAAGGCGCTCGATCTCGGTATCACGTTTTTCGACACCGCAGATCAATACGGCAAAGGAGGATTATCGGAGAAATATCTTGGTAGAGCGCTCGGCAAGCGGCGAAAGGACGTAATTTTCGCGACCAAGTTCGGCAACCCCATGGGCGATGTGCGCCCTGCAACCGGAGCATCGTCCAAGCGGTCGATGCCAGCCTCAAGCGCCTCAGCACAGATTGGATCGACCTTTATCAAATCCATAGACCCAACCGAGAGGCGCCAATCGAAGAGACATTGGAGGCGCTGAACGATCTCATTCGGTCCGGTAAAATCCGCTATATCGGATGCTCGAATTTCGCCGCATGGCAACTCGTCGATGCACACTGGACGGAGCACTCCCAAAATCTCGCCACCTTTATATCGGCACAGAATCGATACAATCTGTTGGACCGCGACCTGGAGCGCGAAGTCGTCCCGGCCGCCGTCCTACACGGCATCGGCGTGACCCCTTATTCTCCGCTCGAAGACAGTCTTCTGACCGGCAAGTACAAACGCGGTACGCCGCCGCATAGGAACTCAAGGATGGCGGATTGGGACGCCGTACAAGAAGCCGCATTAACCGATGCCAATTTCGACAAACTGGCAGTTCTGGAGAAATTCACCGGCGAACGAAACCACAGCCTTGTGGATCTAGCCCTCGGCTGGCTCGCATCGCAACCACATGTCGCCACCATAATTGCCGGCGCAACCAAACCTTCACAGATCGCAAAAAATGTGGCCGCAGGCAAGTGGCGTTTATCGTCGGAAGATTTAGAGGATTTGGACGCTCGGCTGGCGGCGGTTTAGAGCATGAACAGCCGAACATCGATGTACGTGGCAGCGCGCGCCAAACACAGCGAAAGAAAAATTGGGCAATAGTTTGTGCGTATTTATCGAGAATGGTGGGCGCGACAGGGATTGAACCTGTGACCCCTACGATGTCACCGTAGTGCTCTACCGCTGAGCTACGCGCCCCTTGATGGATTTGTTGCCGCCCATCGCCAAAATCACCGACGATTGGTCAAGGAATGCCGGGAAATAACATCAAAGGAGGCCGCTGACAAGGGCAACTACCAAATGTCTGCGGGCCAAGGAATCATCCTTGCCGTCGGCCGCAACGCGCGGCTAAATAGGTGTTGATCGCTCCTCAGAAATGCATTTCTAACCCTTTAAGCTTTGAGCAAAATAGATGAGCCCGCGGTCAATTCAACAAGAACCTACGGCCATGAAACTGAACATATAAATGACCACACTTATCGTCAGAGACGCTCTCACAGAAGATATACCGGCCATCGCGGCAATCTATGGCCATCATGTGCTACACGGCCTTGCATCATTTGAAGAAACGCCTCCGGATCTGGCAGAAATCGAGCGTCGCTGGCACGTTGCTGCGGAATTGGACATGCCCTACCTCGTTGCTGAACTTGACGATGCCGTGATCGGCTTTGCCTATTGCAGCAAGTACCGGCCTCGACCCGCCTATCGCTATACGGTGGAGGATTCGGTTTACGTAGCATCAGGGATGGCTGGACGTGGTGCTGGCCGTGCCATGTTGGCGGCGCTGATTGAACGCTGTACTGCTGCCGGTTTCAAGCAGATGGTGGCAGTCATCGGTGATAGCGGGAACGACGCGTCGATCAGCCTGCACGCGCGCCTCGGATTCCATCAAGTCGGCGTGCTTCATGACATTGGCTTCAAACACAATCGCTGGGTCGATACGGTCCTGATGCAGCGTGCGCTGAATACCGTTAGCTCTTAATCCTGCGCCTCATCGTCCTGCGAGGGATTTCCGAAGCGATCATCGATAGACGTCAGTCAGACCGGCAAAAGTACTAGGTAAAAAAATAGCCGCGGAATCACGCGGCCAAGTTCAAGGAGGGTATGCCTAATTAACGGGTACTCTGGCCTGATCGATCCACCTGCGATCCAAGGGGCGATCCGCCATCCATGCCTATAGTTCCTGATATGTGATCGAGTACCGCATAAATCAAGAGCTCCGCATATTTTGATACAAAGTTAAGGCGGAATATTTCGTTAAATCAAATACTTACGCCAGATCGAGATGCATGCACTATAGCGCGCAGACAGGTGCTCTGCCGGCTCGATACCGAGGAGCAGCCTTCGACATATCTGGATTTGATCTATTCCACGCGAAAATGGCACGGCTATTGCTGTTATTCCGCTTGGAGGAAAGATATGAACGTTTCAGAGAACCTTAGACGCATTGTCGGCGCTGGACTGACAGCATTCCTAACAGCATCAGCACTAGCTGCGGCACTCGCATCGCCCGCGCAAGGTGGCGCGCTTGAGACAGATCGCATTTGCGCTACCACTATCTCCGAGGTCGAGCCACAATGGCGTATCCCGGACAAACTCCTCTTCGCGATATCAGTCGTTGAATCGGGCCGTTGGAATTCAGAAGCAGAGCAGAACTTCGCCTGGCCATGGACTGTAATGGCAGAAGGAAAAGGCCGTTATTTCAAATCAAAGAGTGCTGCGATAGACGCAATTAAGGAACTTCAGGCCCGCGGCATTAGCAACATCGACGTGAGCTGTATGCAGATAAATTTACGCTATCATCCTGGCGCATTCTCAAACCTTAACGAGGCATTTGACCCGGCAATAAATGTTGCATGCGCCGCCGCATTCTTGTCCGACCTGCGAACCGCACAAAAATCTTGGACCCAGGCGGTGAAGCACTATCATTCTTCAACCCCTGCACTTCAGGCACCTTATCGAAGCAAAGTGTATGCTGCTTGGCGTGAGATCAGGCGCTTGGACAATGAGGCAATTCGAGCGTCGCGGAAAGTGGCACTCGCGGAGCGAAAGCTTCAACGCAAGAAGAACGCCCTCCTGGCTAAATACGTCCGATCAAATGGCGGCGACGTTCTACCGGCCGCCGCGGCTGCCGACAATCCGAAGTTTGCGCATATTGACCTTGCGACATGGCCGCACCGAACCGTCAAGAAACAGCGCCGCGCAGAAGTTCGTGCCAGTGCCCGTGCCTATAGCACATCAGGATTTTAAAAAAACGCCTCCGTGACCGTATGAGGCACCGGACTGGAAAATTTACTCCGCGGCAAGCGCCTCGCCATTTTCCAAATACCAGCGGTAAGTTTCAATGAGCCCGTCGCGAAGGGCGATACGCGATGTCCAACCAAGTGCGCTGAGCCGATCAACGTTGAGCACTTTGCGTGGCGTTCCGTCGGGCTTCGTGTCATCAAATGCAACATCCCCGGAATAGCCAACAATTTCACTTACAAGGACCGCTAATTCCTTAATCGAAATGTCCTGCCCAATGCCGACATTGATATGGCCAGCGTCGTCGTAATGCTCCATGCAAAAGACGGTTGCTTCGGCCAAGTCATCTACATGCAAAAATTCGCGCCGCGGAGCGCCACTACCCCACACGAAAAGCTGCGGCGCGTTCGTGATCTTCGCTTCATGAGCTTTGCGAAACAACGCGGGGATTACGTGACTCGATTCCAAATCGAAGTTATCGCCAGGACCATACAGATTGGTTGGCATCAGACTGATCGCATTAAAGCCATACTGCTGCCGATAGGCCTCGCACATCTTAAGGCCGGCAATCTTAGCGATCGCATACGCCTCGTTGGTTGGCTCCAACGGCCCACTCAAGAGTGCGTCCTCCGAGATAGGCTGCGCCGCTAACTTCGGGTAGATGCAAGATGACCCCAGAAAAAGAAGTTTGGTCGCACCATGTTGCCAAGCCGCATCGATCACGTTGACTTCGATCGACAGGTTTTCCCGTATGAACTCCGCTGGATACGTGCTGTTCGCATGGATCCCACCAACTTTGGCGGCAGCGAGAAAAACAAAGTCTGGTCGCTCTTCTCTAAAGAAACGACCGACCGCCGTGGCGTCGGTTAAGTCGAGGTCACGATGGGTGCGCTCAAGAAGTCTTTCGTGTCCGTTTGAGCGTAAGGCCCGGCAGATCGCGGAACCAACCAAGCCGCGATGTCCAGCGACAAAAATTCGCGCGTCAGCCGGCAACTCAGTCATGAATGGCTCCGCGTAAATTCACCGTATGGCCTGCGTCCGCGAGGATACGCTCCTGTTGCGCAAGATCCAGGTCATGGTCAACCATCATGCACACCAATTCATCAAACGTTACTCGAGGCTTCCACCCGAGTTGAGCCCGCGCTTTGCTTGAATCACCACAAAGCACGTCAACTTCAGCTGGCCGGACATACCGTAGATCAATATGAACAAACTCCTGCCAATCAAGGTCTACGTGGGAGAACGCCTTCACTAAAAACTCCTTCACCGAATGGGATTCCCCAGTCGCAATTACAAGATCATCGGGCTGTTCTTGCTGGAGCATCAACCACATGGCTTCGACAAAATCGCCCGCGAAACCCCAGTCTCGTTGCGCCTCAAGATTTCCAAGATAGAGTGCGGTCTGCAGACCAGCCTTGATGCGCCCAACTGCGCGAGAAATCTTGCGCGTAACGAACGTTTCACCACGCCGAGGACTTTCGTGGTTGAAAAGAATCCCGTTGCTGACGAATAGGTCGTAGGCCTCCCGGTAATTGACGGCATACCAGAACGCAGCAACTTTACTCGCACCGTAGGGACTGCGTGGATGAAACGGTGTCGTTTCCGACTGCGGCGAGGATTCATTGCCGAACATCTCAGATGATCCTGCCTGATAGATTCTGATGACGCTGTCAGATACGGCCATGTGGTCTCGTAACGCCTCCAACAGCCGCAAAGTTCCGGTCGCAACAACGTCGGCGGTGTACTCCGGCTGCTCGAACGACACCATGACATGGCTCTGAGCGGCGAGGTTATAAACCTCATCGGGTTGCACCCGCTCAAGGACGCGGCGTAGACCGGTCCCGTCGGCCATATCGGCGTAGTGCAAAAACAGTTTCGCGTCCGCTTCGTGCGGATCTTGGTATAGATGATCGAGCCGATCCGTATGGAACGTACTGGCGCGACGGATCAGACCATGCACCTCGTATCCCTTTGCTAAGAGAAACTCGGTCAGGTAGGAACCATCCTGCCCCGTCACACCGGAAATCAACGCGCGTTTCATCGCGTCACCGCAAGTTGTGGGCGTCGACCTGTGCTATCGCCTCCGCCGTGGCGCGTCAAGGACACCACTCAAACACGCTCCACAACGACAAGCATACGAAATGCCAGCCAGCGCCCGAGAAGCGGCAGCAATGCACGCTCTAGAGCAAGGACAGCCGAGACCGCAGCCCCTGGAATCAAACTCCAACTTTTGAATCCGCCGCTCAATGGATAGGCAAACAGACTAAGTCTGCGAAATTCCACAACCCGCAGATCAGGAAAGATTTCCATAAAGCGCTGACGGTCACGTTCACGGGCAAATAACAAGTTCGGTATGGCCTGATTGGCATCGAAGGCGTCGCGTCCCGGTGCAGCCTCTACGTCTGCCAATGGATCAACGCTGAGAACCACCGGCTCAGAGTGCAGGAAGTTATAGACAAACCAACTCAGTGGCGTAATCGCCGGTTCTATCATCGCCAAGCGGCCTCCTTTTTTTAACGTTCGTGCAACTTCCGAGAAAAATTTCTTCGGTCGTTCGATGTGGTGCAAGACGTCCAGCATGACGATACTGCCGAAACATCCATCACTGAAGGGTAGTACCTGCGCGTCGGCAACAAGGTTAAGCCACGGCGCGGCCAGCAAATCGATTGCTACAACATTTTCAGCCTTCTCGCGGAAATGTCCCGAGCCCGAACCAACATCTAAAATCGCTCCGGGCACACACGAGCCTAGCAACTGGTTGTGGTAGTCATCATAGACTTTTCTAACCGCAGATTTGCGTTGCCAGGCCGACCGATGGGCCTGCAATCGAGGGTCACTCATTCCTTCAAAATGCCTTCAGTTTTCGCCAGGCAAAGATCACCATGCGCAGCAGTAACCAACCGTGCTGGAAGCGTGAAATTTGAGTCTCCCCATAGGAACGCTCAGCATAGCGAATTGGAACTTCAGCGATTTTGAGATTCAGCTTAGCTGCGCCAAAAATTAGATCAAAGTCACCGAACGGATCGAATTCGCCAAAGTAGGCGCGATTGTTGGCAATCTGTAAATAGTGGCTGCGGCGCAATACTTTTGTACCACATAGGGTATCGCTAAATCGCTGGTTCAGAAGAAATGAGAAGATGACGGCAAAGGCTCTGTTGGCAAGAAAGTTAAGAAAGCGCATCGCGCCTTTCTCCATGGGATAGACCAACCGCGTCCCATTTATAAACTCACCCTTTCCCCGTTCGATCGCACTATGAAATTTCGGCAACACCTCAGGCGGCACGGTTAGATCGGCGTCGAGGATCATCAACACATCACCGCGTGCAGCTTCAAACCCCTTGCGCACAGCGTCACCTTTACCTTTGCCATCCTGAACCAGAACCTTTATGTCGCGATCGGCGTAATGATCCCTGACGCGCGAACACTCATCTAGAGTTCCGTCACTGCTATGACCTTCAACGAAGAGAATTTCCATATCTTCGGCAAAGCGAGGCAGACGCTCAACCGCTGCTTCAATATTACCGCGTTCATTGCGGCAAGGGATGATGACGCTCACCGACAAATTCTGTTTCGGCCCCTTTGGCAAGGCACGGGCAACGATATAATTTCGCAAACAAAAATGCCGAATAACTGGAAGAGTCGCGACGTAGCGATTTATTAAAGCGCCAAGACCCAGCAATCGTTTCGGTACGAGTTGCCGCCATTCCCGCTTTACGATCTCGAAATCTGAAAGGTTCAACAGATTGTCGACATTTGCTGTCGAAAGCCAGTTTTCCTCCACTTGTGGCATTCGATGACCAAAGGCCGATGCTACTTTTAAGATTGGTTCCCAGAGATGAGACCAGTATGCGATCACAACCCGTGTATCGTTCCGGGAAAGTCGCTGTAACGAAGCAAGCATTGCCTCGCAGTCTTCCAACAGACCGATCATGTCAACCAGCACAATGACATCGAAAGTTCCAGTGAGCACGCTTAGGACCTGAGGGTCTTCGATGTCACCGGCATGATATTCGTAATCAGGAAAGCGATCACGTGCGAGCCCAATCATCTTCTCGCTAATGCTGACGCCGACACCGTACGTGGGCTTCAGGCGGTCAAGCACGAGACCGATGTCGCCACCAAGAACCAGGACGCGCAATCCTTGAGGGATAAGGAAACTAAGATAGTTCAGATCTTCTTCGTGATAGTGCGCATTGCGCGCAATCCACGCGTCACGTTCTGGCGCAATTCGATCAGCAAGATCACAGATCGCCTGCTTGCGCGGAGATAATTTCTCAAGAGATTTTGCCATCTTAGACAGGTCTCACATTCGGATCGGCCGTCCGCTCAAGCTCAATGACGTTGATTAGTCGCCGTTCACTGCTCGTCAACCAAGCAATGCCACCAATCAGACCAACGGCGATGAGCCCCAAGCCGAACAATACCGATAGCGTGACCGCCCCGCTGGTCGATATGCCAAGAACACCCAGAGCCGCAACCATAGCGCCCTCCCGCACACCCCATCCAGCAATAGATACAGGGATTGTTGCCACCAAAAAAACCAATGGAATAAGCACCAGACAGTCCCAAAATGTAACGGGGAGTCCCAAGTCAGTCGCCAATATATACACGGCAAGAACTGTTAGTACGTGCACCACAAATGAGAGCCCCAATACAGGGGCCACGATTGCCGGGCTACGATACAGTCTGCGGGCACCTGCAGAAAGATCTGCAATGCCCGAAACGAGGCGCCAACGCTGCCAGCGTTCTGGCAGAGACGCGAGTGAGAGCAATAAAACTATCCCCGCAAACCCTGAGGCCAAGACAACTAGAAACGCGAGCCGTGGTCCAAAACCTGGAATCCTTTGCCATGCAAGCGGTTGGCTGAGCGCAATTAACAACAAAAGGCCACTAACACCGCCAACTCGATCCAGAAGGACTCCATTTACGGCCGCGCTAACGGGCATACCTGCCTGAGTACACCGATACATTCGTACAGCGTCACCTCCGATAGTAGACGGCAGCGCCTGGTTAAAGAATATTCCCTCGAAAAATAAGCGAAGCGCCTTTGGAAATTGCAGCGTTGTTCCAAATACACTGGTTGTGAATGTCCATCGCCAGGCGCCAACAACTCCTTGCAACACAAGGATTGCCAGCAGCAGCGCCACGCCTACAACCGACAAACTACGCAGATGCCGAACTGCCTCCACCCAGTCAACACCGCGTAGCACAAGCCAAATCAGCGAAATCGTGATGGCTGCCTTGAGCGATATCGAGAGCCAACGTCTTGCGGTTGATGCGGCCATATTATCGTTGCATTAGTTGATGGTTCTGCCTCAATACCCTGAACACAAGCGGCGCGCAACACGGCCGCTCTTGACACGCGCCGACGCTACGAACATTCTTTCCCTGTGCTGTCGCTGGGGTGTTTGGTAGTGCCGTAAGGTGTAACCGGGCTGAGAGAAAACCCATCGAACCTGATCTGGATCATGCTAGCGCAGGGAGCAAATACAGCACCAATACCATTGGTCGTGAGTCCTATACGCGGTCTGAGCGCTCCCTTGCAAAGAGAGATTTGATATGCGCCATTCCGTTTTTCTGTTTGTTCCTATCGTTGTTCTCATTGCCTTCATCGCTCGGCCACTCGTCGCCTTTGAAGCCAACATTCCAGTTCTAGTGCCGCTCACAGGCTTCCTATCGTTGGAAGGAACGAGCCAACGCAATGGCGCGTTACTGGCCTTAGAGAATCCGCCGAAAAACGTCGCCGTAAAATTTGGTGTCGCCGACACATCTACAGCACCTGAAAACGCCGTAACCGCCCTTGAGCGCGCAATAAGCCGGGGCAAGGTTAGCGCCGTTGTCGCATCGATGCTTGGCACGCAAATGTTGGCGATGCTGCCGCTTGCTATCGAGTACAAAGTGCCGCTTGTGACAATGTCTGGAACCGCCAGCATCACCGAAATGGGAAACCCGTGGATATTCCGGTTTTTCCCTGGAGACGCGATCACCAAGGTCGCTCACGCACGGTATGTAGTTGAAGAACTTGGAAAGCGAAGACCTGCGATTGTTTATCAAACAACGGCGTATGGGCAAAGCGGTCACCGGCATCTGAACGAGACTCTGAAGAAACTCGGCATCGAATCCGTTTATGAAGAAGGAATCGATACTTCGGTAAAAGATATGCTGCCCTTGATTAACAAAATCCGACGTTCGATGCCCGATGTCCTAATGCTGCACCTTCACTCCGCGCCGACGGCCCTATTCGTCAAGCAAGCCCGTATTGCGGGCATCACTATCCCAATCGTGACCGGATCAGCGATGCATCAACCGTCGACGGCGGCTCTCCTGGAGCCATTCGAACTCAACGGTGTCTGTGCCGAAAGCGGCTCCTCGCCGATTTCAGGCGGTACAGCCGGAATTGAAAAATTTACCCGTGATTACCGCGAGAGATTCAGAAGCGAACCGGATGCGTTCGCGCTTGGCCAATACGACGCGACAGCGATGGTTTTAACAGCAGTTGCAAGCGGAGCGACAACACCCGATGACATTCGGGACTACCTTTCTAAAAATCTCTATCACGGTCTAGCCATGGATTACGTCTCAGACGGCAAAGGCAACATGGCTCATGACGCCGTAATTATCTGCTACAGCGGCAAAGACCGTCGACCGGAAATAGTCAAACACTATCAAGCACTAGATTCATCATATTAACGATCGCTGGTCGTGCAATTCATTCAGCTCGCGCTAAACGGCCTTGCGCTGGGCGCTGCATACGCACTTATAGCGCTCGGTTTCGTCCTCGTGCTCAACGCGACACGCGCGGTTAATTTCGCGCAAGGGGATTTGGTTGTTACCGGCGGCTTCATTGGTGCCGCGCTAGCGTCTCAACTCCCGCTCCCTGGCTACGCGCTGTTACCGGTCGTCATGCTGGCGATGGCAGGGGTTGGTTTTTGCGTTAGCGCGCTCGCCTATTGGCCAATCAGATCGAGACCGCCGGTCGCAGTATTTACGACAACCATTGCCGTTGGAATTATCCTGCAAAATGGATTGAACGGCGTCTTCGGTCCAGAACCAAGAAGTGCGCCACCACTCTTCACTGGTTCCAATCTCGATATTTACGGACTCGCCGTAAGCCGCCAATCTCTCGCCATTATCGCCGCCGCCGCATTCTTAATCGCCGGCCAACTCTTTTTGACAAACTATGCGCAGCTTGGTCGCGCGATGCGCGCAACCGCACAAGACCGGGACATGGCAGCGGCCATTGGCATCCCCGTCGCGCGAATGATCGCATTCACGTTTGCTGTAAGTGCCGCACTGGGCGGTGCCGCGGGCTTACTTCTCGCCAACCAATTTTTTGTGACACCGACCGACGGCACCAATCTAATTATCAAGGCATATATAGCGGTTGTCATCGGAGGTTGGGGACGAATTGGCGGTGCGCTCGCTGGCGCCATGCTGATAGCGCTATTTGAGACTATCATTTCGGCTTGGATGGACTACACGGTGGCAACAGGGCTGCTCTATGTCGCAGTCCTGGGCATCCTTCTCGTTCGCCCCAGCGGACTTTTTGGTGAAGTTGAGGGCAGGCGCGCATGATTGCGTGGTTGAGCCGAGGCATCAATCTGCCGTTGGCGTTGGCCGCTGCTGCCTTGCTGCTCTGGTCTGTCTCAGCGGGTGATTCCTATAGTCTCCGCCTCCTAACGACAGCAGGCGTTTTTGCAACCGCAGTCCTCGGTTACCAGTTCATTTTTGGCCACGCCGGTGCGTTGTCACTTGCGCAAGGAACCTTTTTTGGCCTTGGCGCCTACGTGACGGGCATTACCGGAAGCCAGCTCGGGTGGGGGTTTGAGACCACGTTTTTGCTCTCAATTGCTCTTCCCATGATTGTGGCGGCGGTTGTAGCTATGCCAGTATTGCGCCTCGAGTCCCATTATTTCGCGCTCGCAACACTGGGAATCGGCCAGGTAGTACTGCTGATTGCCATCAACTGGACGTCTTTCACCGGTGGTGCAAACGGTATCGCCGGCGTTCCAGGTGTCGGCATATTTGGATTTGACGTACTTCGCGGCTGGCCGCTCCTCGTGCTCGTATGGAGCATCGCAATACTCGCCTCATTGTTATCTTGGACCGCCATGCGAGGCACCACGGGCCGTGCCTTTGCCTTGATGAGAAGCGATACTCTAGCGGCAATGTCATGTGGCATCGACATTCGCCGACTGCGATTTCAGGCATTTCTCCTCAGCGCGATGTTCGGCGGCGCTGCGGGTGCCCTTCACGTCCACACCAACCGCATCATTTCACCGGATGCGTTAGAATTCCACATCATGGTCGCCATCCTTGTGATGACCGTTGTCGGTGGCCGGACCCATATCGCCGGCGCATTTGTTGGTGCCGTACTTTTGAGCCATCTTGCCGAGTGGTTCCGCTTTCTCGAACACTATTACCTGCTGGCCTATGGTGTTCTTCTGCTGCTCACTGTGGTTGCCGCTCCGTGGGGAATTGTCGGCACCGCCGAAATTGCGCGCCGGCGCTTCTTTCCCGAGACCATTTCGCCTCCCCCGCGGCCAAATCAGATACCTTCGGCTGAAGAACCTCTCCATGGGCTAAATATTCGTGGACTGACAAAAAACTTTGGCGGCATCCGGGCACTCGATAATGTCAACATTGACGTTCAACCGGGCGAGATACTCGGCCTAATTGGGCCCAACGGTTGCGGAAAGACAACTCTTATCAATGTCGTGAATGGGCTCGAAACCGCGGATGCCGGAGAGATTCGTTGGAATGACAAATTGTTGAATGGAAACTCGCCGGATGCACTGGCGCGCTCCGGAATCACACGCACATTTCAATCAACGCGTCTGGTGGAAGAAGATACAGCACTGGACAATGTGGCGGTTGGAAGATGGGAGGGCGGCAAGGGCCCAACCATCGACACGGCGCGCGGTCAGGCAATGACTCTCCTGAATGCACTTGATGTCGGGAACGCGGCGATGACGTTGGTTCAGAGCCTTACGCAAGGCGTGCGGCGACGGGTTGAAATCGCCCGCACACTAGCAACAATACCCAGCTTGCTTTTTCTTGACGAGCCAGCAGCTGGGCTAAGTGCGGAAGAGCGCGAAACGCTTGTCGTAGCCATCCGAAAATTTGCGAAAGACGGCCTGACACTTGTCATCGTAGATCATGATATCGAATTCATATCGAAAGTTTCCCATCGCATCGTCTGTTTAGACAGAGGCCAGGTCATCGCCTCTGGAACAGCTGCGGAGATCAGTCAAGATCCCGTGGCCAAGTCCACCTATTTTAACGGCACATCAAATCCAAAAGCCGGTCAAAGCCAAGATGATTGAAGCCCTCCTGTCGCTTAAGAATATTTCTGTGCGCCAAGGTGCAACGGCAGTGCTGGACTCAGTGACATTGACAGTTAAGGGGCATGAAGTAGTTGGCGTATTTGGGCCCAATGGAGCCGGTAAATCGACCCTCATGAACGCGATCATGGGTCTGACAAAGGTAGAAAACGGCAACATTAAGTTTAACCAAACAACAATCGACCGACTACCAACGGCGCGACGCGCCCGATTGGGAATCGGCTATGCGCCGCAAGGACGGCGTGTTTTTGCGGGAATGACTGTCCACGAAAACCTTGCCGTCGGCTGCCGTGGTGGATCCGTTCGGCGACGCCGCCTCGTCAACGAAATGTACACCCTGTTTCCGCCACTCGCCGACCGTAGGCAATCGATCGCCTGGCAGCTATCCGGCGGCGAGCAACAAATGCTGTCACTCGCACGAGCCCTTATGGGCGAACCGCGCCTATTGCTCGCTGATGAGCCCACGTTGGGTCTTTCACCAAGAGCCGCGGAGCAAGTTCTCGACATGCTTCAGAAAATCGCCGGGTTTGGTACGGGCGTTCTGCTTTGCGAACAGATTGATGCGAGTATGACAGAACGCTGTGACCGCAGATATGTTATGAAACTAGGAAAAGTATCTACCGAGGGAGCAGGCAAACATTGACTAAAGACCGGCTCTCGGAACTGGTTTCTTCGCCCTGCAAACGACCCTCTTAAACGAAAACGTCGATTAAACTGCCCCGACCATTGGCCGGGCTTATCGCAAGCGGTTGCTCCCGCACTTCTTCCACCAAACGGACGACAGAGGCTTCAGACTCGATTTCGCCTTTAAGGGCGAGCAAGCCTGACGACTGGCGAAATCCGAGAGTCGGCTTTGGGCCTAAAGCACTAACGTCCGTTGCCATAATTTTCACCTTCAGTAAACGTTCGCTCTAGAGACTAAACGGGAATTCATCCCCCAAATTCAATTCCATTTAGCAAGTGGTCACCTTATATAAGTTGAATACACACCAATAAGTCACCGCCGGAACGCAGTGGAATGAGCAACTGCAACAGCCCACTACGCCCCGGCAGTGGCCATCCGTTACGCGGAAAGGTCCAAAACGCGGTCGTATGAAGACCGCCCGACGGATTTCACATCCTCCGGTGCATGAACCGCTTCACGAGTAAGGGCAGTTGCTGCCACTTGCTACTGCAATCGCAGTTTTATGGCAACAGAGCCCGCCTGCGGCGCAGACGAGACATTGACAGGATCATTGTCCATTGCTTTTGACCTTCTGTCGTTAGCGAAGCTCATTCTGGACCTTAACAGCTTCAATTCAGCAGAATGTCCAAAGAATTTCCACCTTTTGATGAAACTCAGTGAAAATATGTTTTGTTTTCAGAGCACTAGCTAGTCATCAGTGACGTCTGCGGCGACCCGAAGACGAATGATCTTATCGGGGTCGTCAATGATCCCGTCACGAGCCTGAGACACGTCGTTGATATTATCAACAAATTGCATACCCTCTGTGACCCGACCCCACGCCGTATACTGGCGATCAAGATGGGCGGCCCGCTCGAAGACAATAAAAAATTGGCTGTCCGCGCTGTTCGGGTGCTGCGAGCGGGCCATAGAGACAGTGCCGCGCAAGTGTGTTGCCGAGTTGAATTCGGCATTGAGCTTCTGACCAGAACCACCGGAGCCCGTTCCGGTTGGATCACCAGTCTGAGCCATAAAGCCGGCAATGACGCGGTGAAAGACGACGCCATCGTAAAACCCTGATCGCGCTAGTTTTTTTATCCGCGCAACGTGGCCCGGCGCGAGGTCTGGTAACATTTCGATGACGACTCGCCCGTCTTTCAAGTCCAAATATAAAGTGTTTTCCAAGTCGAGCGCGCGTACAGGCTGAGCCAAAAAAAGCGCGAGCGGTGATGCCAGAAACAGGGCGCGTATAAACACAAATCGTATCATATTGAATTCCTTTATTACTTGCGAAACTGCCCGGCTTGGAAGATTGATAATTTCATAAAGTTTATATTTCCGCCAACCCCAGTTCAGCGCAGTGCGGCCGCCATATTACCACCGTCAACTGTAACAACCGCCGCCGTCGTTTTGCGGGCAAGCGCAAGGTAAACGAAAGCTTGAGCAACATCCTCAGCTTTTACCTCGCGACCCAATAGATTTCCTGACATGTAACTTTGTTTCCCTATGCCGCGCGCAGCGGACCGTGCCTCTATCATTTTCTCGTTCAACAAACCAGTTCGGATCCGGTCAGCATTTACGGCATTTGCGCGAATTCCGTCGGCAGCGTGATCCAATGCATATTGTCGCATGAGAGCAAGGGTCGCTGTTTTCGGCAGACCATAAGGTCCGAAATCCCGTCCGGGGTTGATGGCCTGTTTCGAAGTATTGAAAAGCAAGACACCCCCTGTCCCCTGCGCCTTCATTACACCAACCGCGGCTTGCGCGACGTGTTGGTGGGCAAAGAAATTGAGTTCAAACGATTGACGTAGTATCGCATTGTCCACCTCACCAACGCGACCCTGCCAGGCAGCCCCGGCGTTCG
This sequence comes from Alphaproteobacteria bacterium, assembly GCA_963693665.1. Lineage (GTDB taxonomy): Bacteria > Pseudomonadota > Alphaproteobacteria > UBA8366 > CAVOAK01 > CAVOAK01. The sequence continues at coordinate 7,146 of CAVOAK010000036.1, read as the reverse complement.
AGACAACGATGTCGACGCCTCCAAAGGCTGTACAGACCTGTGCAAACGACTTTTTGACAGAGGTTTGGTCTGTTACATCGCAGTCGAGTGCCAGAGCACCGCCACCGATTGCCGCCGCAACATTGCGAGCCGACCCAACATTTGTGTCGAGGACAGCAATCTCAGCGCCTTGCGCCGCAAATGCCGCCGCGGTAGCTGCACCAATGCCGCTACCGCCGCCAGTTATCACTACGATCTGACGGGCGAGCGGAGCTTCAACACCCTTTCCCAACTTTGCCTGCTCCAGCGACCAGTACTCGATATCGAACAGGTCTGCCTCTCCAAGGCACGCAAATCGGCCGATGGCTTCGGCATCGCTGATGGCTGAAATGGTAGCTTCGGCGATATCGGCGGCAATCGACGCCGCAGTTGATGATGCCCCCAAACCGAACAATCCGTGCCCTGGCACCAGAACAACACGAGGCATCGCGTCAAGCTCCTGCTTGCTGTTCGCGACGCGTTTGTTATTGCGTCTAAAGTAGGCATGATAGTCCGTGACAAATTTCTCCAAAGACTTGCCAACAGCTGCCACAAGGCCCTCCACGGTCACTGTTGCATCGGCCGGAAGAAACATCGGTGTATTCTTCGTTCGGATCGTATGATCGGGAGTAATCACGCCGACTTGGCTATAGCGTCCAACATCCTTGCCATCGACGTAGTTTCGTATTTCCCGGCCTGTTCGAAATTTCACAATCATTCGCCGGCATCGACCGTCTTCCTCACTGAGCGCACAAGCGCCCCGCAAGATTGGCATAACTTCAGAGACTGGGATGGTCGAGCGTGGCAGGCGTGCGCCCACAAAGACACGTTTGCGCCGCCGCTTGAGGCGGTTCTCCGCAAGCGTCACGGCGGCAATCATTCGTTCGTACGCTTCACGAGCAGTAGCGCCGAAAGTGAATATGCCATGATTTAGCAGAATCAGACCGTCGACTGTTGGATCTTTGTCGTAGACATCCGCCGCAGCTTTTGCGAGCGTAAAACCCGGCATGATGTAAGGAACCAGACCCATTCGCGATCCCCATATCTCGCGCGACAGCGCACTGCCGTTCCGCTGGTTGGTAATACTCAGGACGGCGTTGGCATGGGTATGATCAATAAATTTATGTGGCAAAAACGCGTGCAGCAATGTTTCAACCGAAGGGTTAGGCGAACCAGAATCGATCAGATTCAACTTCTGAAAATTCACCATGTCTTCGTCGCTGAGCACATCTAGGGTACGCAGTTGCAACAACGGATCGAGACGCACTGCAGGCAGTCCCGCCGGCTCTATGTCCGCCATATCCCAACCACTACCCTTTACGCACAGCACGTCGACGACGTTGCCAAACAGGTCATTCGTTGTCGTTTTTACGGATGTGTTTCCACCGCCGTGCAATACCAGCCGCGGCTCGCGGCCCAACAATCGCGATGTATAGACACGGTGCGAAAGGTCTCGACTAAAGCCCTTTGACACATAGCGCCGAGTAGTCGATTTTGCGTCTTTCTCTGACCAGAAACTTTTCATGTGATATCTTCTGCCAGTCCAAAAAACACGATAAATCGCAGCCGAGAAAACGAGCTGATTCTAATACCCATGCTAACCCCGTTTCCCAAACAGCGACTCCAAACCGACTCTGCTTGCCACAGTGACTCCGCGTTCAGTAATGAGGCCGGAAACAAGGCGTGCCGGCGTTACGTCGAATGCATAATTAGCGACCGCACTACCATCAGGCGTGACCTGCACTGTTGTGATACGCCCGTCTGAATCCCGCCCTGTTATATGCGACACTTCTGAACCGTCACGCTCTTCTATGGGTATAGCGCTGAGGCCGTCACCAACGGTCCAGTCAATGGTCGGTGACGGAAGCGCCACATAAAATGGCACACCATTATCCTTGGCGGCTAGGGCTTTAAGATATGTGCCGATCTTGTTCCCCACGTCTCCTTCTGCGGTCGTTCGATCCGTGCCTGTGATACACAGATCAACCTTGCCTTTTTGCATCAGGTGGCCACCTACGTTGTCAGCGATGACAGTATGCGGCACACCGTGGTGACCGAGCTCCCATGCCGTCAAGCTTGCCCCCTGATTTCGTGGACGTGTTTCATCAACCCACACATGAACGGGAATGCCCCGATCATGTGCCATATAAATCGGCGACGTTGCGGTGCCCCAATCAACGGTCGCAAGCCAACCCGCATTGCAATGAGTCAAAACGTTGACCGGCTCCTTGCTCTTACGCTTCGCAACAGCCTCAATAAGAGCAACTCCATGCCTGCCAATACCGCGATTGATCTCCACATCTTCTTCGCAAATTTCCGACGCCTTCGCATACGCGGCCGCGACGCGCGCGCTGTTTTTCAGAGGTTCGAGAAGCAACAACATCGTTTGCAGCGCCCAACGCAGATTTACCGCAGTTGGCCGCGTTTCGAGTAGCAGGTCGTATGCCTGTCTCAGCATTGCATCCGAGCTATCAGATCGCATGGCCAATGCCATGCCATAAGCTGCGGTCGCACCGATCAGAGGCGCACCACGCACCGCCATTTCTCGGATGGCCTCGGCTGCGGCATCAACTGTCGTTAAACGTCGAACGATAAATTCGAATGGCAGACGGCGTTGATCGATGATGGCGACCTGCCAACCATTGTCATCAACCCAGATCGATCGATAGAGACAATCACCAACTTTCATTGGAACCTGTTTCCTTGCCCCTTACCCGAACACGCAACACATCGGTCATCACGATTTCTCAAGATACGCCTTAAAGAGTTCGAAATCAGCTTGCTGACGACGACGGAGATTACCCTTCATGAACGGCACGACAAGGCGCCAGAACATTCCGCGACCATAGGCATGGACTGAGCTCGTCATGCGAGTACCACCGTCGCGTTCTCGAAATAAAACATTCGCTAGGCAATACATGCGCTCGTGATCCGTGCGGAAATAACACGCCTCATTCACAACCATATCGAAAACAGTTTCATCGAACGTGATTTCCCGCCCGTTTTTAAGACATGTGAACCGTCGCTTGCTGCCTAGCTTGCCATGTACTCCGCCGTCGAACTCCACTGCGGTAATACCGCGTCGCCAGAGCGGTGCGTGTGCCCAATCGACGAACGCAGCATAGACCTGCTCAATTGGGCAATTGATCTCAATTTTGATATTAAAGCGGGTCATGCGGCTCCATGTCGACGGTCGGCTGCGCCGAGTGAGTGTTTCCCAATTTTGCGGAATAAACCAAGCCGCTGCAAGTCAGCGCTTAGCGCTAGAGCCGCCCCTCGTACGCGTTCCTAAAAATTGCCTCCAAAGCGTCTGGACCGATGGGTCGAGGATTACCATCCGCGCTCGCATCTTCCGCCGCAGCAATTGCGATCTCCTCCGCGCGCCCGTCATCGATGCCAATTTCTGCCAGGGTGTGGGGAATGCCAAGTTGCGTTCGGAGATCGAGTATCCACTCCATCACAGAGTTGAATGCGGGTTCGCGGAGGCCAAGTGCGCGCGACAGTTGCGTCAATTTTTCGCTGATGTGATCACGGTTAAACAAAAGCACATAGGGCAGAATAACCGCGTTGGTCAGCCCATGATGTGTATCGTAAATTGCGCCGATAGGATGCGCGAGTGCATGGACCGCACCGAGACCCTTTTGAAACGCCGTCGCACCCATCGATGCTGCAACCAGCATGAAACTTCGCGCCTTGAGATTTGTGCCGTCCTCGACGGCCGCCGGTAACCACTCGCTAATTATCGCCATACCCTCTAGAGCGACACCATCCGCCATAGGGTGAAAACCGCGAGCACAAAATGCTTCAAAGCAATGTGTTAATGCGTCCATTCCCGTCGCCGCAGTAACAGCTTGCGGCAATCCAATTGTGAGTTCTGGATCGGCGATAACAATAGGTGGCATCATACTGGGGTGGAAAATGACACACTTACGACGCACAACCTCGTCAACAATGACCGCGGCGCGACCCACTTCAGATCCCGTACCGGCAGTTGTAGGCACAGCGACGAGAGGGGTAGTTCCATCTGTATCTGCGCGGCGCCAGTTACTGCCCTCATCCACAAAATCCCAAATCGGCCGATGCTGGCCCACCATGAAGGCAACGGCCTTACCGGCGTCGAGTGCACTGCCGCCACCAAATGCGACAACGCCGTCATGCCTGCCCGCACGAAAACAGTCGACACCATCGTCAATATTGGTGCTAGTAGGATTCGGTTTGATGGCGCCGTAGAGTGCAGTCGGAAGGTCTTTTGCTTCATTCGCCGCAATTGCCTCGGCTACCATCGCATGCGCCATCAGCCTCGCATCGGTTATGAGGAGCGGGCGCTTCATTCCAAGTTCCCTGCAGGCATCTGCCAACTCGCTGATGCGCCCAGCGCCAAAACGAACCGACGTCGGCCAACTCCAATTTCCTTTCAAGTCTCTGCTGTCACTCTTCGATGTCGTCATATTATGTTTCTGCGCTGGCAGGCATACTCACTCAAGTAGAATCGCTGCAACGTCGGCATAACAATTTGGTTTTTGCCTTGCTACGATTACCTCCCGGCGTACAAGGAATGGCTATGCCATTCAGGGATCATGTTCTCGCAATCGATCAAGGTACGACCAGCACACGGGCGATTCTGTTTGACGGCAACGGCAAATCGCGCGCGTCGGCGAGCCGAGAATTACGTCAGCACTGCTCACACCCCGGGTGGGTTGAGCATGACCCCGAGCAAATATGGCAGGATACGATCTCTGTCGTCCGGGCGGCACTGGCTGTTTCGCGCTCGTTAACACGGGCGGCACAGCAGTGTTTTCACAAAACAAGCTTCTGACGACGATCGCATATCGTATCGATTGCCAGCCAACATTTGCGGTCGAGGGGAGCATATTTAATGCAGGTGCCGCGGTGCAATGGCTGCGAGAAGGCCTTCAGCTAATCGACAATGCGAACGCTACCGCGGGTCTGGCAGCCGCAGCAAACACGGAAAGTCAGATCTATCTAGTGCCGGCATTCACTGGGCTCGGAGCACCCCATTGGGATAGAGAGGCACGGGGCGCTATTTTCGGGCTGACACGGGATACCGGTCCAGCCGAAATCGCCCGCGCTACGCTGGAGGCGGTGTGTTATCAAACCCGTGATTTGTTTGTCGCGATGGCACGTGATGGTACAGATCCGCCGAATGCCATTCGCGTCGACGGTGGATTTGCGGCCAATGATTGGGCGATGCAGTTTCTTGCCGATATTCTCGATTTGATCGTCGAGTGAGCGGAGGTCGAAGAAACAACCGCTCTTCGTGCCGCAATGCTGGCTGGCATGCAAGCCGGCGTATCTCCAGGGCTGGATGGCTTGTCGGCGCGCTGGCGCTGCACACAACGGGTTCACGCCGAAAATGACAAGTTATGTGCGCGATGAAAAGTATACCCGTTGGCTGGATGCCGTCGAGCGAACACTCACAAGGGCGGCCTGAGTATAGCGTCGAACGCCATAGTGACTGTACCAGATACTTGGATTATATGGTTGGCGTTGAGAAGTTGTCTGTGCCTGACCGGCATGGATGTTTGTAACGAGGCCGTTCTCCTACTATTCTGCAGAACTTCATCCTTTGGCAAAACAGTCCGCTAGAAATTTGGCACCCAAATACATCCTCACGTACAGCGAGTGTTGCTCTCCGAAGTCACAACGAGCCTACATCGTTCAATTGGCATCAGGCGATGATTGATTCAGCGGCCATCGCCGTTGGTCTGATCATTTTGTTCGCCGGTGGTGAGGCGACATTGCGTGGTTCAGTATCGCTCGCAAAGACCCTCGGCGTCTCGGCGGCTATGATCGGTCTTGTTGTCGTTGGATTTGGCACATCCGCACCCGAACTTGTCGTCACCCTCCGTGCATCTCTCGGCGGACAACCTGACATCGGCGTCGGCAACGTTGTCGGCAGCAACATCGCCAATATACTCTTGGTGATAGGAATTGGCGCCATCGTCTACCCGCTAACCTGCGAGGCGCGCGCGATCCGGCGCACCGGAACGATGATGCTGGGTGTCAGCATCCTGCTCGTTGCTCTTGCCCTCAACGGTCGAGTTGGCGCGATCGAGGGTGGCTTTATGGTCGCTGCACTTATCTGTTTCCTGGCCTGGTCCTACGTCCGAGATCGGCGCCATCAAACTGCGTCAGCTAAACTCCATAGCCGTGAGGCAGACGAACCCGGTGACCTGCCACTCAGCGTTTTTCGAATCACGATCTACCTTGTATTTGGTTTGGCCGCACTTATTGGCGGCGCGGCTCTTCTCGTCGAGGGTGCGACAGGTATCGCGCGATCATTCGGCGTACCTGAGTCGGTCATTGGACTATCCCTCATTGCAATTGGCACATCGCTTCCGGAAGTCGCGGCGACGGTTGTCGCTGCGATTCGCCGGCACACTGATGTCGCAATTGCTGGCATTCTTGGCAGCAATATATTCAATGTTCTGGGAATCTTAGGCGTCGCAGCGTTGGTCAAACCACTGCCGGTTGCAAACGACATCGCGTCCATCGACATCTGGGTAATGCTCGCTGCGTCATTAGTGATATTGCCAATCCTCTTCAGCGGTTTGCGCGTGAGTCGGCAAGAAGGCGTTGTTTTACTCGTTCTTTATGTCAGCTATATTTCCAGCATGGCTTTACGTCTGCCTGGATGACGGGTTCGATACGGGCATCCGATCGCGTTGGCATTACGCGCGTTTTGGGACATCGTGGTGCTGGCATTCATGCACCTGAAAACATACTTGCAGCGATTAGATGCGCAGCTGAGCTTGGCCTGCAGTGGGTAGAGTTTGACGTACGGCAGTCGTTGGATGGCACTTTGATGCTAATGCATGACGAGACCCTCGAACGGACGACGAACAGGCACGGCCTGCTAAAAGATGCAAACATTGCAGATCTCCAAGCGTTCGATGCAGGGAGTGGTGTTCATCCAAGTTTGCAAACGAGTCCATTCCGACGCTTGGTGAAGCCGTCGACTTGATGGCCATAATTGGCATCGCCGCGAATGTCAAGATCAAGCTGTCACCGGGCGACAACCCGCGCATTGGTGCGGTCGTCGCGGATCCCCTTGCAAACAGCTGGCTTGCGGATTTTCCGCCGCCTATCATTTCCAGTTTTGCCGCC
>CAVOAK010000035.1:0-23639 GCA_963693665.1 Alphaproteobacteria bacterium | reverse complement strand
CCATTGTGCCCATTCGCCCACGCTATCAGGGTAGTAACTCTGATATGGCACATAGAGAGTAATTTCCTCCACGTGCTGGTCTTCCGTGCCATTGACCGTCATGACCTGGATCATTGTGTCATCGCCGGCGTAATAACGGTGGACGTAGCTGCCATCGCCCAGGTCGATAAACCCTTGGGCGACGATCAGTATGGTTTCCTCAGGTAGTTCAAAGTGCAGATCTTTTTCGTGCATGCGAAACGGCAACGTGTCGATGTCAACCGCGGCACCAATCCGCAAGTTCAACGGTGTATCGAACTCGTCGTCTTTACCGGGTTTGGAAAATTTTGACTTCAAATCACGGGCGCCGCTCTTAAAGAGCGATTTCATGATGCCACCGACCATGTTTTCTCCATATCCTCCTTGTATGTTCGACACTTGGTCGCGGTCACCCAGCGTTCAGCGCCAACCAATCAATTTCTGCTGCCTCGATACGTCTTGCCGCCATGAAGTAAAGGATCGTACCGGGTTCAACCTGATGGCCTACGGGGGCATTCAGTATGAGATCCTCGGCAAGCGTGCTCTCTGCAACACCGAACAACGTCGCGTCGTGTTTGTTCTTCATTTCCGAAAACAGCGCCCCATAGTTCACCGCTTCAATGTTCGGGGGAACCTGGAGGCTAAATTGGGTTGGTCCTTCCAATGTCGAGAGAAGCTGTCGCTGCACGCGGCTTGAACCGGGATCCTCCGCCGAGCGCACCATCAGCTCAACGGAGAGCGAGACAACGCATTCCGCATGTGGACAATGCGATTTGAGAAGATTGGCAAAGCTCTGTTGATCGAAGTAGGCGACAAGGTGAGCATCGCGATTGATTGCCGCGGCTCCGAGCGTTGCCGCAAGGGTTTCATTGTCGTCATGGCCAAGCGCGATGATGTATACCGCATTGATGATGGCCGCACGGCGCAGTAAATCAGGCGAATTCAAGGCTGACCCACGCACAAAACGAACCTGGTCCGGCATCGGATTTTCGATCGTTTGGGCCGAGCCCAAGACAATCTCTCGAACATGCTCACTTCGATCGCCCCGAATATGATCAACCATCCGCTGCGTACGGGAGCCATGCCATCCGAGTATGACGATATGATCCTCCAAATTCTCGTAGCTTGATAAACCGCGCATTCTATTCCTCCACCTACCGGAAATCTGCTGCACCACTTTTGCGATTATTGTGGTGAATAGGGCGATGCCACCAGGCATGATCCATAACACAGCTACCAGGCGACCGCCTTGTGTCACGGGCGAATAATCGCCGTACCCAACGGTGGTGGCTGTGGTCGCGTAGAAATACCAAAAAATGTTGCTGCTCGCGATATTCTCGCCGCCAGCAAAAATCATTAGCCCCCAAGATACAGCGAAATGGGAGGCCGTTAGAACGATAACAGTCTCCCAGCTCAAACTCGAAATTCTGGCGTAAAAGCGTTTCGAGATGCGTGAGAGAATGATGTACATTTCGCCTAACCGTCCGGCATGTCGCCCATTTCTGCGCGACCTTTATATGATCCTAAGTCAGCTAGTTCGTACAAATTTAGCTGTTCGGCCAAAACACAGAAATCTGCATCACTCCATTATCGCCCTTGTAATATATATAACATGTAATATATATGACGTGTAACATATTACATGTAAATACACTAATTGGGAATTTCGATGGCACCAAGGAAGTCGTCATACTATCAGTCGAGATATCGCGCGCGCCTCAAAGAGCTGGGATATGTAAAGCGCGAAATCTGGATACCGGCCGATTTTACGAAGGTTTTGCGGGATTGCGAAACAGCGTTAAGGGCCGGTGTGATGCCGATAATTCCCAAAACTGGCACGGAGAGACAAATGAGCCAAGACGAAAACTGGACTACACAGAGTCTTTATGAGGCGCTTGTTCAGTCCGAACCCGGGAAAGAGGGTCTGATTGAGATCGAGTTAATCGAAGGCGCGGACCCTGGAATACTCATCATTATGAAGGAGTTTGGCGATTTGCCACTACTCATGAGCGTAAGCGGCAGCCAAATCATCGTCGATTCGTTGCTTTGGCCCGTCGATGACGTCGACGACAGTGCAACGTTCAACACAATGATCCTCAAAACACACAAACTCTTTCCGCTTTCGACATTTGGAATTCGATCGGGGGCCGACGGACGGGACTATTACGAAATGTTCGGCTCGTTGAGCGCAAGCTCGGTTCTCGAATCGGTCATTTTCGAATTCGAAACGCTTGCCGACAACGCCATTCAAGCTGCCGAGGCCTACCGGTCGGAGCTGAAAAACGTCGCCTAACGCAATCATTTGCTAGTCAAGGCGAAGAAATTTAGACGAAGGAGTGAAACCACATGAGTATATGGGCAAAAGTCGCAACCGCAGTCAGAGGTGGTGTCAACGAAGCAGGCGAGGCTATCGTCGACGGCCAGGTCCTACGGATCTTGGACCAAGAGATCCGGGACGCTGACAGCGAGCTCAGCAAATCCAAAGACGCCCTCACAGGCATCATCGCCAAGCGGAAATTGGCGGACAAAAAATTGGAAAGTATCAAATTTTCTCTCTCGGAATATGAAGGCTATGCCATCCAAGCACTCGACAAGGGCGACGAAGGCTTGGCGATGGAGATCGCCGAAAAAATTGCTGGACTAGAGACCGAGCTTATGGCTGAAGAGGGGCTCGCCAAATCATTCGCCGACAGCGAAGCGCAGCTCCGGCGAGCCGTAGCCCAGACAGAGGCCAGCTTGAAAAGGCTCAAACAGCAAGTCGATACGGTGAAAGCGACGGAAATGGTACAGCGTGCCCAATCTGCAGTCGCGGCGCGCCATTCGGGCGCCAATTCCAGTATGGGCAGCGCCGTCGACAGCCTGGAGAGACTTAAATCAAAACAGACGGAGCGGGCTGCAAGGTTTGAAGCAGCAAGCGAACTCGCCGATTCTACCGAGGAGGTCAGCCTCGACGACAAGCTGAAGGCTGCCGGGATTGTGGACGGTGGCGCGAGCAGTGGCGATGTACTGGCACGCCTAAAAGCGAAACGCGCAAATTGAACGTGCCGAAGATATTTGGTTTCGCTGGGAGCGACCGTCCGGGCCTCATAGCCGCCGGTTCGCTTCCGGTCAAGCTGAAGTGAAAAATATCGGACATTCTTTCGTAGATCAGCGAAGCCGGCACGCCATGAGAATTGAACTCTTGGAGTACCGTAAAAACCAAGCGCTCACTCGGCAACCCTAGCCTCAAACTAAACCATCCGATGAAACGAATTCCCGTAGCGCAACGGCCGGACTTAGAGCAAACGGCTCTTGAGCATGGCTTCGAATTTAGCCCGGGGGTAGGTGTACCCTACTGGGATGAATGCGCGTATTATCGTTTTACACTACGCCAAATCGAAGAAGATCTTGAAAAGTGTGCTGAAGACATCCAGCACATGTGCGTTGAAGTTCTGGACCGCACCTTAGAAGACGATACTGTGTTTCGTAGCCTGCGAATTCCAGAACCATTCTGGGATTATGTCGCGGATAGCTGGCGCAGCAGAGAGAAAGATTTATATGGGCGAATGGACTTCTCTTACGATGGTCAGGGAAGCGCCAAACTACTCGAGTACAATGGCGATACGCCCACAACACTTTATGAATCGGCCATTTTTCAATGGACTTGGTTCGAGCAGGCCATCGAGCGAAAAGTAATTCCACACAATTGTGATCAGTTTAACGAACTCCATGAACATCTGCTCGAGGCTTTCGCGGGCTTGGGTATCGACGGGCGCCTGCATCTAGCTTGCGTCGGGGACATCGAGGACGACAGAGGAACAGTCGAATACCTCGAGGATTGTGCCCGAGAGGCTGGTTTGGAAACTTGCTTCTTGGGTATGGAAGAGATTGGTGTCGATGCACAAGGACAGTTCACCGACCTTGACGATCGAATTATCACTACACTTTTTAAGTTGTATCCTTGGGAATGGATGATGGAGGAGGAGTTTGGCTGTCATCTGCCTGGCAGTCGCGTGCACTTTATTGAACCCCCGTGGAAGTCCGTTTTGTCCAACAAAGGCCTTCTACCCCTGCTTTGGGAGATGTTCGAAGGGCACCCAAATCTGCTGCCCGCTTATTTCGAGGACGATCCGCGGGCCGCGTCGCTTTCAGGAAACTATGTGCGAAAACCGCTGTTGTCACGGCAAGGTTGGAACGTGGAGATTGTGCGTGATGGCAAGAGTGTTTTTAAAAATGACGGACCATACGGACGAGAAGGCCATATAGTACAAGCCTTTCACCCTCTTCCCAAATTCGATGGGAACTTCGCCTTGGTCGGCTGTTGGATGATGGCGGGTCGAGCCGCCGGCATATGCCTGCGCGAGGATCAAAATTGGGTCACCACCGAAGGCGCTCGCTTTGTACCGCACGTAATTCAGGATTGACTGGCCTTGATTGTTTGGCTGTGGTCTGTTGCTAACAACGCCATAAATTTGAAACTAAATTGGTATTAAAGAGACCATACAACAGTGAATGACCAGACGGTTACGGCATACGGTTTTGAGCTTGTGTTGGATTTACACGGCTGCGACGCAAGCAAATTCAATCGCCCCGATATCGACGCCTATTTCACCGAACTTTGCCGGCGCATCGACATGCAGAAATGCGAGGTGCATTTCTGGGATGACGTTGGAGTTCCTCTGGAAGACCAACAGACGTCGCCTCACACCAAAGGTACATCGGCGGTTTGTTTCATTTTAACGAGCAGCATCGTCATTCACACCCTCGACATACTGGAAGCGGCCTACATCAATATCTTCTCGTGCAAGGACTTCGATGCTGATCTCGCGGCAGCGTTTTCGAGGGATTGGTTTGCGGCTGCCACCTGTGATCCTACCTTTCTCAAACGTCGGTAATCCTCTAAAATTCAACGTCCATTGCGGAGGTCATACGTGCATCTTTATGAGGCAGAATTCCTGATTCCCGTCGCCCCTGACCATCGGGATCTGATCTCGCATGTCGACCAAGCGATGCGGTTTCGTTTAGCCGACGCGGGGATACCGTTGCGCTTCGTCGTGACAGCGACAGACGCGGAGCATTATCACTGCGAGATCGGCGTCATGGCCGGCGCCAAAGCGATGAACCATGAGACGCCGGAGACGGACTCGATCTTCCACTTCGTCCCTCGGGGTGGCGAGAACACCGAAAGCTTCAACGCAGTGCTATTGGTGCCGACAGGCATTGGCGCTGAGATCGGTGGCCATGCTGGTGACGCCACGCCGGTCGCCCGGCTCCTTGCCACCGCCTGCGATCGCTTAGTTACTCATCCGAACGTGGTCAATGCGAGTGATCTAAACGAGATGCCAGAGAACGCGCTCTACGTCGAGGGCAGCGTAATATCGCGCTTCATGATGGGGGCGGTCGGGCTGCGCCCGGTGCGGGCAAACCGGATGTTAGTGGTCATCGACAAACATCAGGACGATTTGTTCCGGAGTGCCGCTATCAATGCGGTCAACGCTGCACGGGCCTCATTCGGCCTCGATTGCTCCGTGATCGTCGAGCTCGACCCACCCGTCCGAATGCGTACGAGCTATACCAAGTCCGGCCGCGCGACCGGCGAAGTAACGGGGCTGGAAAATCTCTGGGAAGCGCTCGAGGAACACCGGGGCGAGTACGACGCGGTTGCACTTTCGTCGGTCATCAATGTGCCCGAAGCCTTTCATCAGGGCTACTTTGACAGCCAGGGCGAGATGGTGAACCCATGGGGTGGGGTCGAGGCGATGTTAACGCACGCGGTCTCGGACCGCTTCGATGTGCCTTCGGCCCATTCACCAATGTTCGAGTCTCGCGAGATTGCGAACTCTGACCCCGGCATCGTCGACCCCCGGATGGCAGCAGAGGCAGTGTCGCTTGCCTTCTTCCAGTGCATCCTGAAAGGATTGCAGCGCAGCCCCACCATTGTCACAGAACATGATCAAATGCAGCGCCCCGACGTCTTGACGGCCGCCAACGTATCGTGCCTCGTCATCCCTGACGGTTGTCTCGGCCTACCGACCATGGCGGCGCTGGAACAAGGTGTTCCAGTGATTGCTGTCCGAGAGAATAAGAACCTAATGCAGAATGACCTTGCCGCGCTCCAATGGGCGCCAGGTCAGCTGCACATCGTAGAAAATTATTGGGAAGTCGTCGGATTAATGAATGCCATACGGGCCGGCATTCACCCGATGTCTGTTCGCCGACCAATAGTGACGACACCAGTCGAAACCAGGATCAGATCAGCGGACCTCGAGACACCCCCCATGCCACAAAAAGAGATTTCGTAGGCCTTCGGTCGGCATTGTCAGAGTAAATTGGATTGTGCGGCCTGACGACGTCCCGAGGATTTATCAATGGCGAAAGCCGTTATCTCTGGCGTGTGGCCGGAACTTCCCAGCTCTCTGCTTTCCAGTGCTTGGCTCGATTTGATCTGACTACACCACTAGCTGTGGGTCATCGTGTCCGCCGACCAAAATCGGGTTTCGTCAAATGACCTCGTCCAACGCCTTTTCCAAACGGGTGACGGTGGCGTCCACGTCATTCAGTTTATCCAAACCGAAGAGACCTAACCGGAAGGTCCGGAAGCCTTCCGGCTCGTCACATTGCAAGGGCACGCCAGCAGCGATCTGCAAACCCACACCAGCAAACTTTTTGCCCGACTGTACGTCGGCGTCTCGGGTATAGCTCACAATGACGCCTGGTGCGCCGAAGCCTTCCGCGGCGACGGATTTGATCTGTCGCCCGGCAAGAGCAGCGCGAACCTTGTCTCCCAACTCCTGCTGCTTTGCACGAATAACATCAAACCCAATGGCCTTGGTTTCCTTCATAGCGTCGTGGAACTTGACCAGGGCGTCCGTCGGCATGGTCGCGTGGTAGGCGTGACCGCCACCTTCGTATGCATCCATAATCTCCGACCATTTCTTGAGATCGCAGGCAAAACTCGTGCTGTTGGTCTGGCTGACAGTATTGCGCGCCTTATCGCTCATCATGACGAGTCCGGCCGCGGGAGACGCCGACCAGCCTTTCTGCGGAGCGCTGATCAGGACATCGACACCGGTCTCCTCCATATCGACCCAAATGGCGCCGGAAGCGACGCAATCGAGAACGAATAGACCGCCATGGCGATGCTGTGCTTCGGCGAGAGCTTTCAGATAATCCTCTGGCAAGATGATACCGGAAGCGGTTTCCACATGGACAGCAAACAACAAATCAGGCTTTTCGGCTTCGATCGCGGCGACGGCTTCCTCAATCGGGCAAGGAGCGAATGGTGCTTGATCGCCCTCACCGACCTGGCGGGCTTTGAGAACCGTGCAACTTTCAGGTATCCCACCAGCGTCAAAAATCTGGCTCCAGCGGAAACTAAACCAACCATTGCGGATGACCATGCACCGTTTGTCCGTCGCCAATTGACGGGCCACGGCCTCCATGGCGTAGGTACCGCCACCGGGAACGATGGCGACATGCCGGGCATTATAGACTTCCTTCAAGGTTTGGGAGATTTCACGCATCACCGACTGGAACGACTGGGACATGTGGTTTAAAGAGCGATCGGTGAAGACCACGGAAAATTCCGCCAGCCCGTCGGGGTCTACTTGCGATATTGAACCGCTCATCATGTTCTCCAAAATCAATGTTGTTACTGCGAACTAAAGTCGTCGACAGAAGTTTAAGATTCGATTCAAAGAAACTCTATCTCTGAGCCAAGAGCAAGGGCGCTGACATCATCATGTGAATATACGCTCAGATCAGATTGCCGCGCCGTGACAGCAGTTAAAGTGAAAATACCCTACAAGCTTTTGGGGACAGCTCCAGTGGCACAGTTAGAGCAAAATTCAGAATTCTTCAAGACGACATCGCACCCTCACATTTGATCCAGGAAAACCAGAAAAATCAACAGGAGCGAAATGTGTTTCGACGTGTGGGCGAAGTAATCCATTCTATTCTGACAATGCGTCATCAGGGCAACATCTCACGTCACCGCGCGTACCAACGCCTCACAATTTAGCTCCCCTGGTTGTGAAGTACAGCCACGTGAAGCCCGTCAGCCCTGCGATCAGAGACGCCAAAAGAACTCCTGTCTTCGCCATTAAAAGATCCTCGGCGTGGTGGGCGAAACCAAATTCTGCGACAAAAATTGACATCGTGAAGCCAATACCGCTGATCAGCGCAACGCCAACGATATGCTAGAAGTTCAAACCATCCGGTAAGCGGCACAGACCGAGTCTAACGGCGAGCCACGTAAAACCCGCAACGCCAATCAGTTTGCCACCAACCAATCCAGCAACAATCCCAAAAGAAACCGAGTGTGTGATGATACTGCCGAAAGATGACCAATCGATTGGCACCCCGGCATTGGCAAGTGCAAATATTGGGATAATCAGATAGGCGGACGGAATGTGCATTTTACTTTCTAGGATTTATGCCGGCGCTTGCACTAGGTGCACACCCTCTTCCAACGCCCGCACCCAGGCACGCAACTCAACGTTTCGAATGATATTTTTCTCTTTCTCATAAACGTGTTTGAGCTGAGTGAGCATTTCCTGCACATATGAGAAGAATCGCTCTGGGTCGTATTTCGGCCGCATCGGAATCGCGAAAGCCAGAAAAATCCCCACCAATGTTGCATGAACACCGCTCTTCAGCATGGCAACCCAAAGTACTGTGCCGAGCAGGACATATGGTAGTGGACGGCGTATGCCACCAAGATTGAGACTAACCAAGAGGACCACAAAAGCTGCCGCACTTACCAGTGCCCCGAGGTTGAGGGTCTCCGTATAGAATATGGCGATCACAAGGACGGCGCCCAAATCGTCTACGATTGCCAGGGCGACCAAAAAAGTCACGAGGTTTTTGGGGGTGCGGCTGCCCAACAGCGCGAGCGCTCCTAGAGCAAACGCGATGTCCGTCGCCATCGGAATTCCCCAGTCGTCGAATGTATGACCGTGCGGATTGATAGCAATGTAGACAACTGCCGGCACTACCATGCCGCCGACTGCGACTATGATGGGCAATAACGCCTGCACCGGATCGGCGAGTTCGCCGACCAAGATCTCGCGTTTTAACTCCAATCCGATGACAAAGAAGAATATCGCCATCAAACTTTCGTTGATCCAATGATGTATCGACTTTGAGAGAGAAAAACCAAGCACGCCGACGGTAAAAGGCATGTCCAACAGTTCCTGATACGCTTCACCCTAGGGACCGTTGGCAATGATGAGCGCAGCAACTGCACATAGCATTAGCAGCACGCCACTGGTCGTTTGACGGTGAATAAATTCTTAGAACGATGTAAGCACCCGATCGAAGGCCGCCTCCCATGGCGCCATGTAGTCGGGATCAGTGTGCTTCGACATCAGCTGTTTTCGGAGAGCGCACGTAAAGCACCTTCTGCAATATCGAAATGCCAACCGTGAACTGACAGCTCACCGGCACGGAGGCGCTCGTCGATCCAAGGGAATGTCCGCAAATTTCGGACTGATTGGCGCACGGTTTCATCTTCGATCGCACGCGCCATTTGCGCATGTGAGCCGTCTGGCATCTCCCGGAGCATCTTGTCCCGAACGCCGGTCATGCACGATAGCCACGGTTCAATAAAATCGGTCTTTGGACCGTCCTTGCCGGCACTGCGCAACAGCGCATCGATGCCACCGCAATGGCCGTGACCCAGCACAATCAAATGCTCTACGCCGAGCCCCAGTACACCAAATTCCAGCGCCGCACTCGTCCCATGGCAAAGCTCATCCGGTATACACGGTGGAACCAAGCTTGCCATGTTACGAACCATAAAAATCTCCCCCGGCTTAGCATCGAAAATGATGGACGGATCGATCCGACTGTCTGAGCAGGCAATCATGAGGATTTTAGGCGATTGTCCCTCTCGAATGAGCCGTTGATAGAGGGATTGTTGCGAGAGGAAAGATCCAGAGCGAAATGCACGTGCGCGCGAAATCAGATCGTCAATTGCTGATCCCACGTCTAGCCCTCCCGTAGCTCAAACAGAACCATCCGGCCTGACGGGAAGAGCGAATTCGCGCCCTTGCCACTGTCAAACACTGCAACGCCCGCTATTTCGCGCATACTCTGAAACTCCTTGGTCCGTAAACATTCCAGCTTAAATTGGAATACTTATTCTTATCACATACCAAACAGGTTAAATATAACTAGATCGTGTAATAAAAAGTTCAACGACGTATAATAGCATCTAATTCTAACCAATGCATCTCAACAGAGGTGAATGACGATGTTCAGCAAACCGTTTATGACCATTCATGAGGTCGCGGAGCTTCTGAAGGTAAGCGAAGCGACCGTTCGCACCTGGATTCATGAGGATGACTTGCGGGCAATTAGGGTTGGGCGCGATTTTCGGGTAGCGGTTAAGGATCTTGAGGCGTTTGTCAACGCCCACGCGACGCAACCGAAGACTTGGAAATCCGAAAACAATACGGCCTGAAAGAGCATTGTCAGATTGATGAAGTGTAAACTGGCTGATTAGAAGCTACAGACCTTCCTCACGGCAAGATAAAACCATCTGCGAACGAGGTATCGACGTCAGCTATGAAACGGTGCGGGCTTGGTGGAATCGGTTCGGACCGAAGTTTGCCGCGGAAATCAGAAAGAAACGGTCAGCATCTTTGCGAAGTTCACTTCGGTGGGTATGGCATCTGGACGAGGTTTTCGTGAGGATCAACGGTGAAGGTTACCGCCTCAGGAGGGCAGTTGATCGCGAAAGCAAGATCGCAGAGCGGCAATGAAGGCGATCGGCAACAAGGCACGACAAGAGACAGGTCTGGCTCAACAATCGATCCACCACCCTATCTGTGTGGCATCAACTTGCAACCTGAGAGGTGAGGCGTTGTGATTTTCATTGCCCCAAAACAACTTCCTCTGACAATGCCACGCCATCGACTTCTGGAAGTTCTCCCAAATCCAGGCATCTCGTAATTCAACCGGCCTACTATAGTAACGCTAATTGGCGAAGAATTTTTCAGATAGCCAGCACGACAACGAGTTTCGCTTTAATTCGCCCCGGTTTCGATGGAGCGCCAGATCCGACCAGTGATGTGGTCTCCGGCGAGAATCGGTTCGAACAAGGCTTCTTCCCCGTCGCCCAATCCCAGTTCGCGCGGATCGACGAGGGCCGAATAGTCCGGATCATAGAACGTGGCGATCGACATGCGTTCATGGCCACTGCGGTTGCGCACCATATGCTTGGTTGAAACAAAACGGTTATTGCTCCAACGCTCCAGTAAGTCGCCAACGTTGACGACCAGAGACCCTTCAATAGGCAGCACCGAAATCCACTCTTCTTTCTTATTCAACACATGGAGCCCACCGACCTGATCTTGGTAAAGCAGCGTCATGCATCCGTAGTCCGAATGGGGGGCTACCCCGTAGTGATTAGGGTCGGTGACCGGAGTGCGGGCCGGGTAGTAAAGCACTTGGGTGCGCTGCAAGGGTTTAGCATAGCGCAGAGTGAAGAAGTCCTGCGGTAGGCCCAGGCTGACGGCGACGCCACGCAAAACGATTTCGCCGACCCGGCCGATTTCGTCGTAATATCGTGTCAACGTGGATCGGAAGTCGTCTTGCCCTTCCGGCCAGACGTTTGGACCGCGCAACGGCTGTTCCGCGCGCACGTCCGGATCGTCCTCCGGCAGATCGAGGCCGATCTGGAAGAACTCCTTGTCATCCGGATGCTCGGCGCCGTCCATCAAGGCCCTGCCGAGGCCGTTGTAACCTCGGTTGTTCCTGTTGATGGCCAACATATTCTTCCGCTCCTCGGGCAGATGAAAATATGTCCGCGATGCCTCTATGGCGTCGTCGAACACGCGTTGGTCAATACCGTGATTTATGACGTACATGAAGCCGACATCGGTAAGGGTCGCATTGATCAGGCGTGCGACTTCGCCTAGGCCATCACTGTCGCCATTCCTCAGACATCCAATATCGATAACTGGTATATGGTTGAAGTCGGACACGTAAGATTTCCCACGAAAGAGGTTAGGCCAAATTATTATGATCCCGGCAAACTGGGCCTGTCAATTTGGAAGGCTGTACGACACCGATTTAGGTCTAAACCTGCATTAGATACTGTAGACGACTCCCAATCATCGGGATCCCGGCACCCAATTAGGCCCCGCCGTAATACCTTCGAGTTGATAGGCTTGCGCGAGCGGTCGGGGATCGATCCACCCTTCCAACGGAAAGTTCCGATCGATAAATTGATACTCATGGAGAAATGATTTAACGACCTCAAGCGCTTCAACCAAATTCTCGTCGAGCCGGGGCAGAAACTTATCGCGATAATCCGCCTCTAGGTATGATTCGATTTCGTTAGCGTCGATGCTGCACTCCCGCGCGATCAAGTCCCGTGTCTCGACTGGGTTGGCTCGCGCCCAGGTCGCCGCGCGAATAGTAGTCCGAAGATAGCAAACGACCGCGTCAAAATGATTCTCGACGAGATGGCGGGAGGTGGTCAGCAGGCGGGGCGGCGAATTGTTGATGCGCTCGACAATGCTTGGCGCCGTTCTCACGTCATAAAGCAGGCGGATGCGGCCCTCCGCTTCACGCTGGAGCAACGCCGCTTCCGGTCCCTTGCCAAATATCGCGTCGACCTCACCGGTGAGAAGAGCCTCGAGCTGGCCTCGATACTCGCAACGGGCTGGCTTCTTAAGATCCTGACGGCCAACGTTACGCCGCTCGCTCGGATCCCAACCTTCGATAATATCGACAAACTCCACAGCATCGGCCGATACATCGTGAACCTTGAGTGCGGAGATCAGACCCTTTAACGCCGCAATTCGCCAGAAATTGAACACAAGCCGCGGCCACACGGGCAAGGCCAGACGGCGACCGGCAAGACCGGCAACCGTCTCCATCGGATCGTTGGCGCGAACGAAGACGCCCTGGCACTCTTCCATGAAGGTGATGCCGAGGACCACGGAATCGACACCGTTCGAGCGCGCCCAAACCGGCGGTGACACTCCCCCCTCACGGATGAACATTTCGATTGAGTGCGTGTAGTGAACGTCCTGATGGTCGGGACCGAGTTCGACGATGTCAGACACCACGTAGTTCGTATCCTCGAACGCGTCGGCGAACATGCCGGTCTGAAAGGCAACGCCGGATGCCGTGGGGACAGGGCACCGGGTGTAATAGATCGGCGTGCGTGATCGCATGGCGATATTCATCATCGTAGTTTATGTAAAACGAATCGAAACCCAATCGTGACGAGGACTGGGTTCGAAGAGTTTTTCCTTAGACGTCAAAACGGCATCGTGGTTGCGGCCTGTTCTTTCATCCAGCGTGTGCGTTGACCAAATCAGCAATTGAGATGGCGGAGAGACGGCGTTCGATGGAAACTCCCAATCAACCGGAAGGTTAGTGAAAGAGACGTGCGGAATCTAGCGTCGGCAGAGCATGCAAAATTCCGGAAACTGAGTGGTGTTGGACAACCAGGACAAAACTGGGCACTGGACACTGATCGTCTCGTTGCCAAATTCCAACGTCCGCTTTGGGTCATAAGCGGACAACCCAGCCCCAACTAGTAACAGTCTGCTTTACACTTGAAAGCAGACATCTGGAATTTGGTGACGAAGCTCAGCGACGGCTGCCGAGGGCTTTTTCGACCTGCTTCAAAGCTGCAAGTAGTGTCTCCCGGTGATCTTGGCTCATGGGAGGTTCTTCCGCAAGAGCAGGCTGGCGGCGAAAAAATTGACTTTACCGAGATGGACCAGAGAATTCTGGCCGATTTTAAACAAGAGACACTGCGGTCGAGCAGAAAGAAAAGGATGAAACGCGATGTCAGATAAGCACGAAGTTCTTCACACGTTGCTAAGAACGTCAGTCTCTCCGTTTATAAAGAAGTCATTTGAAACGCTGAATCCAGGCGTCGAGTTTCTCGATAACTGGCATATTGACGCACTCGCATACGGCCTGGAGAAGTGCGAGAGAGACGAGACGAAGCGACTCCTGATTACAATGCCTCCCCTCAAGCCCTGAAAGCCCCGGAACTGGGGCCTTCAGGGAGATATTCTCCTGGGCATGGGTGTTCACCTGGGTGCGTGGTGGGCCCGGCAGGACTCGAACCTGCGACCAGACCGTTATGAGCGGCCCGCTCTAACCAGCTGAGCTACGGGCCCACGCCCGACGTCAGGAATTAATTAGTAGAATAGCGAACTTGGCGGGTGAGAGACAGGGTCAGGTGTAGCGGATCATCCTACGGTCACTCCTGGCGAGCAGCGCGCGCGACGATCAGAGTTTTTACTTCACAGTTCGGCGCCCTCGGCGCAGTACCCACAAGGCGGCCAACATGAGCAGACAGCTTGGCGCGATGCCAAGATAGGCGAGCGAATATATTTGTCTGTCGGCTCCTGCTTCCTGTGCTTGAATTTTGACAATACGCACCATTCGCTGGTCCGGCTTACACCGCCGATCCGATTCCTCGACAAGCGCATCCACGAGATCGGCCCGGGGCAGGGGCGTACCTGTATCCGCGCCGCGGCTGCGATCAATAGCGACCGTTCCGCGCAAGTTTCCAGCCAGTTCACGTGCGGTGTCGCTCCGCGCCTTCTCTTGCGCAGCATCGACCACTGTCTGTTGGAGAACATTTGCCGAACTGAGCGCATCCATAATGCGCGCCAGCTCCGCTGGTCTTGGGCAGCGAATCTCCTCCGGATGCCGCAGCAGCCAGTTGCTCGTATCGCGAGTCCTAAACCCCTCCGCCGGATCGGTGTAGTAGGCAACGCCAGCCGTCCACAGAAGCGCCAACCCGATAACAAAATATGGCCAGGGCAAAAGTTTCATTTTTGCGACCGTGCTTAATTTAATTCTGAGGTCACTGAGACACTAGTCAGCCGCCTTGGCCGACCAAAGATCAGAAGTCGAGAAAGCTCCGGAGCTTGCGGGACCGACTTGGGTGCTTGAGCTTGCGCAGCGCCTTGGCTTCGATCTGACGGATGCGCTCACGGGTAACAGAGAACTGTTGGCCAACCTCCTCAAGCGTATGATCGGTATTCATGCCTATACCAAATCGCATACGTAAAACGCGCTCTTCACGCGCCGTAAGAGAGGCCAAAACGCGCGTCGTTGTCTCACGCAAGTTGGATTGAATTGCCGCGTCCGCCGGCAGAACAGCATTTTTATCTTCGATAAAGTCGCCGAGATGGCTGTCTTCTTCATCGCCAATCGGCGTCTCGAGGCTAATCGGTTCCTTGGCGATCTTGAGAACTTTGCGCACCTTTTCCAAAGGCATATGCAGCTTCTCCGCCAACTCTTCCGGTTGAGGCTCCCGGCCAATTTCGTGCAACATTTGCCGTGAAGTTCGCACCAGCTTGTTGATTGTCTCGATCATATGCACTGGAATGCGGATCGTCCGCGCCTGGTCGGCGATCGATCGAGTAATAGCTTGCCGGATCCACCATGTAGCGTAAGTCGAGAATTTGTACCCGCGACGATATTCAAACTTATCGACCGCCTTCATGAGGCCAATATTGCCCTCCTGAATGAGGTCGAGAAATTGCAGCCCTCGGTTCGTATATTTTTTGGCAATGGAGATAACAAGGCGCAGGTTGGCCTCAACCATCTCTTTCTTGGCGCGCGCAGCCTCGCGTTCGCCACGCTGCACAGTCATCGTAATGCGACGAAATTCAGCGATTGGCATACCAGTACCGGCAGCGACTTCAGACAACTCGTCCCGCAACTCCTTGACCTCGGTACCGTGCTTTTCAATGAACTTCTTCCAGCCTCGACCGGATAGTTTGTTAATGCGTTGCATCCATTTTGGATCCAACTCATGGCCGAGATGATGCTCAAGGAAATCGTCGCGTTTAACGCTGGCTGAGAGCGCCAAACGCATGATTTTGCCTTCGATGTTTGTTAGCCGCCGGTTGAGGCCGTAAAGCTGATCGACCAACGCCTCAATCCGCGTGTTATTCAGCCGCACTGTTTCCATCAACTCGATCAGAGTCGCGCGATGACGTTCATAGGTGCGTTCAGTCGATTTCGAGACTTCTGTGGCATTTTGCATCGCCTCCAGGCGACGATCCTGTGCCTTCTGCATCTTGTTGTAGGTTGATGCTATCTGTTTAAAATTCACCAAAACCACGGGCTTAAGGGCCAGTTCCATGGCTGCCAACGAGACGTTACTGTCTTCCAAATCGTCGTCGTCAGAATCATCCGTCGCCGCGTCGTCGTTCGCCGGTTTGCCAACTGCCCCAGCGGAACCATTCGCCCCATTGTCCGGCGCTTTGCCAACAATTGCTGGAGCCGCACCGTTGCTGCCGTTAGCGCCCGCCTGGGCTGGAACCGCACCGTTGCTGCCGTTAGCGCCCGCCTGGGCTGGAACCGCACCGTTGCTGCCGTTAGCGCCCGCCTGGGCTGGAACCGCACCGTTGCCGCCGTTAGCGGCAGCTTGGGCTTCGGGCCCGCCGCCATATGTTGCATCGAGGTCAATTACATCTCGCAATAAAATTCGTTCTTCGACGAGCTCGTCATGCCAATGAGTGATCGCGCGCAGCGTAAGCGGACTGTCGCAGATCGCACCAATCAGCTTCTCACGGCCAGCCTCGATTCGCTTGGCAATCGCAATCTCGCCTTCGCGCGACAAGAGTTCGACGCTTCCCATCTCCCGCAAATACATGCGGACCGGATCATCCGTACGGCCAATGTCTTCTTCATCCACATTGCCTTGGCGGCTGGCTTCAGTTCCCTGCCCTTCCTCGGTGCCGGACTCCCCATCCTGCTCTTCGTTCTCGACGACATTGATCCCCATTTCGGAGAGGAACGTCATTGTATCTTCAATTTGTTCAGAGCTCATGCGGTCCTGTGGCAACGCGGCGTTCAACTCATCGATTGTGATGAAACCGCGCTCCTTACCCTTTGCAATCAGCTTCTTGACCGCCGCTTCGGTATCCACCAAAGGACTATCTGCCCCTTCCTCAACCAGTGGCGGGGCCGCCTCTAAACTTGCTGCTTTAGTTGCCATTAATTCTCGCCCTCACTTTTGAGCAAATTCCAAAATCCGAAGAAATCTCCGGCTGGCGTCTACGAACTCTCGCTCGCTATTGCCTCTTCCGATTCAAAATCGTCAATGTCAGAGACCCGCCGTTCGCCGACCTCTACATCTTCTCTGAACGCAAGTACCCTGGCTTCATCCGCCGCTTCCGCCGTCTCAGCCAATTCCCGGCCCAATGTTCTCACTTCGGCCTTGAGCCGCACCTGCAACTGCATATCAAATACATGCCGCAGGCCTGCCCGCACCTTATCCGTAGGCGTGTCTGCACGCGCAAACGGAGCCAGCAGCAGAACTTGAGAATCGAATACGCCATCAAGCGCTCGTTCTTGCCCGGTTTCTTTGAAGTGGCGCGTTATATCGTTCGCGTCAAGGTCTGCCGTGCCCGCGCAAAGGTTTTGGAGTTCCTGACGCAAATTGTCAAGGTCTCCATCAAGCTTGAGTGCATTGATTTCATCGGCAAATTCGCTCACTAGCTCGGGATGAGTAGCCAGCGCTGCAAGGACCGCTTGCTGTCCGCGACGGCGAGCAATATCTGACCTGGGCGCGGCAGAACGCTTACCATCGGATGTCACCTCGGTATTTTGACCAGTACGACCGGATACCCGATTAGACGCCTGACCAGACATTCCCACCCGTCCTTGTTGTCTGGCTCCAGTTCGTGAGGTTCGAAAACTATCCCACAGCCGGGTCCTAAATTCGTTGCGGTAATATCCCCGAACACGCTCGTCAGCTATGCCTCGCACTATCTCGTCAAGGCGGCTATCGAGGTCCGCTCGACGCTCTGGCGTATCGACCGCCTTCAGGCCAACTTCAAGATCCCAAACCACATCCGCAAGCGGTTGCGCTTGGTCAAGCACACTCTGCATCGCGTTCTTGCCAACCTTGGCAATCAGGCTGTCAGGATCTTCACCCGGCCCTAACATGGCAAACCTCAGTGACTTGCCCGGTGTCAACAGCGGGAGGGTCCGCATTGCTGCTCGCCCGGCGGCGCGGCGACCCGCATCATCACCGTCGAAACATAAAATTGGCTCGGGTGCCAACCGCCACAACTCTGCAATCTGTAGTTCGGTCAATGCCGTCCCAAGTGGTGCAACGCTGCCGCGAAACCCCGCTCGCACGAGCGCGATAACGTCCATATAGCCTTCGCCGACGACCAAAGTCTCACCCTCGTAGGCCGCCTTCCGGGCACCGGCAAGGTTGTAGAGCGTGCGACCTTTGTGAAAGAGCGGTGTATCCGGCGAGTTGATATATTTGGCGGTATTGCCATCACCCATCTGGCGGCCACCGAATGCGATGACCCGGCCACGTCGATCAGCAATTGGGAATATAATTCGGTTGCGAAAAAACGGGTAAGGTGCGCGACCATCTTCGGCTGCACGAAGGAGGCCGGTTTCCACCAGCGTGGCCGGCTCTATTGTGCTACCTCCAGATACTTTCGAAAGGCAGGACTCAAGCGCCTGCTTAACGTTTCCACCGCCGTCCGGCGCAAAACCAAGGCGAAAGGCTGAAATCGTCTTGTCGTCAAGTCCACGTCCATGCAGATAGTCCAAGGCGGCCCTACCCTGCGGTGCCTGCAATTCCGCCGCATACCACTCGGCAGCGGCCTCCATGATGTCAGTCAATCCAGCGCGCTGCTCTTCTCGCACCCGTTCCTCTTGCGTCTGAACCGGGACTTCGAGCCCGGCCTCGGCGGCGAGTCTCTCGACCGCCTCTGGAAACGGCGTACCTTCCGTACGCATCACAAAGCCGATGACGTCACCGTGAGCGCCACAGCCAAAGCAATGATAGAAGCCCTTTTCCTCGTTAACAGAAAATGACGGTGACTTTTCATCGTGGAAGGGGCATAGGCCGGTATGCTCCCGTCCGCGGCGCGTGAGCTTGACGCGCCTGCCTATCGTATCCGCGAGCCCAACACGGGCGCGGATTTCATCGAGGAAATGGGGTGTGAATGCCATGCTCAGCGGTACGGTTTGCGCGACGTTATTACGTGCAATACTGGCAAAAATTCTACCATGCGCTGAACGTCCAACTGCAATGCTGAGGATGCCATTACCTTACCGCAAGGTACTGATCAGGTCCAAGAAAAAGGAGCCCTACTCATGACTGAATCACCCAAATCACCCGCGCTCGATCCGCAAACCCTTAATACACGAACCGGATCAACATACCCGGCACCGTTTGGTGACATCTGCCACAACAGGGAGAAGCGGGCATTAGGCAATGCGCTGGCGCTTTCTCAGTTCGGCGTCAATCTGGTCAGCCTCCCACCTGGTGCCGCATCCGCCCAACGCCACTGGCACACGAAAGAAGATGAGTTCATCTATGTGCTCGACGGCGTCGTGACGCTAGTCACAGACACAGGCGAACAGTTGCTTGGGGCTGGGATGGCAGCGGGGTTTCCTGGCGGCAAAGCCGACGGTCACCAATTGATTAACCGCAGCGGTGAAACGGTCAAATATCTCGAAGTCGGCAGCCGCGTCCCCGGTGAAGAGGTGCACTATCCCGATATCGATCTCCATCTTGTTCGCTTGGTCGCAGGTGGCCATCAATTCCAGCACAAGAATGGCGAACCTTACTAGACCCGGACGTTCGCAAACAAAGGCATCAATTGACAGTCATTAGAATGCCACCCGACGCTCGCCACATGGCATTCGGAATAACGTGTTCGGAGTGGGCAAAAATATGCGATTGCTTTCAGGACAAGCGCTGTTTCACTATCGCGCCGGCTTTGGCAAAATTCAACTGGCCTGTGTAACGCTCTCGCAAGGCTCCCATAACACTTCCCATTGCCTTCAGATTTTCGGCTTTAAGTTCTTCGATGATCTGCACGACCGCAGCCTCAGCCGCCCCATCATCAAGCTGCGTTGGCAAAAACTGTTCGATGATTGTTATTTCGTCTGCCTCCTGCTGCGCTAACTCAGGCCGGCCGCCGCGCTCATACATCGAGATACTCTCGTGCCGCTGCTTGACCATCGTCTGCAACATCAAGAAGATTTCCTCCTCAGTGATGCCTTCGGTATTTCCTTTGCCCCGCGCAGCAATATCGCGATCCTTCAACGCCGCAAGGATCAAGCGGACTGTCGAAACCGCATGCTGGTTTTTCACCAGCATGTGCTCTTTGAGACTTTCTTTAAGACGCTCGCGCAGCATGCTTTGCACTCGACCGTGACCAGACGCTATTTGGAAAGGCTGGCGACGGTACTAAATCCATACGCACTTGGCAATCTGCCTTGAATTGTACAAGCAATTGAAATCAAACAATTATTTTATTTCACTCGGTTAATTTTCGAGACAATTAGAGGTAAAAAGTACTTAGTCACAAGGGCTTGGAGAAAGTTAAAAAAACTTTGTGCCTAAAATTTTCTCATAAAATTATTTTCCGGTGCAGCAAATTTGCATGCGAAACCTCGGCTTCATAACAAGTATTGGCGCGCTAAAAATATTTGAGTGCGACTAGGCCTATTGGGCTGGGGATCAATCGGCTATGATTGGCTTCCTGTCACCATTCCTTTTCAGCAAGCGCACGTAAATGCCGGCCACGTCCACGCGAAATCCTAACAACGCGCCGCCGGGCGCCAATGCTGCCCTGATCCTGGCGGACGGCAGGACATTCTGGGGCCGTGGCGTCGGCGCGAGCGGCACGGCCGTTGGAGAAGTCTGCTTCAACACCTCGATTACCGGCTATCAGGAGATCATGACCGACCCGTCCTACGCCGGCCAAATCATAACCTTCACGTTTCCCCATATAGGCAATGTTGGCACCAATCCGGAAGACATCGAAACCCTGACCCCGGCGGCGCGCGGATGCATTATCCGCGCCGATATCAGCGAGCCATCCAACAGGCGGGCAGTTCAAAATTTTGACGCATGGCTGAAGAGCCACAATCTGGTGGGGATCGCCGGCGTCGACACGCGCGCACTGACGATTGCCATACGTGAAGGCGGCGCCACTGTTGGCGCCCTAGGCACGGTATCAGAAGAGAACCCGGACAGCGCCACGCTTGCGGAGGCGGCGAGAAAGTGGCCCGGCCTTGAGGGTATGGATCTCGCCCGTGAGGTGAGCTGTACGCAAAGTTACACTTGGAATGAAACGCGATGGGCATTAGGGCAAGGATACGGAAAACGCGATGAGAAACTGGCAGACCTAGCGCAGCATCATGTGGTTGCCGTCGATTTCGGTGCCAAACATAATATCCTGCGCTGTCTGGCCTCACTCAACTGTCGCGTCACCGTGGTCCCGGCGACTGCAACGGCGGAAGATGTCTTGCGGCATAAGCCAGATGGAGTGTTTCTCTCAAACGGGCCCGGCGATCCGTCAGCGACCGGCATCTATGCGGTCCCCATGGTCCGCGACGTCATCGCAAGCGGCTTGCCGGTATTTGGCATTTGTCTGGGCCACCAAATAATGGCCCTGGCGCTCGGCGCGAAGACTGAGAAAATGCATCACGGCCACCGCGGCGCTAATCACCCGGTCAAGGATATCGCCACCGGCAAAGTCGAAATTACGTCGCAGAACCACGGCTTCGTCGTCGTCGAAGACTCGCTGCCGGACGGCGTCGAGATGACCCACGCATCCCTATTCGACGGCTCGCTCGAAGGCATCACACTCAAAGACCACCCCGTCTTCAGCGTGCAATATCACCCCGAAGCGTCGCCCGGTCCCCAGGACAGCCACTACCTGTTCGAACGCTTCGTCGCAATGATGGACAGACGATGACAATGCTGACTTTGAAGCACCGGCCGGTCTGCCAGAATATGCCCCTGACAGGACTGATGTAGCGTATGGCGAAGCGCACAGACATCGATTCGATCCTTATCATTGGCGCCGGGCCGATCATCATCGGCCAAGCTTGCGAGTTCGACTATTCGGGAACCCAGGCTTGCAAGGCGCTCAGGGAAGAAGGCTACCGGGTCATTCTTGTCAATTCGAACCCGGCGACAATCATGACAGACCCGGGTACTGCTGATTCGACATACATCGAGCCGGTAACATCGGAGATGGTTGCCCGCGTAATCGAGGCCGAGCGTCCAGACGCATTGCTGCCGACCATGGGCGGTCAGACCGCGCTAAATGTTGCAATGGCCCTCGCGCGCGACGGCACGCTTGAACGCTACGGCGTGGAGTTGATCGGCGCCAAAATGGACGCCATCGCCATGGCTGAGGACAGATTACTGTTCCGCGATGCGATGGAGAGAATTGGTTTGGAGTCCCCACGCTCTCGCCTCGTTGGCAACAGTGGTGATGCACAGGGTGCGCTCGACTATGTGGGCCTGCCGGCAATTTTGCGGCCCTCCTTCACCATGGGTGGTACAGGCGGCGGCATCGCCTATACCCAGGCTGAATATGTCAAAATGGTAGAGGCTGGTCTGCGCGCGTCGCCAGTCGGTTCGTTGCTTGTCGAAGAATCCGTCCTGTATTGGAAAGAGTATGAGATGGAGGTCGTGCGCGATCGCAACGACAACTGCATCATCATCTGTTCCATCGAAAACATCGATCCCATGGGCATTCATACCGGCGATTCGGTGACCGTCGCGCCGGCGCTCACTTTGACCGACAAAGAATACCAGATCATGCGCAATGCCTCGATCGCTGTGCTGCGTGAGATCGGCGTTGATTCAGGCGGCTCCAACGTCCAGTTTGCCGTCAATCCAGAAGACGGACGGCTCGTTGTCATTGAGATGAACCCACGTGTTTCGCGATCTTCGGCGCTTGCATCCAAGGCTACAGGTTTCCCGATCGCCAAAATCGCGGCCAAGCTCGCAGTTGGTTACACGCTGGACGAACTCGCAAACGACATCACCCGTGTGACGCCAGCCAGCTTCGAGCCGACTATCGATTACGTCGTCACCAAGATGCCGCGCTTTACGTTTGAGAAGTTTCCCAGCGCCGAAGAGACACTGACGACATCAATGAAGTCGGTTGGCGAAGCCATGGCGATTGGCCGAACGTTTGCGGAAAGCGTGCAGAAGGCACTGCGATCGACGGAAACCGGTTTAACCGGCTTTAACGAAGTCGACATCGATGCGCCGGGTGACAAAGAAGCCGTCCGCGCGGCTCTGTCCCTGCCTCGACCGGACCGGCTATTGATGGTCGCGCAGGCATTTCGCCAGGGTCTCACGTCGGAAGAAATCCACGAGGCCTGCCATATCGACCCATGGTTCATCGAGC
The DNA here is from genome assembly GCA_963693665.1 of Alphaproteobacteria bacterium. Taxonomy (GTDB): domain Bacteria; phylum Pseudomonadota; class Alphaproteobacteria; order UBA8366; family CAVOAK01; genus CAVOAK01. The sequence goes on along the minus strand of CAVOAK010000035.1, from coordinate 447 downwards.
AGGTCCACGACATTATTGGTGCTGAGGAAGGCGTACGCGCGGCCGGCCTGCCAGACACCGCAGCCGGCTGGCTCGTATTGAAAAAACTTGGCTTCAGCGATGCGCGGCTCGGTGAACTTGCTCGCATTGACGAAGGCGTAGTCACCGCAGCACGCCGCGAAGCCGGCATTACACCGGTCTACAAACGCATCGACACATGCGCTGGCGAATTCGCGTCTCCCACGCCCTACATGTATTCGGCGTATGAAAGCGACAGCGGAGACCAGCCCCATTCCGAAGCTCAGGTTTCTGACGCAACAAAGATCGTGATACTCGGCGGTGGACCAAATCGCATCGGTCAGGGAATCGAATTCGACTATTGCTGCGTCCACGCCGCCTACGCTCTGGGCGAAGCGGGCTACGAAACGATCATGGTCAATTGCAATCCTGAGACAGTCTCTACGGACT
>CAVOAK010000034.1:0-23930 GCA_963693665.1 Alphaproteobacteria bacterium | reverse complement strand
TCCGCAATCTCGAGGGCTAAACCACACTGATCTGACAGTCGCAGTCTCGGTTACAATCCACACCACAATCCCTGCAGCAATTCTCGCCATAGTGAAACAGACGTAAGCAAGCTATTCCCATCCCTCATTGATGACGTCGGTTTTCACATAGCCACGATTGGGTGGATAGCGTTGCTCAATTACGCTGCGCGCTTCGTCTTCATTATGCGCTTTGATTTCGAACCTATGAATATCGGCCCAATCGTCATTCAGATCGAGGTGATGTTCATGAAACTTAACAAGGTCACGAACTTCTTTATTGTAAACACCAACTTCGAATTTTTTCGTTGCAACATTGGATGACATCCTGGTCACATACGCGACCCAAATTCATTTTTCTAAAGGTGCCGCAACTGCCGATTGCGCTAAAACCGTCTATTTGCAAGACTAGGGTAGGCATACTCTTCTTAAAAGGAAAGTTGTGCATCGTCCCTAATACCGCGACAATCGCGCTGTGAGAAGTGTAAATAATCCTTCAGCATCAACATGATTGATGACGGTGCAGTTGGGCTCAGCGTCTGTAATCCCCCACCAATCAGTTACAGTTTGGCCCATAGTCATCTCAGAAGCCACTTCAACCGTCACAGCGACTGCCTTTCCAGAAAACAAATTCATGTTAATCAAATAGGCAATCACACAGGGGTCGTGTAGTGGCCCACCTGGACCCCCAAATTTTTTAACATTGTATCGACCATAAAAATCGAGCATGGCGACGACGTTACTAGATACTGGTGTCGACAGTGCCTCGATTGAGGCCATGCGTTCCGGCGTCACAAGCGCCTGATAGGTTGCGTCAAGGCCGAACATTGTAATTTTTGTACCTGAAGCAAACACAATTTGTGCCGCATGCGGATCGACAAAAACGTTAAACTCTGCCACCGGCGTTACATTACCTGGGCTCAGCGCAGCACCGCCCATCAAGACTATCTCACGTATCTTTGGAATTATTCGAATATCTTTGACTATGGCCATGGCGATATTGGTCAATGGTCCGATTGGGCAGAGCGTTATTCCCTCATCACTTGCATCGAGGCAGCTCTTAATAATGAAATCGACAGCGTGCTCCGTCTGCAGTGGCATCGTTGGCTCCGGCAATTGCGCCGCGCCTAACCCAGAATCGCCGTGAGACGATTTGTCTGCATAGGGCGGTCGCAGAATCGGCCGTTCACAACCGGCAAACACGCGTATGTCCGTTCGTCCAGCCAACTCGCAAATACGTCTGGCGTTTGCTTGTGTAAGTGCTAGCGGTACGTTGCCGGCAACGCACGTAATTCCCAACAGATCAAGTTCCTCTGGCGATGCAAGGGCCAAAAGGATCGCAATGGCGTCATCCACGCCAGGGTCGCAATCGATGATAATCGGGCGGGGCGATTGATCGGGTTTCATGCGCACAACCGTGCTGGGTCTGCATCAACCTGTCAAGACCGCACAGTGTCGCAAGATAATTTGAGTAAAGTCATTGCTCCGCTTGAGCAAGTTCCAATCGTTCCACACACGAAACTGACCAGCCTTGTCGGCAGCATAGATCGCTGTTTGGTTCTGCCTCACAGACTCTCGATGCAAGGAAGATTTTGCTATGGCCGTTTTTTTCACTTCCTCATTTCGATGACCACGAAAATGTAACATTCTGTAGCGATGGCCCTAGCGGTTTGAAGGCGATAGTTGCAATCCACAACACGTCGCGTGGTCCTTCACTCGGCGGCTGCCGCATGTGGAATTACGAAACCGAGGAATTGGCACTAACGGATATTCTGCGGCTTTCCCGCGGCATGACTTATAAACCTGCCCTCGCCTATTTTCCTTATGGCGGCGGAAAGTCTGTGATCCTTGGGGATCCATCAAAAGATAAAACGGAACTATTGTTGACGGCGATGGGTCGATTCGTCGATGCGTTGGATGGTCACTACATTATTGCCGAGGATGTCGGAACTACGCCACAGGATATCGCGGTGATCAGCACGATGACGTCACACGTCGCCGGGCTTGAAGGCGGCAGCGGTGATCCCTCACTGGCTACAGCATAGGGCGTTTTTTGTTGGCATGAGATCAGCGATTCGCGAGCGCCTGGATCGTGAAACTTCAATGGCTTGCGTGTCGCTGTCCAAAGGCTTGGCAACGCAGGCTTTGAGCTTTGCTGCCTGTTGCATGAGGCTGGTGTGCAATTCTGGGTTAGTGACCTCGTCGAAAGCGCTGTGTAGAGGACAGTCTCGCAATTTGGCGCCAAGCGAGTAACGCCGGAGGCAATATATGCGCTTGATGTCGACGTCTTTGCGCCATGTGCACTCGGCGCCATTCTCAACGATCAAACGATTGCCGATATGAGAGCGCTGGTGATCGCGGGCTCTGCGAACAACCAACTTGCGGAAGAGCGGCACGGTGACGCATTGATGCGTGCAGGGAAACTTTACGCGCCCGACCACCTCATCAACGCCGCCGGCGTTATCAATATATCGTATGAGGGGCCGGATTATGACCGGGAGCGCGCGCTCGCCCATGTCTCGCGGATAGAAGACACAATGTCGACAGTATTTCACCGCGCAAAGATTGAAAACATTCCGACCAACCTTGCCGCCGACCACATCGCGGAAGAACGCTTTAGGCGATCGACCGAAGGCTAGGTACGGAGGTCCAGCAAGAACAGGCAGTGAATGGTTTGCAGGCCCGCGCACGCAGCCTAAGGTGCAATGGAATCAAACGTCTCCAGATGATCGACACACAATGTGCGGAATTACCGGCTTCATCGACCTAAAACGCGCATCCGCTCCAGAACAGCTCCGGGGCGAGGTACGCCGCATGGCCGACGCTCTGACCCATCGTGGGCCGGACATGGGCGATCAGTGGATTGATCCGGAAGCGGGAATCGCCCTCGGCTTTCGACGGCTTGCGATCATTGATCTAACGCCAACTGGACATCAACCAATGACCTCGGCCGACGGCCGCTTTGTCGTCGTATACAACGGAGAGGCCTATAATTTCGCGGATTTACGGGAAAAACTTGCAGCCTCCGGGCACAAGTTTCGCGGCACATCGGACACCGAAGTATTCTTGGAAGGATGTGTCGCTTGGGGCGTCGAAGCGACGGTGGGCCGGCTCATCGGAATGTTCGCATTCGCCTTATGGGACAATCGTGAGAAGCGGCTCTGGCTTGGACGCGACCGCATCGGAATTAAACCGCTTTACTACGGTCAGTTCGATAACCTTTTTCTTTTCGGCTCAGAACTCAAGGCACTCCGCGCAAAAGACGGTTGGCAGCCGGGAATCGACCGTGACGCTCTAGCGGCATATTTCAGGTTCAATTACGTTCCGGCCCCACACACAATTTATAGGAACATCTACAAGCTCGAACCGGGCACACTTCTCTCATTCCGCGTTGGCGAAAAACCAAAGCTGAGACGGTATTGGAATTTGGCCAGCGTAGCGTCACAAGGTCCACTCTTAAACGATGAGGAAGAAGCGCTTGTAGAGTGCGAAGCTCTTCTGCGCGATGCCGTAAAACGTCGCCTTGTTGCCGATGTACCGTTAGGCGTTTTGCTCTCTGGCGGCGTTGATTCGTCGGCTGTCGCCGCCTTGATGCAATCAGAAAGCAGGCACCCGGTTAAGAGCTTTACGGTCGGGTTCGAGAACGCAGGGTTCAACGAGGCGGGACACGCCAAGGTGATAGCCCAACACATCGGGACCGAACATCACGAACTGTACCTGTCCGAAGCGCGTGCGCTCGAGCTCGTCCCAAGTCTGCCCGACTGGTACGACGAGCCATTCGGCGACTCCTCGGCACTGCCGACCTGGCTTGTGGCGCAGATGGCGCGCGAGCACGTGACAGTTGCCTTGTCAGGCGACGGCGGCGATGAAGTGTTCTTCGGTTACAACCGTTATCATGTGGCAGCCGCTACCTGGTCGAATGTCAGGCATATCCCCAAGCCTTTACGAACGATGGCAGCGGCTGCAATTTCATCGATCCCAACCGCAGGTTGGGACGCCGCCGCGCGCATTTTTCCGCAATCGATGCGTCCAAGTTTAGCCGGGGATAAAGCGCATAAACTCAGCTCTATATTGGGCGAGGCGGACGCCGATGGAATGTACCGGCGTCTTGTGAGCCACTGGAGCAACCCGGAACAGCTCGTCGTAAACTGTATGGAGCCAATCCATGCGGCCTGGAATGACGCTCGGGCGATTGGCGACTTCAGCGAACGCATGGCATTCCTCGACACAAAGACCTATCTGCCAGACGACATCCTGACAAAAGTTGATAGAGCAAGCATGGCCGTCAGCCTTGAGGTACGCGTACCGCTTCTCGATCACCGGGTCGTCGAATTTGCCTGGCGCTTACCGAAACAGATGAAGCTCAAAGGCGCATCCACCAAGCGGCTTCTGCGCCGCATTCTTTATCATCATGTCCCCCGAGAATTGGTCGACCGGCCAAAGGCAGGGTTCGCTGTTCCCCTTGACCAATGGCTGCGAGGCCCGCTGCGCAACTGGGCGGAAGCCCTTCTCGACGAGAAAAGGTTGAAACGCGAGGGAGTTCTGAACCCCGGCCCAATAAGGCACGCTTGGACCAATCATCTGGCCGGCCGAGACAACGAGGGTCAGGCAATATGGGGAGTGCTGATGTTCCAAAGTTGGCGCGAGCGTTGGAACGTGTGATGCAACTTGAGGGCCGTCGCATTCTCTATCTCGTTTCGGAGGATTGGTATTTTTTCTCCCATCGTTTGCCGATCGCGCGTGCAGCACGCGATGCTGGCGCGGAAATACTCGTGGCGACAAGCGTCGTCGACCACGGCGATGCAATTGAAGCCGAGGGATTTAGCCTCGTGCCGCTGAAGATTGAACGCAGCGGCCTCAACCCCTTGACCGATATGTCTACCTTGTTGTCGTTGATTCGACTGTATCGCCGCGAGCGCCCGGATCTCGTACATCACGTCGCGCTGAAGCCAGTGCTTTACGGTTCGCTCGCAGCATGGGTCGCCGGTGTACCGGTTGTCGTCAATGCTTTGGCGGGGCTCGGTTTTCTATTCATTTCAGGGGAAATTATTGCCTCGCTTTTGCGCCCGGTAGTGCGGCTGGCCTTCCGTATCCTGTTCAACCGGGAAAATAGCCAGCTAATTCTCCAGAATTCGGACGATGTTTCGCTGTTTCGTGACCAACTCGGTATCCAGGCAAGACGAACCGACATGATCCGTGGCTCTGGTGTCGATATCGTGCACTACCTGCCCACGCCCGAACCCGACGTTTCGTCTGAACACCCTGTGGTGGCGCTTTGCGTTACGCGCATGTTGTGGGACAAGGGAATTGGCGAATTAGTTGCTGCAGCTCGCTTGTTAAAGACGCGGGGCGTTGGCATTACGGTTCGCCTCGTCGGGCCTTCGGACAGAAATCCGACCGCCATCGACGCAGCGACGCTCGATGGGTGGCGGCGCGAAGGGATTGTCGATGTTGCCGGACCTTCGGACGATATCCCTGGTGAATACGCCCGTGCGCATATCGCCGTATTACCGTCTTACCGCGAAGGCCTGCCGAAGTCGCTACTGGAAGCCGCAGCTGCCGGTCGACCAATTGTGGCGTCTGATGTTCCGGGGTGCCGGGAAATCTGTCGTGAGGGACAAACGGGCTTTCTTGTGCCGGCCCATAGCGTTGAGCCGCTGGCAGAGAAACTGACAATACTCGCGAGCGATGCAGAGCTGCGCCGAAAAATGGGCGCTGCCGCTCGTAAGGCCGCCGAAGAAGAATTTTCTGAGGCGATTGTAATCGAGCAAACGCTGGCACTCTATGGCGAGATACTGCAAAAAAATGCACCGGGGTAGTCACGGTTGCCAGTCAATGAAAGTCCCGTTCAATGAAAATCCCGTGACTGAATCAAAACTTTGGCCTGGTCGCGCGGATGGCGTGCCGACTGACGACGCGTCCGTGACTGCCCCCCATGCGGATCCGGCGGACCCGAGGCTCGAGCTTCATCGCCAGGCTCCGACTGAAGCAAGAGGTCGTCTTCCTCACCCAAATGGTCAAGCAAATGCGACAGGTCTTCAAGCCGGTCGGCGATGACATGGGTGACGATGCCTTGACGCTGCAGCTCACCGGTAACCCTCACCAACCGGGTGGTCAGCACAATGCGGCGGAAGCGCTCGAAAGTTTTCCGCCAGACAATGACGTTGGCGACCCCCGTTTCGTCTTCCAGGGTTATGAAGATAACGCCCTTGGCAGCACCTGGACGTTGGCGCACCAGCACCAGACCACAGACCGACACCCGCGCACCGTTCTCGACCTCGACCAATCGACCGGCCCGGATCGCTCCCTTGCAACGGTCTCGTAACAGATCAAGAGGATGGCAGCGTAGGGAAAGCCTGAGCGACGAATAATCCTCCACCACCTGCTCACCCAAGCCCATGTCCGGCAGGCTGACCTCGGGTTCCACGCCCCGATCTTCCTCGCCTGCCGCGGCGAATAACGGCAATGGCGTATCGCCGAGCCCTCGAATCGCCCACAACGCCTCACGGCGACCGAGCCCCATGGCATGAAAAACGTCACCCCGGGCCATTGCATCGAGGGCTCCCCGGGAAAGCCCCGTGCGCCGCCACACCGCAGTCGGATCGACATAGCCGTTGCCGCGGCAATCAACCAAACGTTCAGCATCGGTTTTGCTAAAGCTTTTGATCTGGCGCAATCCAAGGCGCAATGCCAAGCCGCCGGCATGGCCCTTGGGGTCACCACCCGGTTCCAGCGTGTAGTCCCATGCGGAGTGGTTGACGCAAGGCGGACGTATCTCAACCCCGTGTTCACGTGCATCCCGCACGATCTGGGCCGACGCATAGAACCCCATCGGTTGGCTGTTCAGGAGTGCGCACGCAAAAACCGCCGGATAGTGACACTTCATCCAGGCCGAGACGTAGACCAACAGCGCGAAACTTGCGGCATGTGATTCCGGGAACCCGTAGTCGCCGAACCCTTCGATCTGGCGGAAGCAGCGTTCGGCGAAATCATGCTCATAGCCACGCTCGACCATGCCGTCGATAAATTTGGTGCGGAACGTATGGATCGTGCCGAGACGACGGAAAGTCGCCATGGCACGGCGAAGGCGATCTGATTCGGCGGGAGTGAAACCGGCGGCGACGATAGCGATCTGCATAGCTTGCTCCTGGAACAAGGGCACACCAAGCGTCCTCTGCAACACCTCACGCAGTTCCTCCGAGGGGTAGTTTTCCTTCTCCTCACCGTTGCGGCGGCGCAAATAGGGATGAACCATACCGCCCTGGATTGGACCCGGACGGACAATCGCTACCTCGATCACCAGATCGTAAAAATTCTTCGGCTTCATACGTGGCAGGAAACTCATCTGCGCCCGGCTCTCGACCTGGAACACGCCGATTGAATCCGCTTTCTGCAACATCGCGTAGACCGCCGGATCTTCCGGCGGCACAGTGGCATGATCGAGATCATGCCCATAATGACGGCGGATCAAATCGAAGCCCTTGTGCAGACAAGTCAGCATGCCAAGCGCCAGCACGTCGATCTTGAGCATACCGAGTGCACCGAGGTCGTCCTTATCCCATTCGATGACCGTACGATCTGCCATCGCCGCGTTTTCGATGGGCACAACCTCATCAAGGCGACCACGAGTGATGACGAGCCCGCCAACATGCTGTGAGAGATGGCGCGGAAAACCGATCAGTTCAGCGGCGAGATCAAGCGCCTGCTGAAGTCGGTGATCCGAGCGATCAAGCCCCAACTCACCGGCAGCACTCTTGTCTACCTTGTTCGACGAGCCCCAGGCATGACCCGCGATCGCACCCACCGTATCCTGGCTCAGCCCCAACGCCTTGCCGACCTCGCGGATCGCACCACGTGAGCGGTAGCAGTTGACCGTGGCGGTCATCCCGGCACGCTCGCGGCCATATTTCTCATAGACGTACTGGATGACCTCTTCGCGGCGCGCATGCTCGAAATCGACGTCGATATCGGGCGGTTCGCGACGTTCGACTGACACGAAGCGCTCGAACAGGAGATTGATGCGTGTCGGATCCACCGCAGTGACACCGAGGCAGTAACAGACGGCGGAATTGGCTGCCGACCCTCTGCCCTGACAGAGGATATCCTTGCTTCTGGCGAAGCGGACAAGATCGTGGACGGTGAGGAAGTAGGGGGCGTAGTTGAGCTCGTCGATTAGCGCGAGCTCGTGGTCGATCTGCGCCTTGACCTTGTCCGATACACCTGCTGGATAACGGTTCGCAGCACCCTCCCAGGCAAGACGCACCAGCGTCTGCTGTGGCGTTTGTCCCTCGTCGACAACTTCATCGGGATATTCGTAGCGCAGTTCGTCCAGGCTGAAATTGCAGCGCGCCGCGATCTCGACCGTCCGCGCCACGGCCTGCGGATAGGCGGCGAACAGCTGGACCATCTCATGACCCGGTTTCAAATGCCGCTCGGCATTGGCGAACAGCCGGTAACCCGCCTCGTCGATGGTGCATTTTTCGCGGATACAGGCCAGCACGTCGGTCAGTATCCGGCGCTGTGGATCGTGCATATGAACGTCGTTGGTCGCCACCATGGGCGTGGCGCAAGCCTCCGCCAGGTGGGCCAGGCGCGCAAGCCGATAGATGTCATCGCCTCGATAGAGATGGTGTGCGGCAAGAAAACAATTACCAGGAAAGGCCGCGGCCAGTTCGCGCAACTGGGCAGCAAAAGCATCTTCTGGAGTATCTGGGTCAGGCGGATCGTCTGGTGGCACAGTGATAAAGATCATGCCGGCCCCCCACTCTATCGCGTCGCTACGGGTCAGCCGGCACTCCCCTTTCACGGCGCGCCGCCGCCCGAGCGTGATTAGTCGCGCAAGCCGCCCATAGGCAGCACGATCGGTGGGATAGGTGAGCAAGCTGGCACCATCTTCGAGATCGAGCCGAACGCCGACGACAAGCCGGATACCAGCCTCGCGCGCCGCGGCATGGGCGCGAACCACGCCCGCCAGAGAATTGAGGTCGGTCACAGCGATTGCTTCATGCCCCAACGTCGCCGCCCGGACCGCCAATTCGTCCGGATGCGAACCGCCGCGCAGAAAGCTGAAATTGGTAGTAACCTGAAGCTCAGCGTAAGGAACGGACTTCATTATTTGATCCTCGTCATGCGAACAGGCCGTGCAGGAACCAGCGGGGCATGGCGGCCAGTTTGGCGCGTAATTCTACTTCGCGGTAGAGCCAGAAACGACGGCCATCCGCATCCTCGATACGCCAGTAATCGCGGGATCCGGAGACCCATCTCTTGTCCTCACGCCACCACTCAGGCGCTATCCGCTCCGGTCCCTCGGCGACCTGCACCCGGTGAACAACTCGCCGCCAACGGAACAGCATCGGCGGCCCGGCCTCGGCGGCGGCTGGCGACGACGCGACAAGCGCCATCGCCTCGACCGACTCTGGTCGCGCGAGCAACCGCAATGGCCTGAGTGGCTGCCGCAATGACTCTCGAGGTACGGATGGGCTCCAGTAGGGTGCGGTTTTGTCAGACACCGCAACCTCGCGCGCTGCACGCTCGGGAAGAAAGCTTTCCCGTGGTGCCAGCCGCACCACCGCATCGAAGCCGAGACGGTTGCCAAGACGGTCGATCAACTGACCGAGTTCCGCATCGGCGAGCGGCGTCAACGGGCTCAGTGCCAAGACTTCAGCACCTTCAGGCGTCGAGAACTCTTTGGACCCTGCCGAGAAGGTGGATTGCGCCACGGCCAACGGCTCGGTCACCGGCGCTACAAGCGCCATGGCTTCGACACCAAAGCCGGGATCGAGCGTATCCAGGCGTGAGGCAAATAACCGAGCCAAATGTTTAGGGCTGCGGATTGGGCGCGATGTACCGACCTGCAGCTGCTGCAGCGTCCCATCGACGCGGTAGAGCGTGAACTCAAGGCGGCGACAACCATGGCCGCCGCGATCGAGGCGACGACATATCCGGGCGATGAGACGGTCCAGCCCGCCGGCGATGGCGTGATGTTCACCAATCGGCTCGGCGAAGACAGCGCGCACATGATAGCGAGGCTTCTCGGGGATGGGCGAAATCAGCTCGTTGACGCGGCCAAGCGCCTGATCAAGCCTGAGAATAAGGTCGCCACCAAATCGGGCCGCAAGCGGTGCCCGGGGCATCTCGTAAAGATCGCCGATGCTGCGCAAGCCGAGGCGCGAAAGACCAGCTGCCATGCCAGCGTCGAGCCGCAAAGCCACCGTTGGCATGGCGGTCAGGGCCGAACACGCATCGCCTCGAGAAACAACCGAGCCATTTACGCCATAACGAGCAACGGCCCAAGCCGCACCCGGCGTATCTGCCAACGCGGCTCGCACGCCAAAGCCCAACCGCTCGAGCCGGACGACGAGATCGTCCAGCATGGCCTGTTCGCCGCCGAACAAGTGAGCACAGCCGGTCGTGTCGAGCCACACCCCATCGAGGCTGTCCACTGCAGTCCAGGGCGTATAGCGCCCACACCAGCGAACCGTTCGCTCCAACAAGGAGGCATCCGCCAGTAGATCGGCAGGGGCGGTATCGAGCGAGGGCACATGTGTCCGCGCATCAGCCAGGGTCATACCTTGAAAGAGCCCTACCTCGGTAGCCGCCTCGTTAACCGCACCAACGAGCGTGCGGCCGCCACTGTCATGCACGACAGCAAGCGGCCGCTCCCTGCTCCCTTTACTCTCCCCCTTCCGGCTTTGCGGCTTAACCCGCGAGGCGCCGCTCTTCTCCCGCCTCAACCGATCGGTCGCCAGGCGTGGCAACCATACTGAAATCACACGTCGCTTCGTCATGTTCCACCAGCCATGTCCCTGTGCCAAATCCACCCCGGCAGCGCTTGAGGCTCACCTGCCATCGCGTCCCCATACCGGGTGTCCCTGGGGATATCCCTGCGCCTGATGTTCCTATGCCGGGTGTCTCAGGTGCCCCCGAACAAGCATCAATCTCCCAGCGGCTCGAACAGGCACTGGGTGAAATTTTCGGGTTGTCGGCCCCCGCCGTTATGCCGCTTCGTCTCAGTCCGCCGCGCTGTATCCCGCCACGCCGAAGAATAAATCCGGTCGTCCCGCCGGCCTCTGCCGCCAATTGAAGGCGGCGGCTTGCGGTGAGGTTGATCGCGTCATCACATTCGCCGATCACCGCAGCGAAGGACGAACAGTGCAGACTCTCCTCCATCGCCCACAACATGTCCGCGCGGCGGCGGCTACGGACAATGACCAGACGCCCGACATCGAGCCCGAAGGCGGCCAAACCCGGTCCGTAGAGCTGACTGGTACTTCCCGATTTCACGCACCACAGCACAGCCCCGCCGGCATGGCGCACAAGACGTCCCGCAAGCCAGGCAGCAAAGCCACCAACGGCGCTGCCCGATACCTCGTGCACCTCACCGCACGCGAGCCCGCCCGCAGGCAGCGTTTGATCGATCTCCGCAAGTCCCAACGGCAGGATTCCCTTCTCTTCCCTGCCGGTCCCGTCGCCATAGGCCGCGCCCCGTTCGATCGCTGTAACGCGCGCCCGCAGCGACCGGACGTCTTCACGCTCGACCGCACACTTAACCGGCGTCGCGCGGTTGACCCGGCTCCAATTCCTGTGGTTCATGGATCACTCCTATATCATTTGTTCTCTTTTTGTTCTATTCTTCGTTTTGTATAGAGTCAAGCGCGATGTGGGATCAAACGCGGCATCATCCCGCCGCACGATCAAGTCCAATTGCAGCCAAGGCAGTCATGCGACACCCGCCTCATTTAGCCGGAGTTCTCTCTGCAAGTAGGCATGCGCAAATGGACATGCCATGAATACCAAGATGGCGGGAAAGCTGAGAGAAAGGACTCAACGAACACGGGACCCGACCGCGATAATACTCGCTGGTCCGTCCATGGTATCCCTCATCAAAAAGGAGGCGGAAATGCCGTTCACGGAAATCGTACCTTACGTTAATTTGGTCGGATATTTAGGGAGGGGGGGGGGGCGTGACGATATGGGGCCTGTACCAGAAGACCATGATCCCGCTGCGCGCAGGTGCTGTTGCTGCCCCTGAACACCTACCGGATGCTCCAGATGGTCAGGCTCGTCCGCGAGATTCGTGAGGCAGCGAGCCAAACGAACAACCTCGATTCACTGATTCCATACATGACGGAGAAACAGGAACCTGCAGGATCAGTCCTATTCCGGATCGACGACGCGCCGGACCGGATGATCGTGATCAAGTCGGGCACCGTACAGCTAGATGAAATCGATGTACGGTGCGGCGCGGGGGACGTGCTCGGCGAGATCGCGGCCTTCACGCCCGACAATCGCCGTACGTGCACGGTCATCTGCGAATCCGACTGCGAGCTCTACTCGCTCAGCAACGAAGCGATGATCCAGCTGTTCTATCAGAACCCTCGGTTCGGAATGTTTCTGACGCGTATCATCGTTCAGAGGTTGTTAAAAAACTGGCAGGAAGCTGATGCACGAGCCCAAGCCCTCCTGACATAAACCGGGCTTATGGAGAGAATTTGGAGTAATTATCCATATCCTATTTGGTTCATTAGCGGACTCTCGCGCAGGGTGCGCAAGTCAATTTGTAGTTCCGAACGTCGTCGCCGCAACACCGGCCTCTTGCCTCATGCGACCGCCCGCTATATGGAGAACACACGCAAGCTGGAGTTCGCGGACCAACCGCAAACCAATGACCTACCCTCAGAACACAACATCCCTCAACGCACTCTACTCACCCGGCCAGCTCGTGCTACATCGGCTGTTCGACTATCGGGGCGTCATCGTCGATGTCGATCCGGAATTCCAGAACACTGAGGAGTGGTATGAGACGATGGCCCGCTCGCAACCGCCAAGGGACGAGCCCTGGTATCACGTCTTGGTACATGACGCCGACCACATGACCTATGCCGCCGAACGCAATCTTGAAGCCGATGACAGTGCCGCACCGGTTCGTCACTCCGCTCTCGATCACTTTTTTGAAACTTTCGAGAACGGGTGCTATTTGTTCCACAGACGCACAAACTAGGCGCACCAATTAAGCAACGCAATTAGCCAAACCAACGAAAGGCCAGCCGTGACCCAGGATCAGCCAAGCCCGGCCAAAACCACCGCCCGCATTCTGCTCGAGACGAAATCTGTTCTGTTTCGGCCCGACGAGCCATTTACCTTCACCAGCGGCAAGATGAGCCCGGTCTATGTGGATTGCCGGCGTCTCATCGCCTTCCCGCGAGCCCGGCGACGGCTGATGGATATGGCAGGCGATATGATCGAAGACCGAGTTGGCTTTGAGTCGCTCGACGTGGTGGCCGGTGGCGAAACCGCTGGCATTCCCTTTGCCGCCTGGATCGCCGACCGCCTGATGCTGCCCATGTGCTATGTCCGCAAGCAGCCCAAGGGGTTCGGCCGTAACGCGCGGATCGAGGGCAATCTCGAAGAAGGCCAGCGCACGATCCTGGTCGAGGATCTGGCAACCGATGGCGGCTCCAAACTCAACTTTGTGGAGGCGTTGCGGGAGGTTGGTGCCGAATGCGCGCACACCTTCGTCATCTTCCACTACGGCATCTTCCCTGAAAGCGTCACCATGCTTGCCGATGCGGGCGTCACATTGCATGCACTGGCAACCTGGCGGGATGTCGTGGACTGCGCTGAAGAAGACGGCTTGTTGGACAAATCGAGCCTGACCCATGTCCGCGCCTTCCTCGACGCACCGGACGAATGGTCGAAGGCTCACGGCGAGAAGGCCGGCTGAATCCGCTGAGATTACGCCAGAGGAAGAAGAGCGCAGGGCTGCCGCGGGACGTGCAGGTGGCACTGCAGCCAATGGACGTACAGGCGACACCACGCTCCCAACTGCGGGCGCTAGCGACCAGGTCACTCTCAGCAGCGCAGCACAGGGCGCATCGGCGTCCGATGATGCTAACGAAGAAGAAGAAAATCTCGTGAACCGGTTCCCGGAGGCCGGCAATGAAGAGCGAAATTCGGCTGAAAGTCAGACTCTCGGGCGGGTTGTTGATAGGTTTGCTTGAGGACGTCTGACGTCTTTAACGCACTTTAATTGGGTTCGTAGTTACGGGCCCTTTTTCGTATCTGACGCGGTTTCTTTGAACTGCAACAAAATGTGAGCGCAATGGACTTGGGCGAGCCAAATCGGCATCATTGGCACATGCAAATTCACAGTTTCTTCAAAATAATCAGAGTCGAAATCTCCTGGACGATATTGCTTGCAGTCTTCTTGATAACAGGACCGGTCGCACGCGCGGCAGATGACGAGCCAGCCGTTGTCGATGAAATACAAGCATCACCTTCCACCCCTCACGTCACCAAACGTGTACTCCAACACGAGACCGCCGTTACTGCCGTCGACATCACACGAAATGGAAATGTTGCAGTCACTGGCAGCTCAGACAGATTTATCCGCCTATGGGGGTCAGCACCGGCTGGCTTTTGAGTAAACTCGACCATGAGGCAACGATTTTTTCGTTATCGGTCTCACCGGATGGTCGTATGGCAATCGTTGGCACCAGACGGAAGCAGGCGATCGTTTGGGACTTGATCAAGGGCGAAGTGGTGCGCCTTCTCGATCATGACGACTACGTGCGTGGCGTGACTTTTTCGCCAGACGAAAAAACCGCCTTGACCGCAAGCGGTGATCATAACGTGCGAATGTGGGACGTTGCGACTGGTGAGATCATCAGGGTGATCGACCATGGCAGTTCCGCCTGGTCTGTCGATTATTCGCCAGACGGCAAATGGGTTTATAGCGGCGCCTTCAAGGAGGCCTGGCTGTGAACCGGTGAACGGCGGCACACGCTCTTACATCCGAGCGGTGTTACCTCAATAGATTGGTCGTCCGATGGCAAATTTGTGATAACCGGCTGCACTGACAACAAGATCCGAATTTGGTCGGTGGAAACAGATGAGATGCTGCAACTCTTTAGACATGCTCATTCTGTATTTGCAGTGGCCTTCTCGCCTGATGGCAAGCATGCATTAACTGGCGGTGACGACAGTACGGCACGGTTATGGAATGTAAAAACTGGCAAACAGTTGAAAATTTGGGCGCATGGCGGCCGCGTGTATGCGGTCAAATTTACGCCCAACGGTCGACGCATGTTAACTGCTAGCGATGACGCTACCGCGGTGCTTTACGACCTCGACCCCTAATACGAGGAAAGCCGTCCCATAATGAACCAGGCTCAATTTGTGATAGGACCATTCGCCTTCTTCCAACAATCGATCCCGCCTTGGATATGACAAGCGTCAGATAATCCGGCAGCCAATGCCGCCTCTACTGCCATAGCCGAGCGCTCGCCGTAGGCACAGTAGAAGACAAGGCGCTTACCGGTGGATTTCACTAACTCATTCAACATACCTCCTGGTTGAACGTTTCCGTCCAACGCGCCATAGGGCGCGTGGATCGCACCTGGAATGGCGCCATGTCGCTGGCGTTCTGCTTGCTCGCGAATATCAACCATCATAACGTCGTCTGACCCGAGCAGTGCCGTCGCCTCTTCGCATGAAAGCGAGCAGCCCCGCTTGATGAGATCATCCTGCAGCAGCCCGATGTGCAAATTCGCCGGTACGGCGACATCCATCATTTTGGGGTTTGGCAGGTTCAGATTATTCATGATCTCCGCGTATTCATCAGCTGACGAAATTTGCAGACGCGGGTTGCAGGCCGCCTCTTCGCCGATCGTGCTGACCGTATCCCCCTTATAGTCGTGCGCTGGATAGACGAGCGTTTCCTCAGGCAGCTTGAGGAGCTTGTTGAAGAGCGACTCGTATTGAGTTCGGGGATCGCCATTCTGAAAATCGGTCCGGCCGGTGCCACGGATGAGCAATGTATCGCCGGTAAAAACACGATCCGCAGCACGAAAACAGTAGGAATCGTCCGTATGACCAGGTGTGTAGATCGCTTCGAGAGCGATCCCCTCGATATTGATACGATCACCGTCTGTTACCCGCATTGAGACAACGTCAACGCCACTGCGTTCACCCATCACGGTGATACATCGGGTCCTGTCGCGCAACGCACCAAGCCCTGTGATGTGGTCGGCATGAACGTGCGTATCAGCTGCTTTTACGAGCTTTAAATCCAGCTCGCCCAACAGCTTTATATAATGATCTACTCTTTCCAGAACTGGATCGATGATCAATGCTTCTCCACCGCGTCGGCTTGCCAGCAAGTATGTATAGGTGCTTGACGCGCTATCGAACATTTGCCGAAAAATCATTGCTTTTCCCCGTTGGCTGCTCTGATCTTAGTCCTAAATCAATACGATCCAAACTACGAATCGATCATCCTTCGCCGGAGAATTGTGCTCGTTTTCGTCGCTGCTTATACGAAGAGCGCACCCTCAATCGGCGGCGTCGGTAGCAAGCTCCAGTTTAGACGTGCGCCCGCGGCTCGACGATTACCGTATCGATGTTCACCAAGGCTGGTCTGCCTTGGGCGAATGCTGCATGCGCGAGGCCAAGGCTAAGACTCAACGCAGCAAGTATCACAACCAGCTTGCTCAAATCACACTCCTAACAAAACGTGCAGCAACGACATGACCTTCGTCACTCCATCCGCCTTGATTTCTAAATTACAAACTGATTCTGGTAGAAAAGGGTTCTTCAAATCCACGAAAATCGCGGTGCACAAACACATGATCGGCCAAATTCCGTCGCCAGGTAACACAATTATGATCACCATGATATGTTGAGCATTCCCGCTTTATGGCTTTTGAGATTGCCCGATGACAACACTTCTTTTTACCCACAGTGCGTGCCTCGACCATGATCCCAGCCGCATGCATCCCGAAGCACCCGCACGTTTGACCGCTGTAATGAAGGCATTCGACGCTGTTGAATTTGAAGCACTGGAGCGTCGCGAGGCGCCTCGAGCCGACATCGAGCAAGTGGCGCGCGCGCATTCGCAGGAATTTGTGGAAGCGGTCCTCGGCGCTATCGAGGCGGATGGAAACGTTTCATTCGACGCCGATACACTGGCCTCACCCGGGTCTGGTGAGGCGGCCTTACGAGCTGTTGGTGCGGTTTGCGCGGCAGTAGACGCGGTGATGGCGGGTGAGGCCCAGAACGCCTTCTGCGCAGTACGTCCTCCGGGCCATCATGCTGAACCCGACCGCGCCATGGGGTTCTGTCTGTTCAACAACGTCGCGGCGGGCGCTGCCCAAGCCCAAGCTGTCCATAAACTGGAGCGCATCGCCGTCGTCGATTTCGATGTGCATCATGGCAATGGGACACAGACTAAGTTTTGGAACAACGCAGATCTATTCTACGCATCGACCCATCAATCGCCGCTCTATCCCGGCACAGGCGAGCGTAGTGAGCGCGGCATTTACGGCAATATCGTCAACGTACCTTTGGCACCAAATTCGGGATCGGTAGACTTTCGCGAAGCCATGACCGGCGAAATTTTGCCTGCGCTCCACTCATTCGGACCGGACTTCATTTTGATCTCAGCTGGATTTGACGCCCATTTAGATGATCCGCTCGCTGGCCTTAGATTCACCGACGACGATTTCGAATGGGCGACAGCCGAAATCGGAAATGTCGCCCGCGACGTCTGCCAGTCCCGGATCGTCTCAACGCTGGAAGGCGGCTATGACCTGAGCGCGTTGGAGCGTTGCGCGGCAGCCCATGTCCGGGCGTTGATGGCTGCATAGGTGGGGAACGGGGCAAAAAGCTTGCGGAAAATTAAACCAACTGCACGGGTTCGCTGGTTGCCAAGCAACAATTACTCAGAATATCCGCTAGTTCCAATGTGGGTGATGGATCTAGCGGTCTTTTGACCGGAAAATCCCAAATAGTAGGAGACGCAGTAGACCAGCACAAACTGTATGGCCATGAACGATATCGAAACAGCTATCAACCGGGAGAAAATCGCATCGTTGTTGTCGGCGATGCCGGAGATCAGGACGGCACCGATCACGAAACCAAGCACGAGCAGGCCACGTGCAAGAACCATCAAAAATAGAAATGCAGCGTTAAGGGCGCATCGCCACAGCGATATTGACCACCAACCCACATAGACCGACATGAAAATCATACCGAGAATCGGCGAGGCCGTTGCAATAAACAGCGCAATCAGACCGCCGAGGATACCACCAACAACACCAAGCAGCCAATAGACCACCCAAAGCGAAATATCACCTTTCAGACAGCGTCGAAAGATGGTGCTCCGCAAGCCATTTCTGTCAGTAATGGCATTGGAGAACAAATCGACTAGGGGGAGTCCGAAGCCAATTAGAAACAATACGGCAACGCCCAGCACCATTGGTTCGTGAAAAAGTGCAAGTGCGAATTTAATAGAGACCTCCAATCACACGTTTCTCAAAGGGTGTCGCACGCGAAGTCATTATAAAATTTCTGGACCTGTCGATTCTTGATAAGGCTAATTTTAGTTCAGCTGGTCAAGTTTCACAAATTGGATGGCCAAGTAATCGATAATCTGAATGCGATGTGTCATGCGACGGTACATAATTGAGGAAGGAATCGAAATGTGCACATACACAATGCCGCCGTCTAACATTGGTTTGGACAGTTTCAAGCCATCCCTCTAGACTTCCGACAACAAGGAGCACGGTATGGCCGATAGTAAGAATACCACTGAGATTTCATCAGACGTCCAATCCATGAGCTTCGAGGCCGCACTCGCTGAACTGGAGCAGATTGTGCGCACGCTTGAGAGCGGCAAGGGTAAGCTCGACGAAGCGATTGCCGCGTACGAACGTGGCGCAGCGCTCAAGAAACACTGTGAAGCAAAATTGCGCGAGGCACAGGAGAAAGTCGAGCGCATTTCGATTAGCACAGATGGCAGTATCACAACCGAACCTGCAGACGTCAGTTAGGGCACCTGCATTGACGGACCTGAACCAAGCCTTGGCCACCGCCGAAGCACAGGTTGGTGAGATGCTGAATCGCGTGCTTTCAGCTGAAACCGCGCCGGAAGCGCGTCTCTACGAGGCGATGAGATATGCGACGCTAGACGGTGGCAAGCGGTTGCGTCCATTTTTCGTCCTTCAATGCGCGGGGCTGTTCGACGTGGCGCGTGAAGGATCTCTCAGAACAGCTGCTGCAGTTGAACTGGTTCATTGCTACTCACTCATTCACGATGACTTGCCGGCAATGGATGATGACGATCTGCGACGCGGCAGGCCGACAACTCACCGTCAGTTTGACGAAGCGACAGCGATACTCTCTGGTGATGCTCTTTTGACATTGGCTTTCGAAGTTTTAGCTCATCCCGACACTCACAATAACCCGAGCGTTCGCAGCGATCTGGTTCTGGAACTCGCGCGTGCCGCGGGCGGCCACGGCATGGTTGGCGGGCAAATGATCGATCTATCAGCGGCAAAAGAGAGTTTTAGTATTGGGGAGATCACCCGCATGCAGCGCCTTAAGACCGGTGCGCTCATTGCATTTTCATGTGAGGCAGGCGCGATCCTTGGTAGTGCCATTGACCCAGCTCATGAAGCCCTCAGAGGATATGCCCATGATCTCGGGCTCGCTTTTCAGATCGCCGATGATTTGTTGGATGTTGAGGGTACGGTCGAGGAAACGGGGAAGGCAGTCGGCAAGGATGAGAATGCGGGAAAAGCAACCTTTGTCGGCATCCTCGGTCGTGAGCGCGCGCGCGCTCAAGCATCCCTTTTGGCCGATCAAGCAGTCCAACATTTGGCAATTTTTGATGAAAAAGCCGATCTACTGCGCGCTGTGGCACGATTTGTAGTGGAGCGGCGATCATAACGCGTCTTAAAGGCTGGTGGCAGGCGACATCGGTCCTCGCATGTTTTTGAGCGCCCGCCCGTGAACGACCAAGCACCTCACCCGGGCGAAACGGCATCTATCAATTGGTCGGCGAGCAGTCCCTGGCGCATTGAGCTGCGGACCACGTTTATACTCGCCCTCCCAATCGTCCTGACCCAGATCGCCCAGGTTGGCATTCGCGCAGCTGACACAATCTTTATGGGCCGACTTGGAACTCCTGAGTTGGCCGCCGGTGCATTGGGTGGAAATTTCTATTTTCTCTTCTATCTGTTCGGCCTTGGTATCGTCGTTTCAGTATCAGCACTCGCCGCCCGCGCCCGTGGTGCTGGTGATGCCGATGAGGTCCGCCGCTTTGTTCGACAAGGTTTTTGGGTCGCCACGGCGGTTGGAGCGCCATTTGTCATCGCCTTATGGCAAATCGAACCAATTCTGCGCCTTCTTGGACAATCCACAGCAAACTCGGCTTTGGCGTCGGACTACATGCAAATGATGGTGTGGGGTTTGATCCCGAGCCTTTGGATGGTGTCCCTTCGAAGCTTCATTTCAGCGCTCAGCCGGCCACGCTCGGTACTGCTGATCACCGTGATCGGCGTCGGCGTCAATGCCTTTGGTGACTATGCACTTATGTTCGGCAATTTTGGCTTTCCGGCATTAGGCATAGCCGGTGCTGGATTGAGCAGCAGCATCGTCAACATTCTGATGTTCGCCGCTTTGCTTGTTTATGTCGTGCGGGACGGCGAATTTAGGCAATATGCAATTCTCCGCCGTGTGTGGCGCCCTGACTGGGCAAAATTTGTGGAGATAATCCGCGTCGGCCTGCCGGTCGGCACAACACTTCTGTTTGAAGTTGGGCTGTTTTTTGCCGCCTCAATATTATTGGGTCTCATCAGTACAGAGCAACTGGCTGCCCATCAGATCGCGATGCAATGCGTCTCCTTCACGTTCATGGTACCTCTCGGCTTTGCACAAGCCGCCACCATTCGGGTTGGGTTGGCGGCCGGCGCACAAGATCGACTAGGTGTCGGGCGCGCTGGATGGACGGCAATAACGCTCGGCGGAATATTTATGGTGACGGCCTCCTACGTCTTCTGGTTTCACCCCCTACCTGTCATCCATTTGTTTCTGGGCGGACGCGTTGCGGAAAGCGCTGAGGTTGTGAGATTTGCCGTCCTGCTTCTTGCAGTCGCGGCAGTTTTCCAGATAGCCGATGGTTTGCAGGCGCTAACTGCAGGAGCGCTCCGTGGGCTCAGGGACACGCGTGCACCAATGCTGATTGCCGTATTCGGTTTTTGGGTAATCGGTTTTCCAGTCAGCGTCCTGCTTGGATTTTGGCTCGATTTTGAAGGTGTCGGCGTTTGGAGTGGCCTTGCAGCGGGCCTTATTATCGTCGCCTGCTTCTTGCTCGTGCGTTTCTACAACTGGCAAAGAATACCCGGCGCCATCGTGGGAGCACGACCATGAGCGGCCCCACCAAGGCCCCGCGAAAAGTTCGCGCAGATCAGACATTGGTGGAGCGTGATCTCGCAGAAAGCCAGACGCGGGCGCAAGCGCTGATTATGGCCGGTACGGTATTTTCGGGAACAGTCAGAATCGATAAACCAGGCACGCTGATTGCCGCCAATGCACCACTTGAATTGCGCGGGCGGGAACATCCCTGGGCATCGCGCGGCGGCCTAAAACTGGCGCACGCGCTCGAACATTTTGAGATCAACCCTAAGGGCGCAATCTGCCTCGACATCGGTGCGTCAACGGGCGGCTTCACGGATGTGCTGCTGACCTGCGGCGCGGCACGAGTTTATGCCGTCGACGTCGGCCACGGGCAATTTGACTGGCGTCTCCGGCAAGACGATCGAGTCATTGTCATGGAGCAAACAAACGCCCGTCATATCTCACGCGAAGAGATACCCGATGCGATTGGCCTTATCGTTTGCGATGCGAGCTTCATTGGCCTTGAGACCGTGCTGCCAGCAGCACTTTCGCTGGCCGCCGACGCTGCCATTCTTGTCGCTCTCATCAAACCTCAATTTGAGGTCGCCCGCGGAGAGGTTGGCAAAGGCGGCGTTGTTCGAAACGAAGCTCTCCACCTTGAGGTTTGCCAGCGAATTTCCAACTGGCTCGATAATCTCGCCGGCTGGCAAGTACAAGGGATAGCCGAAAGCCCAATCACTGGTCCAAAAGGAAACAAGGAATTCCTGATCGCCGCACACCGGGTGGGAGATTAAGCCTGTTATCGCTTAAGGCGAAACGGCGGCAGCTGCAAAACACCAACAGGTGGCGCAAACACCGCGAAATTGTCGAGGTTCACGCTAAATCGACGCCCCAGGGCTTGCATCAATGCTCCTGTCTGCCCCAAGGGGAATTCCACTCGATCCGTCAAGAGACTAACGACGCGCTCTAATCGCGAACGCGGTTTCGGAAAGTCTATGAGGTTGATCGCCTCCTCAGGTGCGAGGCCCAATGCACGCTTTACTTCAGCGACAGCAGTACTATATCCACCAATTGCATCGACGAGCCCATTCGCGTGCGCATCGGCGCCGGTCCAGACGCGCCCTCGTGCAACAGCGTCGACCTGTTCCTTGGAAAGACTTCGGCCTCTCGATAGCTTGGCCGTGAAATCATCGTATATGGCGTCAAGAATTCGACTGAACTTATCCTCCGCTCCTGGCGGAAAATCGCGAATCTGACTCCACATGGTCGCGCGACTGCCGGCGTGAATTTCATCCCAGGTTATACCAAGCTTTTGCCATAGCGCTTCCGTAACCGCCTTACCGGCGAAGACTCCAATTGAACCTGTGACCGTCCCTGGCTGCGCGACAATGCGGTCGGCCGGCATGGCGACAAAATAGCCTCCCGATGCCGCCTCCCCTGCCATCGACACAACAACCGGCTTGCCCGCCCGGCTCGCGCGATCAACCTCCCGCCAAACAGTGTCAGCAGCCGTATAGGCGCCACCCGGACTATCGATGCGGAATAGAATGGCGCGAATATCGCTATCCTTAGTCGCCGCCGCGATCGCTTTGGCTACTGAATCAGCGGCAAATGTCGCACCGTCTGAAAATGGATCGTCGTCCGCGCCAGGCAGTACGGCACCAACGCCGTAGATCAACGCGACCTTCGGGCCATTGCTATTCGGTCGTTCAACACTGGCCAGATACCTGTCGATGCGCATTCGACCTGCCATATCCACATCGAGGCTTGCCGAGGTACGTGCCGAAGCCAAAACATCGGTCCAATATCCAAGCCCATCAACAAGATTGGCGGTGAGTGCTTCCTGCGCGAGATATGGTCCTTCATCGATCAGGTTCCGGACGGCACCAGCGTCGAGGCCACGAGCCGCCGCAATACCATCGACAATCTGCGTGAACCATGAATCGACGAGCCGCTGCAAGGACGCGCGCGCCGGCGCGCTGAATTGTTCTCGTGTAAACATTTCTGCGGCAGCCTTGTACTCCTGGCGTTGCTCGACCTTCGCCTTTACGCCGAGTTTGTCCAATGCACCTTTGATAAACGGCGCCTCAAGAGCAATCCCTGTAAGCCCGATCGCCCCAGAAGGCTGGACCCAAATGGAGTCGAACGCACTGGCAAGGTAGTAGGCGACTGTGCCGCTCCCAATTCCACCAAACGACTCTGAAAAAGCCAAAGAAAATTTACCACTGCCACTGAACGCCACAACCGCGTCCCGCAATTCCTGTGCTTGGGCAATGGAGATGCCACCCGATCCGAGCCTGACAATCAAACCCTGAACACGGTCGTCGTTGCTTGCCACGACCAGAGCATCGACAAACTCCCGCATCAGGAGCGGCCTGGCATCGAATGCAGAAATTAATCCGTCTTTGCGGACTTCTGCGACACCAGCGCCTAGATCTGCCTCCAGCAAAATACGAGACGGCAACGGCTGGATGTCATCGCTGAAATTTAGCGCCAGTCCACCAACGATTAAGATCATGACAAACGTAACACCGCCGAGTGACGCTAGTCCGTAAAGCAGAAATTTTATGAGAATTCGCATTGGCGATTTACCGGCCTTAGATGTGTGGCTGAAAATATAACCTCAACTACGCCGATAGTACCTCTGCGGCTTTCACTTCAGCGGCGCGTGCGCGCTGCTTATCCCCGAGGCCTTTGTGAGCGGCAGCAAGCTGCCGCCAGCTCGATGGGCTTCT
>CAVOAK010000033.1:0-24482 GCA_963693665.1 Alphaproteobacteria bacterium | reverse complement strand
TCGCTGCAGGTACGGAGATTGCCTATTTCGAGCGACATTTTGGCCAGGACGCGGCGATCATCCGGGCAATGCCGAATTTGCCCGCTTCAATACGTCTCGGCATCTCCGTCATCTGTCCTAGCTGTTGCGTCACAAGCGGACAGCTCGATACTTGTTCTACATTGTTCAATGCCGTTGGAGAAGTTTGCGTCATTGACGATGAAGGGTTGCTTGATGCAGTAACGGCAGTCTCCGGAAGCGGTCCGGCATATGTCTTCCTGTTGATAGAATGCCTTATTAAGGCAGGTGAAGCCGCAGGACTGCCGACGGAATTGGCCACCCGCCTCGCGCTTGTGACTGTGGCGGGAAGCGGTCAGCTTGCAATAAGGAGCGATGATCCACCTGGTCAATTGCGCCGGGACGTGACTAGTCCCGCTGGAACAACTGAGGCCGCGCTCAAAGTGCTGATGGCCGAAAACGGGCTTGAAGTGCTGTTAAATCAGGCCGTGGAAGCCGCAACCAACCGTAGTCGCGAACTCGCCAAGTAGTCGGCTCGCGGCGCAAAATTTGTCTCGGTTGCCACACACTCCATGCTAATGAATTGTTGGACGTGAAGGTCGTCAATCCTGAATAATTGAAGGCGGCTTAGTGGCGATGTATTCGTGCCGCGGTGTGAGGCTGGAAATGGCGAAACGTGTAAACCTATCACAGCGTGTTATTACTGTGGCACTTGCCCTCGCTGCCAAACAAAATTGGCGGGGCATAGCGCTCCATGTAATCGCCGCCGAGGCGGGTGTCACGATTGCGCAACTTCACAAGGCCTATCCGACTAAGACTGCGATCCTTGCGGCGTTCATCCAACAGATTGAAGCATCTGTCCTTGTGAACTGTGCTAAATTTGGACCCGAAGACACGGCGCGCGATCGTCTATTTGAGGTTCTCATGTGCTGTTTCGATGCTTTGACGAACCACCGTAGTTCAGTGGCTTGCTTGGCCGTCGATATTCCGCGCGATCCGATTTTAGCACTTGAACTTGCACCAGCGTTCTTCAAGTCGATGCGATGGACGCTGAAGGCAGCGAGTATTCCATCGACAGGCATAAATGGCTGTCTGCGTATGAATGGGCTGGCAGTTGTCTGGCTTGCGACACTTCGAGTCTGGCTTGCCGACGATAGCTTGGACAGAGCCCGAACCATGGCGGCACTTGATCGCAATTTGCGGCGCGCGGAGGGGCTTGCGTGCCGTCTTTGGCAACCCAGGGCGCTCGCATCAAGCGCTGCGGAGTTAACGTAGGCGGAGTTGCGCTTCGATTGGAACCGTCGCCGCAAGACAATTCAAATTGGCAGCCTTATGCGGGCACGCAGTCCACTTTGTGGAGAATCCTCTAAACTAATATCGCCACCGTGCCCGCGTGCTACATCTAGGGCAATGGCGAGGCCAAGCCCTGTTCCTCCCGTTTCGGGGTTACGGGATTGGTCTAGTCGAAAGAATGGGCGAAAGACGTCATCGCGCCGATCAGCTGCTATGCCCGGCCCGTCGTCATCGATTGTAATTTCGATCTGCTCGCCGCGGCGCCCTGCGTGTACCCAAACGTGATCCGCATAACGCCGCGCATTAGCAATGAGGTTTCCAAGACAGCGCCGCACCGCCTGGGGCCTTACGCTTGCCGTCAATTTTTCTTCGACATGGCAATCGATCTTAACATTGTCCCGTTTCCAAACGGCAACCGACTCTTCCACCAGCTCCGCGATGTCGGTTTCGCTCACCTGTTCATCGCCTTCGCCGCGCGCAAAGGCCAGGTAGCCGTCAATCATATGCTCCATTTCCTCGACATCTGATTTGAGCTCGAATACGTCGTCGCTATCGCTCAGCATCGCCAACTGTAATTTCATGCGCGTTAGAGGCGTTCTCAAATCATGACTTACGCCGGAAAGCATGTCGGTGCGTTGGCGCATTTGGCGCCTGATGCGATCACGCATTAGTTGGAAGGCTTGGGCAGCTTGGCGCACCTCAGTCGCGCCCTCGATTTTGAACTCGCCGTCGATTTCACGGCCTTTACCCAAACGATCAACTGCACCGGCAAGACGTCTAATGGGCCGAATTTGATTGCGCATGAAGATTGACGCAACAGCGAACAAAACGAGCGATGTTCCAATCATCCACATAATAAATATATAGGTTGTAGAACTGAATAGTCGTTTCCCTGGCGCCACGGTTCGCAGGACGGCATCCGGTAATTGAACGTCGATGACGACCTGTGTCTTGTAAGCAGAAGTATCAATTCGGAAGGGTCGCTGAACTTGTTCATCCATCGCACGGGTCAACATTCGGTCAAGTAAGCCAACAGACTCCTTAGGTTCGTTTGGCAGAATTTCATTTGGAATTAGCGTCATCTGCAATCCGAGATGCCTGTGGACCGCATCGAAGATGAGTGCGCGCTCCACGACGTCGGGACTGTTTCTAAGGGAGTCGAGTGTTACGGCTATGTCTCCGGCAATTGCTGAGGATAGGCGCCAGGTGATGGTATCCCAATGGCGATCGTAAAAGATATGCGTCGTGACGATCTGCAACAGGATTAATGGCATAACGATAATCATCAGCGCGCGGCCGAAAAGTGTGCGCGGCAAAAACTTCTTGATCCAAACGCGAAATAACATTTTTTCTAGTCCGGACGCAGGACGTAACCGTGCCCACGAACCGTTTGTAAGTAACGAGGAATCTTTGGGTCCGGTTCGATTTTTCTGCGCAGCCGAGTCATTTGCACATCGATGCTCCGATCGCTGCCTGCCAGCCCACACGCCTGTGCCAGTTCGATGCGGCTACAAACCTGCGTGACCTTAAGGGCTAATGTTTTTAGCAGATTGGCCTCTGTTGTTGTCAGGCGAACAATGTCGTCGCCCCGAAAAAGAGTTTCTCGAAGTAAATCAAAGCTACACGAACCAATTTTTAATTCGGAGGGAGTCGGGTCGGCTACTGCCGCACGGCGAAGTATGGTGCTAATCCTCAGTACCAATTCGCGTGGCTCAAACGGCTTTGGAAGATAGTCGTCAGCGCCAATTTCCAAACCACTTATTCGATGTTCCGTGTCACCCATGGCTGTCAGCATGAGGATCGGTACTGTACTTCGTTTGCGCAGGCTGTTGGTGAGCTCTAGTCCACTCTCGCCCGGCATCATCACATCCATAACAATCAGGTCAAATACCAAGCTGCTAAGGTGATTGCGGGCCTCTGCGGCGTCAGAAGCCACTGTGACGCGAAATCCATTATCGGCAAGGTATCGCTTCAATAGCGCCCTCAATCGGTTGTCGTCATCGACCACCAGAATGTGCGGCAAGTCCCCTGAGTTGGGGTTTTCGTTCATGATTATGAATTATACCGATTGTCTCGCGGTTCTGACCAGCGGCACCGCGATTTATTGACAATTGTCATGGGAGAATAATCAAACAAATTT
Source organism: Alphaproteobacteria bacterium (assembly GCA_963693665.1). Lineage (GTDB taxonomy): Bacteria > Pseudomonadota > Alphaproteobacteria > UBA8366 > CAVOAK01 > CAVOAK01. The sequence goes on along the minus strand of CAVOAK010000033.1, from coordinate 21,052 downwards.
TATTCGGTCCTTTTCATCCGACATTATGCCAAGCATGACTTTGCGAAAGCCCTCGACTGCTTCGGCTCCTGCATCGCGGTAGGCCCGCGCTATCCGAGCGCGCTGTGTCGCCGTAAGCTGGCGTTCTAGCTCCTGTCCATCCTCCGTCAAGTAGAGAAGGCGCTGTCGTCGGTCTAGTTCGCCTGGCTTCTGCTCGATCAACCCTTGTGCCACCAGCTGGCTTAACACGCGGCTAAGGCTCTGCTTGGTGATCTTAAGGATATCTAAAAGGGCCGAGACGGTTGTGCCAGGGTATCGTCCAACAAAATAAACAACCCTGTGATGCGCCCGTCCAAAGTTGTAGCGAGCAAGCATTGCATCGGGCTCCGCCGTAAAATCGCGGTATGCATGGAACAACATCTCAATGCCTTGCCGCAGCTCTTCCTCGCGTAGAAATAGCGGGTTGGCGTGGAGTTTGGTCAGCGACACAGCTGATGATTTGATGTCCGCCATAATCATGCCACTCAAGTTACGTCAGTATTATTGACTTATATGAATGCGAATGTTACGCAACGCAACCTTTGCGTCGTTACAATTATTAGGCGTCGCAGGGAAAGCAAAACTATGATTCGGAATATTAGTTAGGTTTTTGGCCCACCGGTTAATGCGAATTGTTTTGGGAGACAATTGCAATGACATCTTTCGACGATCGCGACGGAATGATGTGGCTCGATGGAAAGTTGGTGGAATGGCGGGATGCCAAGCTGCATGTGTTGAGCCACGGACTGCATTACGCGTCTGCAGTTTTTGAGGGTGAGCGGGTCTACGGTGGGCATATTTTTGAGCTCGACGCGCATACTGAGCGGCTCTCTAGGTCTGCACGAATTTTGGATTTTGAGCTTCCATTTTCCCTGGATGAAATTAACAAGGCCTGCAATGAAGTTGTGGCCGCAGCTGGCATAACCGACGGATATGTTCGCCCGATCGCCTGGCGGGGGTCGGATATGATGGGTGTGTCGGCTCAGCAGTCGCAGATACACCTTTCCGTTGCTGCCTGGGAGTGGCCCGCGTACTTCGCGCCTGAAGCACGCATGATGGGTATTCGCATGCAGACCTCAAAATGGCGGCGGCCCTCTCCTGACACCGCACCTGTACACAGCAAGGCAGCCGGCCTTTACATGACGGGTACACTCGCCAAGCATGCGGCGGAATCCGCCGGCTATGCAGACGCCCTGATGCTCGACTATCGCGGGTTGGTGTCCGAAGGAACCGGAGCTAACATTTTTCTTGTAATCGATGGCAAGATTCATACTCCGATTCCCGATTGTTTTCTGGACGGAATTACGCGGAGGACAGTTATCGCCTTAGCGCGGGCACGAGATATCGACGTGGTCGAACGGCATATTGAACCGGGTGAACTCGCAAATGCGCAAGAGGTGCTGCTTACTGGTACAGCGGCGGAAGTGACGCCTGTGTCGGAAATTGACGAGCACACATTCGTTCCCGGGCTTATTACGCAGCAACTTGTCGACGACTATGACGCTGAAGTTCGTCGTCGGGATAGGAAGACGACACTAGTCGGTACTAGCTCGGCCTTGTAGCGCGCCATCCATTTGCTCGAGTATCGGCCATGTGGCCGAGGAGTTAGGTGTGCTATCTTTTCGTGCGCCCGCAAGATTGCGCAGGAAATAACGCGGTATAAAGACGTTCTTGTCGCCAACCTTTCCGGCATGCGTTGAGTACAACGCAGGGTGCTGATCGAAGAATTTTCCTCAACGGCATGATTTTTTCTAGATCTCTCTCAGCGCCAAGTTAATCTACTGAGCGATTCTTCACTTGAGATTGCGTCCAGCGATCAGCAGCGGCGTCATCGGTTGCGCGTGCTTCGACCCAACGCGTCATTCCGCTGACAGTTTCCTCTATTTTCCAGAACGGTGCCTTCGTTTTCAGCCAATCAACAAGGAATTCACAGGCTTCGAAAGCGGCCTTGCGGTGGGTGCTGGCTGTTAACACCATAACGATGGGATCTCCGGGCTTGAGGCGTCCGTAGCGGTGGATGATGAGGCAGTCATCCAGGTCCCAGCGTCGTCGTGCCTCCATCTCAATGCGATCGAGCATTTCCTCGGTCATGCTAGGGTAGTGTTCGAGTGTCATTGCGGCAATTGGATCGTCCTTGTCGCGATCTCGGACGATGCCGTTGAAGGTCGCAACCCCGCCGCTATTACGCTTGTCGTTGAGAAAATCCGTAAGTTCCCTGCCAGCATCAAACCACTCGGGCTGCACTCTCACCGCCATTCCTTTGAACCTCGCTCTTGGCTAGCCGCCGGTCATCGGCGGAAATAATGCAACTTCATCGGTCTGGGCGACTGGTGTGTTGAATTCTGCAAACTCTTGATTGACGGCGACACGGATCGCCGAGACATCCTTCAATGCCTCTGCGTAACCTGGCCCTCTGGATTTGAGCCATTCGATCAAATCGGCAACGTCGCCAACTGTATCTGGTACATCGACATCCTCTTCACCAACCCCAGTGCGGAGCCTGAGCCATGCGAAGTAAAGTATTTTCATCGGCTTAATTCATTGAACGGCATGAAATCGACCAAATTACCTGCGACAAGCTGTGTCATGTCCTCTGGCAACTCGACGAGCCCGTCTGCCTCCACCAAGGACGATAGAATGCCTGCACCATCGCGTGGAAACTTAACAGCAACTGGGGTGCCGTCGGATGTCATATTCAGTCGTGCACGGATGAATTCGCGGCGGTCTTTCTTCTTTTCATAGTCGAATCCTGCGCGCACCTTGTAGTGCATGGGCACAATATCTGTCGCTCCGCCAAGCCGTAAAATCAGGGGCCGGGCTATAAGCAGAAACGTAACCATGACGGCTACTGGGTTTCCCGGCAACCCCACGAAGGGCGTTGAGCCAACTTGACCCAGCGCCACAGGCCTGCCCGGTCGGATAGCGAGGCGCCAGAAATGTAATTTTCCCAAAGCTTCGACGGCACCGCAGACATGATCCTCATCGCCGACGGAAACTCCCCCGGATGTGATCAGCAAATCATGGTTAACGGCCGCTGCTTCGAGTGCTTCGCGAACTGCCTCGGCCTTGTCGGCGATGATACCCAAATCCGTAACGCGGGATCCCATCTGTTTCAGTGCGGCAATTAAGGTATAGCGGTTGGAGTCATATATGCAGCCCGTCGCCAAACGTGCGCCTGGCTTACGCAATTCATCCCCAGTAGAGAATACGGCGACACGAAGGGGGGTAAATACATCAAGCCGTTTTCGTCCAACTGAAGCCGCAAGTCCAATATCCTGCGGTCGGAGTCGTCGACCTCTCTGCAGCACCATATCGCCGCCGGAAATATCTTCACCAGCATGACGCATGTTGGCGCCGCACTGGATGCCGGCACGTATGATCACATCGCCATTTTGCTCACGACAGTCCTCCTGCATTAGGACCGTATCGGGTCCATTGGGCATAACGGCACCGGTGAAAATGCGGATAGCTTCGCCTAGTTTCGCCTTTCGCCGGAGTGGATGACCTGCAGTAACGCGGCCAGTAACGGGCAGGCAGGTGTCACCATCTCGTTCAAGGTCGCTGAAATACACGGCATAGCCGTCGACAGCGGAATTATCGTGAGGTGGTACGTTGGCGGCGGCGACAATTTCTTCTGCCAAAATACGGCCGGCGGCATTTACAAGCGTTACCGTCTCGACGTTAGCAACAGAGTCCGTCCGCGCGTCGAGCAGCACAAGTGCCTCAGCAGTTGTCATCAGCCGGCCGCCAAACGCAAAACAATCGTCGGAAAGCTGTGCCACTCCCTTAATATCCTCTTTATCCGACCCTAGCCGCGCGCAAGTTTGCACCGATTGATAATGAAATCGGCGATAGCCGCGATATCGTCAAGTGGTAGCGCTGGTATAGTGAGCCCAGTTAGGTCGGCGTCGCTCGCAACGGCAACAATATGGGGATCATTCGAACAAAGAAGAGGTTTGCCAATCGACGGGCGGTGGACTTCAAGTTTATCGTGAGCATGCTTTTTGAATCCTTCCACCAAAAGTAGGTCGACGGGTTGCAGGCGAGGTAACAGCGATTCAAACGTGGCTTCGGGCTCGTCCCGATGTTCATGCATCAATGCCCAGCGGCTAGCCGACGTTATCAGTACTTCCTTCGCGCCGGCAATCCGATGCTCATATGAATCCTTGCCAGGTTGGTCCACGTCAAATTCGTGATGCGCGTGCTTCATTGTGGAGACCGAAATTGCTCGACCAATCAATTCGGGCAGTAGTCGTGTCACGAGTGTCGTTTTGCCACTGCTGCGCCAACCGGCGACACCAAATATTTTCATCGACTGCATCGCATCAATGTGTCGATCGCATCATACCATTGTTGTCGATGCTTCAACTTGCGCCCCCAGCGGTCCGTGGATTTTCCTTGTCGCTTTTGTTTGGGGGCGAGTTTGTTGCTTGCTGGGGGGAATCAGTGACATGTGCAAGTCCAGCGCGCAGATAGTCGTAGCCGGTAATAATTGTTAGCATTGCGGCTGCCCACAAAGCGACTTCGCCGATCAATGTTGTTGGCAGAAATTCGGGCCCAGCATCGCCGACAATAAGAAAGCCGAGCGCAGTCATTTGGATTGTTGTCTTCCACTTGGCAAGACGACTAACCGGCATGTGGATCTTTACATCCGCCAAAAACTCGCGGAGGCCGGAAACTAGAATTTCTCGACAGAGAATGACCAGACCCGGCAGAATTGCGAGCCCGTTGAGACGGTCGAAGGCGACCAACATAAGGATGACGGAGCCAACAAGGAGTTTGTCTGCGATAGGATCTAAGAAGCGCCCGAACTTAGATATCTGTCCCATTGAGCGGGCAGCATAGCCATCTAAAATATCGGTTAAAGCACCGGTGACAAATAGACCAAGGCAGACCCAACGCGCGGCGGGGTCGTCGATCCAGAAAAGCGCCACGATAGGCGGAATCACCAGAATTCGCGACACGGTGAGGAGGTTCGGCACACTGGTCAACAAAAGCTCACGACCTTCTCTTGGTATTTGTCTGTTGGGCTGTTGATGTCTTTCTAGCCCGTTTTGTGTCGCTGGACATCCTATCCGCCCTCATGAAAAAAGTTGTAAATTTTCTTTGCTACTGCAGTACTTACTCCATCAACGGCTTCAAGGTCGGCAAGGCCAGCGCGCGAAACCGTCCGGCCAGACCCAAAATGCTGCAACAGCGCTCGCTTTCGAACGGAGCCGATGCCTGGAATTTCATCAAGGGGTGATTGTGTCAGGCCCTTTGTACGGCGAGCGCGATGAGTGCCAATCGCGAATCGGTGCGCTTCATCTCGCAAACGTTGTAAAAAATAGAGCACGGGGTCTCGCTGGTCCAGCGTGAAACCGGGGTGCCCTTCCATATATAGGCGCTCACGCCCCGCATTGCGGTCAGGGCCCTTGGCGATTGCGAGCAGTGTAACGCCGTCGATTCCAAGGTCAGTCAGTACTTGTGCGGCAATCGACAACTGGCCCTTGCCGCCGTCGAGTATCACCAGGTCCGGCCATACGCCCTCACTGCGGTCTGGGTCTTCTTTGAGAGCCCGCTTGAAGCGACGGGTCAGCACTTCACGCATCATGGCATAGTCATCCCCTGCCAATGCCTGACCATCGCCTCCCACGGTACGGATGGTAAATTTTCTATACGCTGATTTTGTTAGTCCTTCAGTGCCGGCGACGATCATTGTGCCGACAGCGTCTGTGCCCTGGATATGACTGTTGTCGTACACCTCAATACGGTTAGGTCGGGCGTCTAGGCCCAGTGCCTCTGCCAAACCTTCGAGGAGTTTGCGCTGTGACGCACTCTCGGACAGCCGTCTCGCCAGCGCCTCCCGTGCATTGGTAAGTGCGTGGTCCACCGGTTTACGCTTATTGCCTCGCTTAGGCACCGCAATAACGACATTGCGGTCTGCACGCAGGGAAAGTGCTTCAGAGATTAGTTGACGTTCGGTCGGTTCATGGCTCAATAACACAAGCGGTGGGGGTGCTTTATTTTCATAAAACTGCCCAAGAAATGCGCTGAGAACATCTGCCGCGGGGATATTGCGATCGTGGCTGGGAAAATAGGCCTGATTGCCAAAATTGCAGCCGCCACGGAAGATAAATGCTTGAACGCATGAGTGGCCGCCTTGCTGAAAAATGGCGATAATGTCTGCATCCTTTATGCTCGCGACGTTTATGTCCTGCCGGGCCTGTACCTGAGTTAGAGCAAGAATGCGGTCGCGCAGCGAGGCGGCGTTTTCAAACGCCAGCGCTGTGCTGGCGGCTTCCATCTGTTTTGCAAGTGTTGCTTGAACTTCGTGGCTGCGCCCTTCAAGGAAACTGTATGCTTGAGCGGCTAGTGACGCGTAGTCGGCTTTACCGATGCGGCCGACGCATGGAGCACTGCAACGCTTAATCTGGTACTGCAGACACGGTCGCCTGCGAATTGCAAATACCGCGTCCGAGCAGTTGCGCAGCAGAAATGCGCGTTGTAACGCTGCGAGAGTGCGGTTGACGGCGCCGGCTGAGGCGAAGGGGCCAAAATACCTACCGCGTTTGGATCGCGCGCCGCGATGCTTGGTGACCTGCGGGAAATCATGCTCTTCCGTAATGAAGATGTGGGGAAACGATTTGTCATCGCGGAAGAGTACGTTGTAACGCGGCTTTAGAGTCTTGATGAGGTTCGATTCTAGGAGAAGAGCCTCAACTTCGGTGTGTGTCGTGACAAATTCCATGGCCGTCGTTTCGGCCACCATACGCTGCAACCGAATCGGTAATTTTCCCGGATTAGCGTAAGTCGTGACACGTTTTTTGAGATTGTGCGCCTTGCCAACGTAGAGAACGTCACCCCGCGCGTTTGTCATTCGATAGACCCCGGGAGATCCGGGTAAAGTCTTAACGTGGCGGCGAATAATGGTCATTCCGGAAGCTAGCCCACCGGGCGAATCCCATGTGGCTGGCACAACTTCGTCGCGGTGTTCGGAGTCTGGAGTCATCCTGTCTATTCTTTGTCCCGACCGGCTCTTTCGTCAATGGCGCGTCCGCGATGAGCGGTCATTTTTTGATGTAAAAATTTGTCGTCAGGAGCGGCTAAGCGCCCGTTATCTTTGACGCTTGCATGGATATCCACCAATCTTGTGGATAACGCTGTTGAAAACGTGTGTCCGTCAAGCCCTGGTCACAGGCTTATCACGGTTTCGTATAAATTGCCTAAGAAATAGGCATACTTTTTATCTTATTGAAATCATTCAAGTTTATGGAAGTTGATGGTCAAAATCTTCTTGAATGGAAATTGGGATGTCAGACGAGGTCGCTTTTCGTTGCCGGAACGCCGCCTGTGTAAAACTTCAATTGAGTCAGCAACACAAAATTACTGTTTTGTGGCAACAATTTGGCCCTATTCAGTGATGCATTTGGTTGAATGAATCGGGGAAAGAATCAGTCATTTCATTCATCGTGAACGATGCCCTGAGACGGCTGCGCCCAACCCATATGTTCACCGCCATCGAGTGCGATCAACTGTCCCGTTACAGACGCCGAAGCAATCAGAAATTCTATCGTCTGGCAAATTTCCGCTACGCTTGGGCCATGCTGCAGGGGGACGGCTTGCCACTGTCTTTGGAACTGTTCTTCGCTCTGCCGGTCGCTCACAAGCGTTGGACCCGGCGCTATCGCGTTAACACGAATGCGTGGCGCCAAAGCCATTGCTAGTGTGCGGGTCAATGTCCATAAGCCAGATTTACTGAGTGTGTAGGACATGAAGTTTGGCGTTAGATTCCGTACGCGTTGGTCAAGTATGTTGATAATTATTCCTTCATCATCAACTTTGCCTTGAAGCGCCGTGGCCATGGCTTGGCTCAATAAAAATGGCGCCCGCAAGTTGGCTTCCATGTGTTTGTCCCAGCTTGAACGCGTTGCTGTGAGCGCTGAATCGTCCTCAAAGGTGGCGGCATTGTTTACGAGCAACCCAATCGACCCCAATGCATCGGCCGCACGAGAGACTAGCGTTTCCACATCAGCTTCGACGGAAAGATCGGTCTGCAACAATTCAGCGGTTCCACCCTCCTCACGGATTTTCGCCACCACTGTTTCTGCTTCCGCCTTGGATCGGTTGTAATGCACGATAACAGCCCATCCGTGACGCGCTAAATCTAACGCGATTGCACGTCCAATTCGCCGTGCCGCACCGGTAACCAGGGCTGTATGGGAAATTGTTGCGGGGGCAGTCATGTTGGCTGTGAGCATAAGGCGGAGATCAGGGGCCGATCAAGGTGGCATATCGGCAATACATGCCCAAACGGAACTACATACCAATATGCTAGCATTTGCCGCTTTCTATTAAGTCGGCGACGCTTGATTGGAGGAGACCTATGGGTTTGTTCAACGTCGCGAGCGACCGCGTCGAAAATTTCCGCGCTTCCCACGCGTTTGTCGTTCGCTGGTCTTACGTGACGTGGGGACGGCTTTTTCCTTCAACAACTTGGCGGCGATGTCGGGATTAATCGGGACTGCTGTGACCGGCATATCCAAATCCATTGCTTCAAGGCGTTTAATCTCGTCCCGCATTGCAGCCGCCTCCTCGAACTCGAGATCGGCCGCTGCCGCGCGCATGCGGGTCTCAAGGTCGCTGATATAAGTTTTCAGGCTGACTCCAACAAGGTGCGGTTGGTCTTCGTCACCGGTCGAAATCGTCACGCGGTCGCGCTCGTAGACGCTTTGAATGATGTCAGAAATTTGGTTGCGCACCGATTCAGGTGTAATCCCGTGGGCGGTATTGTAGACCTTTTGCCGTTCGCGCCGCCGATCAGTTTCTTCGAGCGCCTGGGTGAGTGCTCCGGTCTTGGTGTCGGCATAAAGAATGACCCGGCCATCGATATTCCGTGATGCCCGGCCGATAGTTTGGATGAGCGACGTTCTGCTGCGGAGAAACCCTTCTTTATCGGCGTCAAGGATTGCCACAAGGGCGCATTCAGGTATGTCGAGACCCTCGCGGAGCAGATTGATGCCAACCAGAATATCGAACACACCAAGCCGCAGGTCGCGGATGATCTCAATGCGCTCAAGTGTGTCAACGTCGGAATGGAGATAGCGCACCCGAAGGCCCGCTTCTGTCATGTACTCCGTCAAATCTTCGGCCATGCGTTTTGTTAAGGTCGTGACCAGGACCCGTTGGTGTAGATCCGTGCAGGTTCGGCATTCAGCTAACAGGTCATCGACTTGGGACTCCGTTGGTCGGATGATGCAAACAGGCTCAATAAGACCGGTCGGTCGCACAACTTGTTCGGCAAATACACCACCGGTACGCTCAAGTTCCCACGGGCCAGGTGTTGCCGAAACATACATGGTTGGTGGCCGCATGGCGTTCCACTCTTCAAACTTGAGGGGTCGGTTGTCAAGACAGGAGGGTAGACGAAATCCGTATTCTGCGAGCGTTGATTTTCGAGAAAAATCGCCTTTATACATGCCACCCAATTGAGGAATCGTGACGTGCGATTCATCGATAAACATCAGCGCATGATCGGGCAGATATTCAAGCAAGGTCGGTGGTGGTTCGCCGGGCTGCCGGCCGGTTAGGAACCGCGAGTAGTTCTCGATGCCGGCACATGAACCGGTCGCTTCGATCATTTCGAGATCGAACGTGGTTCGCTGTTCAAGCCGCTGCGCCTCGAGAAGTTTGCCGCTTGCGTGCAAATACTTGAGGTGCTGAGATAGTTCTTTCTTAATTTCTCGGGACGCTTGCTGCAATGTTGGCCGGGGTGTGACGTAGTGGCTGTTGGCGTAGATCTTAACCGCCTCGAGCGCGCCTGTTTTTTCTCCTGTAAGTGGATCGAATTCCCAGATCGCTTCTAGCTCATCGCCAAATAACGATAGACGCCACGCCCGATCTTCATAATGGACCGGGAAAATTTCCACGGTGTCGCCGCGGACGCGGAAAGTGCCGCGCGTGAAGTCCGTGTCGTTGCGCTTGTACTGCAACTCAACGAAGCGCTTCAGGAGTTTCGCACGGTCAACGATTTGCCCCTGTTTGAGGGGCACGACCATTTTGGAATAGGTTTCAACCGAGCCAATACCGTAAATGCACGAGACCGAGGCGACAATGATGACATCATCCCGTTCCAGCAGCGCCCGCGTGGCGGAATGGCGCATTCGGTCGATTTGCTCGTTCAGCGACGACTCTTTTTCGACATAGGTGTCGGTCCGCGGCACATAGGCTTCTGGCTGGTAGTAGTCGTAGTAGGAAACAAAATACTCCACCGCATTGTTGGGGAAGAAGGATTTCATTTCGCCATAGAGCTGGGCCGCCAGCGTTTTGTTGGGTGCGAGTACGAGGGAGGGACGCTGCATTGCGACAACGACCTGCGCCATTGTGTACGTTTTGCCTGAGCCCGTAACGCCAAGCAGCACCTGGTCGCGGTCTCCATCACGCAAACCTGTCACTAGGGCGTCGATTGCCTGTGGTTGATCGCCAGCAGGAGAGTATTCTGAAATCAACTCAAACGGCTGCCCGCCTTCACTGAGGGGCCGCTCGAAGGAAAGGATGGGTGCAACTTCGCTCATGGCCCCAAGCATAGGACGAGTACTGCTAGTCAGGCCAGTGCAGGCGTCCATGGACGTTGTAATTAATCGAAGCTTGGGCGTAGTGTGCGGTTGTCAATGGCGCTGCCGGCACCCAAAGTGCCGCCAACGAATTCTTAAGTACAAACAGGCGTATAAAGAACTCAACCAAGTGTAAAATTCCGCCGAATCAACTCTTTCAAGGAAGCTCGACAACTATGCCGTTTCTCGCTGACCGTCTCTCACTCGTAAATCCATCTGCAACCGTTGCCATGGCGTCTCGCGCCAAAGAACTTCAGCGTGAGGGGCGGGATATTATCGATTTGGCGGCGGGTGAGCCTGATTTCGATACACCGCAGCATATTAAGCAGGCTGCAATCGAAGCGATGGCCGCTGGGAAAACCAAATACGCGCCAGTCCCCGGTATTCCCGAGTTGCGTGAAGCGATCTGCGCAAAATTCAAACGCGACAATGGCCTGACCTACACGCCTGCACAGGTGACGGTCGGCTGCGGCGCCAAGCAGGATATCTACAACGCAATGATGGCAACGCTCGATCCGGGGGACGAGGTTGTCATTCCCGCACCATATTGGGTGAGCTACCCCGATATCGTGCTGTTGTGCGGCGCTTCGCCGGTGATTGTGGATTGCGCCGCTGAAAATGGCTTCAAGCTTCAGCCGGGTCAACTCGAGGCCGCAATAACCCCTAAGACCAAATGGCTGATGTTGAACTCGCCATCGAACCCAACAGGTGCTGCCTATTCGCGGAGTGATCTGCGGGCGTTGGCAGATGTTTTGGTAAGGCACCCGTATGTTTGGGTGATGAGCGACGATATATATGAATTTCTTATCTACGACGATTTTGAGTTCACGACGATGGCGCAAGTGGAGCCAGCGCTTTTTGATCGAACGCTGACGCTGAATGGTGTTTCCAAGGCCTATTGCATGACGGGCTGGCGGGTTGGATATGCTGCTGGACCGGTTGAATTGATTTCGGCGATGAACAAGATCCAATCGCAATCGACCACAAGTACGTCGACGATCAGCCAGTGGGCAGCGGTCGCTGCGCTTGAGGGTGACCATGGATTTGTCGCAAAGAACAATAAGGTATTCAAGGAACGGCGCGACCTTATCGTGTCGATGTTAAATCAGGCGACCGGTATTTCTTGTCCGACTCCTGAGGGTGCGTTCTATGTTTATCCGTCATGTGCCGGCGCAATCGGCAAGAAGGCAGAAAATGGCCTGGTCATAAAGAACGACGAGGATTTTGTGACGGCGCTGCTCGAACTCGAGGGTCCGGCATGCGTACACGGTGGTGCATTCGGATCGTCGCCCTTTTTTCGAATTTCCTACGCGACCGCGACAGATTTGCTTGAGGAAACAGGGCAACGCATTCAACGGTTTTGCGCCTCCCTTAGCTAAGTCACATATCGTGTTAGAACGCTGGCTACCGGCTGTACACCGGCAGTATTTGGGCTTAATTACGCCGAATTTTCTTACATCCTAATGGTCGCGCCGGAAACAATTGTGGGCCAATTCGTGTTGGATTTTTTACTCTCGAGCGGACTGCCTAAATCTTTGGGTTGTTTGGACGGGAACATGGGTATTCGCTGCGACTACTGTTCAATACCCACATTTAATTGATTTGGCAGCGGTAGGAGCGCACGCTAAATCAAACAGGACATCACGAGCTATATACATCCGTGTGCAACCTAAGGCGAGGGAAGAGATGTTAGTGAAAAGTAAGCGTGGCTGGGAGTTGCCCGAGTCTGCAGCGACCGACGAGAGCGTATTCATGCAGCGCCGTCAGCTGGTTAAAGCAATGGCCGCTGGACCGATGCTCCTTGCAGCGGGTCTTCCTCTTGGGGCCGCGGCTGCGACTGATGCTGAAGATCCATCGGCAGGCCTCTATCCCGCTAAGCGCAACGATTTGTACAAGTTGGACCGGCCAATTTCTGGCGAGAAACTCGTTAAGACCTATAACAATTTTTACGAATTTGGCAGCCACAAGAAGATTTACAAAGCGGCTCAGAAAATGGCCATCCGGCCATGGGAAGTTGTGATCGACGGTCTTGTCGAGAAAGAGCGCAAGATTGCGATCGACGATCTACTCGCCGCTTTGCCGCTGGAAGAGCGCCTCTATCGTCATCGCTGCGTGGAGCGCTGGTCAATGGCGGTTCCGTGGAGTGGATTTTCGTTCAAGAGTTTAGTCGACTACGCAAAACCACTAAACTCCGCGAAATATGTAGTGATGGAGACATTGCAAGATCCGGATACGATGCTAGGATTGAAGCAATTCTGGTATCCTTGGCCTTATGTCGAAGGCCTGACGATGGCCGAAGCGACCAACGACCTTGCCTTTCTCGTCACTGGAGTTTATGGCAAACCAGTCGTCAAGCAGATGGGTGCGCCACTTCGCCTTGCCGTTCCTTGGAAATACGGCTTCAAGTCCATTAAGTCGATCGTTCGATTTACGTTCTCTGAAACACGACCGATTAGTTTTTGGGAGAGGTTGCAGGCCCGGGAGTACGGGTTTTGGGCTAACGTCAATCCCGAAGTGCCACACCCGCGTTGGAGCCAGGCGGTCGAGCATGAGATTGACTCAAAAAAGCCTATCCCGACCCAATTGTATAACGGCTATGGCGAGTTTGTCGCGGACCTCTATAAAAATATGACTAAAGAAAACCTGTTCATGTAATCCGCTGTTTACGTCGTCCAAAAAAATACCGAGCCTCATTAAGGGGCCCGGCAAGTTAAACAGGGAGGCTTCACGTCTGGGAGACGTAGGATCCGAAGACCCTTACTCCGGGACATTGCCCGAAGCCCGGGAAAATTTCCTTAAAAATTCACCGTATGCATGGAAAGTAGGTAGTATAGCCTCGAGATTGAAGGCCCATTTTTTCATTGCCGCCATGCATTTTATGCATAGCTAGTTAGGCGGCTGGCGCTTCGCGCATTCATTTCACTAAGAATTGTGCCTTAAAAAATACTTAGGGCTTAATCTCCGCGACTTTTTGCAATAGAAAATCGCGAAATATGGAGATGCGCTTTGAGTGGCGTAATTCCTCAGGGTAGACAAAATACGTCTGAATCGATGGACCGGATAACTCCGGCAGCACGCGGGTGATGTCGATATCTTCAGGAATCATGTAATCGGGCAACGCGGCCAATCCCAAGCCGCTACGCGCCGCCCGATAAACGCCGTAGAGGTTGTTGACGCGCAACACCGCTTTGCGCCGCTTGTCGGGCATTGTGCCCACATCGAGAAGCCAGTTGATTGACGCAACCGGTGGCGGTGTATCAAATCCATAGATAATCAGCCGATGATGTTCCAGATCCTCGACAGTTTTTGGAACGCCATTTTTCTCCAGGTAACTCGGTGACGCGTAGATATGTGTCAAAAGAGTGAGGAGCCGCCGTTGGATCAGGTCCGGTTGACGTGGCGGTGCCATGCGTATCGCGATGTCCGCCTCGCGCATCGATAGATCTACTTCCTCGTCGGTCAAAAGCAGGCTGATCTCGATTTCTGGGTAGAGTTCTATAAAATCTTTGATGCGTGGAGTTAACCAGCTCGACCCAAATGCAACGGTGGTGGAAATTTTCAATGGTCCCGACGGCCGCTCGCGGTTGTCTGACAGCCGCGACTCAACCATGGTGAGTTCCTGAAAGACCGTCCTGACGGTTCGATGCAGCAACTCGCCCTGCTCAGTTAAAATAAGACCGCGTGCATGGCGGTGAAAAAGGAGCTGACCCAAGCCTTCTTCAAGCGCGCCGATTTGTCTGCTGATCGCAGATTGGCTGAGATTGAGGCGCTCGCCAGCATGGGTAAAACTGCCTGCTTCGGCGACCGTATGAAATATTCTGAGTTTATCCCAGTCCATCATAAATTACGTGATTGTTGCACGTGAATTTGCGCTACGCCATGCGCTACTGCCGGATTGTCGGCAACACGGAACTCATGCATATCGCTTGGCGTAGATGGCGTTTCCGTGGCTAGAAACCAAACATATGGTCAAGGCTGAATCCTTTGTCACCTTGGATTAAGCCATGATAACCGAACAGCCGGCATGTCGTATCGCGGATAATAATGTAAGCGTGTTCGCCCGCATTCCGCCGCTCGTCCTTGCCAAATGTTTCAGAGTACCGCCAAAGCAGCGAGCCGCTGCACGGTATCGACACCGCCTTCCGCGCAACTTCTTCGCCTTGAGTTCCATATAAAATCAGCTCGGTCGACGACTCTTCATGCCAAGTCGTTGAGGTCGGGTAAATCAAGTGGCACATCGTGTCGACCGATGGCGAGCCTAAGCGTAAAAACAGTTTGGTTGAAAGGCCAGGTGCCGGACCACCATAGGATTGCGGCTCGTTGCGATAGGTCAGGATGGTATTGAAAATATGCGCACCGAAGCTTGTATCTGCGACATGGCCATTTTGTTTGTCCGCGTAACGAAACAGCCCGTGCAGCCAACCGTCTGCACTGCCGCCATTCTGAAAGTCATAAAGAAGTTCCATATGGCCGTAGCCACTTGTCAGCTGGCGATCGGCTTCGTCGCCCAGCAAATCGTCTACGCTGTATAGCGTCGCATGGTCACGGGGCAGGCAGCCCAAGGCCTTGCGCAGCACTTCCTTTCCGGACGCATCATAGAGTGCGAGCGCCAGTGGTAGGTCGGTCTGCGCTGTCGACATTGGGGTCGGCAACGCCATGCTGCTAAACCGTGCGATAGGTAGCACAGGCGCGGGCAACAAGTAGCTCTTGCCCATCAGGTTGGAGAGTTCTGGGATATTTGGGTCTGCTTCAAGGTCGACCCGCTCAACATTAGCATGAGCAATACGTATGCGGCCCGCTTGGCTCTCAACTTCATACCTCGGTCGAACGAAGTGCTTGCCGGCATGTATTTCAATCTGCTCGGGCCAGGTGATGTCTGGGAGCAGCGTTGCGACGTCGAGGCCGTATGTGGCGAACGGCGCAATTTCGAAATCCAAGGATTTTATGTCATTCCGTCCCATTCGGTTGAGACCAACACTTCCCGGAGGAATAGCGCAGGGGTGGCTATTTTGTACCCAAAGAATGACTCGTTCACCGCTGGCTGGTGCTGGAAGGCCCGCATAGCGATCGGCTGGCCATGCGTTGGCGTCGTGGGTGCATGAAAACATTGA
The DNA here is from genome assembly GCA_963693665.1 of Alphaproteobacteria bacterium. Taxonomy (GTDB): domain Bacteria; phylum Pseudomonadota; class Alphaproteobacteria; order UBA8366; family CAVOAK01; genus CAVOAK01. The sequence continues at coordinate 5,331 of CAVOAK010000033.1, read as the reverse complement.
TGAATCGTCGCCATAGGTGTCCACCGCGTATTTCACTATGTCATGACCGGCGCCGGCGATGATGTGAATAAATAGTTGCCCTGTGAACGGGCCAAGCTCGAAACGTTTGCGAATTTCGGCACTGTCGATAGTGATCGGCCCGGCGGTGTCTGAGAGCTTCTCCTGCCATTGAGCAAGAATCGACCCGTCGCCTCCGAACAAGCAAAACAAGATTTTTATGTTTTGGGCACCAAACGCCGACCAGTAGTTTACGGTTGAAAGGCGCGTATGGTTGCCATCAGCATCGCGAAAAAATGCCATGTTTGTGGCAAAGTTGAGCGCGTGCAAGTAAGGGCCAGGGCGCGCAATAAATTCGTCGTCCAAGCGAAGTTCGTCGAGGCTCACAACAATCATGTCCGTTGGGATCAAATGCTTGATCTGCGCAATTGCCCGATCTGCATCAAATGCAGCAACCAGCAAAGTTCGCGCGCTTGTGGCGGTGAGTTCGGATACGGGTTTGGTCCGCCGATCAAGGACAGTTTTGTCCAAGTGACTCAAATCCTGCACGTAGACATGACCGATCTCAATGTTTCCCATATCGTAGAATTCGGAAAAACCCGATGCTTGCGCGTATGGATCGTAGATGTCGACAGAGCCGGGTTTTGCTAACCGCGCGATGAGTGCGTTTGCCTTGGGCATCGCCAGCGGATGTCCGACCGCCTTGAAAAACGCGGACCCGCCGTGGATGTTGCTGAAAGTCTGGATATTGAGCGTCATGGCATCAAATTGCGTGGAGTTGCCGCTGCATCACGATACACCAAGTGCTCGTTTTGCTCGTTTTACAGCGGCAGAAAAACCGTGCCGCCGCCGTTCGCGAGCAACGTAACGCCCGTCGGTCACCCAATTAAGCTGTAGCGAGCGGCGCTGTCCTTCATATGGTTTGTGACCGTGCCAACTATGATCGGTACAGCGAAATGCAATCATTGTCCCAGCGGATGGCAGCACTTCGGCTACAAAATCTTCCAGGTCATTTGCCGAACGCAGAAGTCGAAGACGCCCACCCTCCGGTTCCCAGCTATGGTTCAGATAAATGAGAACTGTAATGAGTTTTTCTTTGGAATCACAGTGAATCTGGCCATCGCCCGAGCGACACCAACCACGAGCTGTCAACATCGTTGGTCGACCACGAAGGTCGATATCGAAAATTTTCGATATCGCTTCTGTCATTGCGGGGCTTTGCAGTTCTTCGTTGAGTTTAGCTAAACCTGGCCCGAATTCGAGAGCGTCCAAGGGAAAGCTGCCAGGCAACTCGATATCCGGAAAATCTGCGTCAATTGCATCAAGAACGGAGCGGGTTACGATATCCGGAGCGACCACATAATCGAATGGTTCATGTATGACAGGTGTTGTGCGCAGCACATCTAGATTGAGGGCCGACATAGATTTCCTAGAGTTGGCGCGTGTACAGATCTTACGTGAAGATATACGAGAATATGGACCAATTGGAAACGACTAACGGCCAAATCTGTGGTGGCAGGCACTAATTAGTTAAGGTTTAGGAGTCGGCGCACTGCAGTGGCAACTGGGGTAATGTCATCTAGCGCTGTGTACTGCCAGGCTTCAAGCGCGCCGAAGAATGGTCTGGTCATATCTGCATCGGAGAGCGCCCGGTGAAAACGGTCAAATTTTTCGTCACCGCCTTCCATCTGGGCGATGTAAACAGGTTTTCCAGTCGAACAAGCTTCGGAAACCATATTGACCGAGTCAGGCGTAACAACAATTGCATCGGCTAGTCCCAAATATCCGAAATATGGATTGTCGCCCATTTGATCCCAGATAACTGCAGGCAACGCAGCAAGTTTTCGCCGCAGTATTGCTTCGTTATCCGATCCTGTACGGCGCGAGGGTGTAACCATCAGCCCGACACCGTGCTCGCGAACGAGTGTTACAAGATTGTCGGCTAACTTGAATATCGTTTGCGGCGTTAGTCGATAGTTTCGATTCGAACCGCCGATCAATACCGCGACCAACGGTCTTGGAAGATGGGAGACTGTTGAGGCCACTCGCTCTGCGGCGGCGGCAAGCCTCTCCGGTGTTGCACGATGGAGGGCACCTTGAACTGTCATCACGTTCGCACCTGAGAGGCCGTCGTGTGCCGGCGCTGCAACGATATCGAAGCGCGCCGGATTCACACGCGGATGCTGCACATGAACGATAAGTGTGCGCCCGTTGCTGCGTTTTTTGACAGCTAGCGCCGGCCCGACTGCATTTCTTCCACAGCTCACAAGCAAGTTCGGCCAAGGTGGTTCAATTTGATCTCCAATCTTCGCTGTTCCTGCAATGCCACCGAGCAGACTATGCGGCCACAGCCCGGGAGGCAGCCATCGCCACGGCAGCGAGGGGACGATGATTTTGTCGACAATGGGTAAACCGATAGCTTCGGCGAGGCCGCGCGCCTGGGCGATCATGCCAGCCTTGCCATCGGTGACGACCCAGGAGAACTTTTCCGTCATTCTTTAGTTGACCTTGTTTTCTGCTTTGCCTGCCCTAATCCAATATAGGGTGCGACTATTGCAAGCTGTCTCGGTGGGAACAAGAGGTGCAGTGTCCTTGCAGGACCGCACGCAAATTGTAATATAATTTCAAATTCGCCGCCGACGGAGCAATATGACGATGCCTCGTATTAAGGTCGATAAGATTGATCGGCAAATTCTCAGCGATCTACAGCGGGACGGTCGTATGACCAACGTGCAGTTGGCCCATCGAGCCGGCATTTCCGCTCCACCCTGTCTGCGGCGCGTTCGTGCCCTTGAAGAGGCACAGATAATCCGTGGCTACCACGCTGACTTGGATGCGGAATCTCTTGGATTTGGCGTAACGGTTTTTGCGCAAGTGGGATTGTCGAGCCAGGCGGAGGCCGACTTACTCGCCTTCGAGGAACTGGTCGAAAGTTGGCCGCATGTGCGTGAGTGCTACATGTTGGCGGGCGAAACCGATTTTCTGCTTAAAGTCGTTGCCGCTGACTGGGACAGTTATAACCGATTTTTAACATCAGAGCTGACGGCGGCGGCGAATGTCAGTCATGTAAAGTCAGCCCTCGCGATCCGGCCTTCGAAAATCGAAAACGGCGTGCCAATCGAGGTGCATGATGCAGAGGGACGCACCGAAAATTAGCCGGAGCGAACTAAATTGTAGGGGCGATTGAGGTCAGATTCAGCTCTTAAGATTTGCCGCGCGTTATTTGTAGCGGACTTTCATAACTTCGTAATCTTTCTGGCCGCCGGGTGTGGTTACCTCGATCGAATCGCCTACTTTCTTGCCAATCATTGCCCGCGCAAGTGGCGCTGTCACCGACAGTCGACCGTCAGATATGTCCGCCTCCATTTCACCGACGATCTGATAAGTCGTTTTCTCATCGGTTTCCTCATCCGCCAGAGTTACCGTCGCGCCGAACTTAATATCGCGTCCCTTCAGCTTCGAAACATCAATTACCTGCGTGCGGCTCATTTTGTCTTCGATTTCCGCAATCCGGCCTTCAACAAAGCTCTGTCGTTCACGCGCAGCATGGTATTCTGCGTTTTCAGACAAGTCTCCGTGCTCGCGCGCTTCCGCGATTGCCCGGATAATCGCGGGCCGCTGCTCGACCTTCAAGGTTCTCAGCTCAATTTTTAGCCGTTCATAGCCACCGGTAGTCATAGGAAGATTTGTCATTTCATCGCCAGTCATACAGCCTTAGAAGCAAAAGTTCACTTGCTGGCCCGTCCAAGCGCGAGCCATCAAGCCAAAATGCCCGTACATGAGTCGGGAAATTCTCTAGAACGACCCCATAAAATAGGATTGCAGAGGCGCAACTTCAAGGGAGCCGTGTTTTAAAGCTATAATTGCCTGCACGGCGGCTCGTGCGCCGGCCACAGTGGTGTAATAGGGAATGCCATTGGTCAGCGTTGTTCGTCGCAGGCTAAAGCTGTCTTCGATCGCCTTTGCGCCCTCGGTCGTATTGAAGACCAGTTGCACTTTCCCCTCGAGCATCGCGTCGATGATGTGTGGCGAACCCTCGAGTACCTTGTTGATGCGCTCAACCGCCAGTCCCTTGTCTTTCATAAAGTCGGCTGTGCCAGCAGTGGCGATAACCGCAAAGCCAAGCTCGATGAGAATATTGGCCAGTTCGATCATACCGGGCTTGTCCCCGTCCTTGACTGAAATGAAGGCCGTACCTTCGGTCGGCAAATCGACGCCGGCGCCAAGTTGAGCTTTTGCAAATGCCCGTCCAAAGTCGCTGTCGAGGCCCATCACTTCGCCAGTTGACCTCATCTCCGGACCCAACATAACGTCTACACCCGGAAAGCGCGCAAACGGGAATACGGATTCTTTAACCGCCACGTGCGTGCCTGTCGCTTTTGCACTGAGTTTGAGGTTAGCCAACTTCTCACCGGCCATGATACGCGCCGCGAGCTTGGCGATGGGAACGCCAGTAGCCTTCGCGACGAATGGTACGGTACGACTTGCTCGGGGATTAACTTCGATGATGTAAACAGTCGTGTCCTTCACCGCATACTGGACATTCATTAACCCGACGACGCCAAGTGCGCGGGCAAGGGCCTCAGTCTGGCGACCAATTTCGTCCACGATAGCGGGAGACAACGAGTATGGCGGCAGAGAGCAGGCACTATCGCCGGAATGTATTCCCGCTTCTTCAATATGCTCCATGATGCCCGCGATATGGACCTGGTCACCATCGGCGAGCGCGTCGACGTCAACTTCAATTGCATCCCGCAGATAGCGATCGATCAGGACTGGATTTTGTCCGGAGACGTGGACTGCATTTTTTATGTAGCGTTTGAGTGCGGTTTCGTCATGGACGATTTCCATTGCCCGGCCGCCAAGGACGTAGGAGGGTCGGATCACGACGGGGAATCCGATTGTGCGTGCAACCGCGAGCGCCTCTTTTTCCGAGGTTACCGTTCCGTTATCAGGCTGCTTGAGGTCGAGTCGTTGCAATAGTTTTTGGAAACGCTCGCGATCCTCTGCGAGATCGATGGCATCAGGTGACGTGCCTAGGATTGGGATATGTGCCGCTTCCAGTGCACGGGCAAGCTTTAGGGGCGTCTGGCCGCCAAACTGAACGATAACGCCAAGGAGTTTTCCCTTCTCCTGCTCTACGTGAGCCAGTTCGATAACATCTTCAGCGGTAAGAGGTTCAAAATAGAGCCGGTCGGACGTGTCATAGTCCGTAGAGACTGTCTCAGGATTGCAATTGACCATGATCGTTTCGTAGCCCGCTTCGCCCAGAGCGTAGGCGGCGTGGACGCAGCAATAGTCGAATTCGATTCCCTGACCGATGCGATTTGGTCC
>CAVOAK010000032.1:0-24693 GCA_963693665.1 Alphaproteobacteria bacterium | reverse complement strand
GACCGGGTTGACTCAAGTCGTCGGGCGAACTCGTGCTCACGATGATGCCGTAACAGTTTCGGCAACGGAATGCGCATCGGACACACTTCTTCGCAACGACCACAGAGGGTCGATGCATTCGGGAGAGGCCCAGTGCTTGCAATACCGTCCAGCGCCGGCGTCAGGGCAGCGCCCAAAGGGCCAGGATAGACCCCTCCATAGGCATGTCCGCCGACCGCGCCATAAACAGGGCAATGATTCATGCACGCCCCACATCGAATACAGCTCAAGATCTCGCGAAAATCGCCGCCCAAAATTCTACTACGCCCGTTATCCAAGAGGACTACATGAAACGCTTCAGGTCCATCGAGGTCACCTGGTCGTTTCGGCCCAGTAGAGAACGTCGTATAGGTTGAAAACTCTTGACCCGTTGCTGAGCGAGCGAGCACGCGTAAGATCGTTGTCGCGTCTTCAAGCGTTGGTACAACTTTCTCCAAGCTCGCCAGCACGATGTGAACACGCGGTAGTGTCTGCGTCAGATCGCCATTTCCCTCATTCGTAACAATGACCGCTGACCCCGTTTCCGCGACGAGGAAGTTGGCGCCGGTGATCCCAACATCTGCAGCCAGAAACTTTGCGCGCAGCACTTCTCTTGCTTCGTCGACCAGCGCGCGAGCCTCGTCCAAAGGTCGTGACGGGTCGAATGTCGAATGCGCCTTTCGGAACGTTGCCGCGACCTGCTCTTTTAACACATGGATAGCCGGGGCAATTATGTGGCTAGGCGGCTCATTACGCAGCTGAATTATGTATTCGCCCAGATCGGTTTCAATTGGCTCAATCCCGTTTTTTTCAAGGTAGGGGTTGAGTGCAATCTCCTCCGCGATCATCGACTTTCCTTTCGTTACGCTCGTTGCGCCAGCGCCACGGCAGATATCCAATATCTTTCGCCTCGCGTCTTCCGGCGTGGCCGCCCAGTGGACATGGCCGCCACTTGCGACAACCTCTCGCTCGAACTGCTCCAGGTAGTGATCGAGAAATTTAAGCGTGTGTTCTTTGATTCGTCGTGCGCGATCACACAACTCGTCGAATTCAGGCAACCTCTCGATCGCCTGCGCGCGCCGAATACTAAAGCCGCCTTGAAACCGACTAAGCGCCTTCTGCAGTGTTTTATCCGCCAGGGCGATGCCGGCGTTTTTCTCGAATGCACTGCTGGAGTTGTGCATTGCCTCAGGCCTCGCCGATTGGCGGCTCATCGGTCATGTCTGCCAGCACCTCTGCAACGTGGCGCGCGCTTACCCCAAGCCCGCCACGGGTCAGCCGGCCCGCGATATTCATGAGGCAGCCGAGGTCGCCCGAAAGCACAACCTCTGCATCAGTCAGCGCTATCGCAGCTGCCTTATCCGCAACTATGCGATTGGATATCTCCGGATATTTGACACAAAATGTCCCGCCAAAACCGCAGCAGGTCTCCCTTCCTTCTAGTTCGACAATCTCCAGTCCACGAACGCTCTTGAGCAAATCACGTGGTTGTCTCTCAATGCCGAGCTCGCGAAGTCCTGAGCACCCGTCATGGTAGGTCACACGATGCGGAAATTCGACATCAACGGCGCGCTGCCCTCTAACGTCTGTTAAAAAACTAACCAACTCATATGTTCGTTCGGCCAAACTAGCGGCCCGCGCTGTCATTTCGGAATCTGCGTCAAATAGTGTTGGGTAATGGTGTCGAATCATCGCCGCACAGGATCCAGATGGAACCACCACATAGTCATAACCTTGGAAGGCGTAGAGCACTTGCGCAGCGATAGCCTGGGCATTCTTGCGATCACCGGAGTTATAAGCGGGTTGCCCGCAACAAGTTTGCATCTGCGGTACGGAAACCAGGCACCCCGCGCGCTCAAGCAATTGAATTGCAGCAAACCCTACCGTCGGGCGAAATAGGTCCACCAAACATGTAACAAACAAGCCGACACTCGGTGCATCATCAGCCACTGCCGTGTTCTTCCGTCGTTTCGCTTATCCACATCCGTCTTAAACAATTTTCAAGCTGTCTGCCACAATGCGGGGAAGTAAGAGATAATAACTCCCACGACTGCGCATTCGCCCGGCCAACGCCAACGCCGCTTCGCCAAACCCCCAAAAGAAATCTCCGCGTACAGGCGTGCGGATCGCGTTACCCGTATCTTGCGCCATCATCAGGCGTCGTAACGGACGGGCATCGTTACCAGGCCGCTCGGTGTCCAGCCAAAGCGGCAAACCAAGCGGAAGAAACTGCGTATCGACGGCGAGGCTGCGGCCTGCTGTCAACGTCACTCCTTCGGCACCAATCGGGCCATCGCCACTGATTTCGCGGAAAAAGATATAGCGTCTGTTGACCGCTAAAAGCGACGCAGCCCGATCCGGATTATTGTCGATCCAGCTCCTAATTCCCTGCCACGACGCCTGACCCAAGGTGAGTTCGCCTTGGTCAATGAGCTCTCGACCTATCGAGCGGTAATCCTGACCATTATGTCCGGCAAAGCCAAGATGGACAACGCTCCCATCAGGCAGAGTGATTCTGCCTGATCCTTGTACATGAAGCATGAACGCGTCCACCGTATTTCGAACCCAAACGAGCTCCAATCCACGACCTGCAAGCCTGCCAGCGTCAATCTTATCTCGCGCTGGATATGGCTTGAACTTGCCATCCTCAACATGGCCGACATACTTGCGGCCTGCCATAGCCGCGTCGAAATCACCAAGGTCAAGCGCGACGTGATCGTCAGGCAGCCGGTAAAGCGGCACCCTAAATTCGCTATCAGCCGTCAGCCGACCTTCCAATCCAACTTCAAAATAGCCTGTGAAAAGTCCCTCTCCATCCCCGTTGTTCGTCACGGAGAAGGGCATAAACCACTTTTCAAAGTAAGCCCGCGCAGCTCTATCATCGCCATTCTGCAAATTTGCGGCAGCTCGGCACGGCTCATGGAGATCGCCGACTGTTACACCTAGTTCCTGGCCACCGAGCGGCCGATCGACCGGCGCGTTTTTAAAATGAGCGCAGGATTTTAGGAGGGCCGGAATGACTTCCGCTATGCTGTCTTCCCCCCATCCCAAAAGATCGCCGAACGCGGCCGCTTTTAAGACAAGGCGATCTTCTGTTTCAGGCGGCGGCGCACAGGCTACAACAACCGTCAAAATCGACGCGACAGTAATCAGTCGGATTATAGTCCGCGCGGCCCGGTTCATGGTCATGGCAGGGCACAACGCAACAGACATGATGAAAGAATCAGCTAGAGCTGCGAGTTGCGACCAGCGTCCAGTTCGGGTCAGACGAGCGCGTATCGCGCGCAAATGTCCATATATCCGTCACTTCAGCCACGACCTCGGACTCACCTTCAACTATGTCACCGGAGGAACCACGCGTTTCATTCACTTGCTCGCTGATAAAGCGTGTCGTGATGAACGCGCCGCTCCCTTCCATATAAATCTCAATAATATCTGCGGCCGAAATACTGATGAGATCCGTCTCATGAGTATGGTTGGCTATCTCACGCGCGCGAATTTCCTTCGCAAAATTTTCGTAAACCTCATCACTCAAGAGCGCCCTCAATGTCTTTCCATCTCCGGCAGCGAAAGCTTTAATGATTAGTTCAAATGCGGTCTTTGCGCCTTCAACGTACTGCTCTTCGTCAAATGACGGGTCCGCAACTTGGAGCTGGACAACACCGGCAGCTACAGACGTCGGGCCCGCCTCTTCATGGTCACTCTGTTGTCCACTACGTTCAGGTAAGGCGACAACGTTGTCATTATCGCTGTTCGAGCTTCGCCCGGGTATATCCCCAGGAGATCGCTCGTGCCCCGTCCGCTTACCAAGCACGCTTCCCAGCCGATAAACGAGAAACGCCGCGATACACGCGAAGAGAATGATTTCGAAAAAGCCGAAGCTCCCGCCCATATGCACGTCCCTCTTGCGACCCGACCAGCCGATCACTAGACCAGCGACGCATGCTGCGCTAAACAGAGCCAAAGTGCACAACGCACAAAGGTCGCCGCATCAAGGCGAGCAGTCTGTTTGCAGTTTTAAATAGGCCGTCCATGGGAAAAGGGCAAGTATGTGGATATTACTGCTCGCGTTTGTTGGCATTCCATTAGCCGAAATCGCGCTGTTTATTGAAGTCGGCGGGCGGATCGGCCTCTGGCCGACACTCGCAACGGTAATCGCCACGGCCATCATCGGTTCAGCACTCCTGCGCTTGCAAGGCCTCAATGCCCTACGGCAATTGCAAGGGAGTCTCGAGCGTGGCGAGATGCCTGTTGAACACATATTTACAGGAGCCTGCTTGCTGGTCGCCGGCGCATTCCTCCTGACACCGGGATTCCTTACTGACACGATTGGATTTATGCTGTTTGTGCCGATTATACGCAGCTTTATTGGCCGAATGGCGCTAGGAAAGCTCGCCAAGCGAGGAGCGCAGGCGCGCCAGCAAAATAGGGCCGGCAACAAATTTGGTACGATAGTTGAGGGGGAATTCGACGAAATTTTTCCAGAGGACTCGGTTGGTAACAAGGCGGGCCGTATCGGACGCCGACCGGACAAAACTGGCTGCCAATGATTCTCGTCCGCACTCATAGGGGCATAGATGTATTATCAACTTCGTTTCGACAGCCTCACTTCCCTTCAGCGGTTTAATTGTTTTGCCCCACGCCCCATACTAGGGAATTGAGAGAAACAGGTGCGTCAAATAGGAAAACTTCATGACAGATGAGACCAACGACATCGAAAATAGCGGCGACTTCGACGATCCGGAGCTGAACGGCACGGACGAGTCATCCGACGAGGATGCCCCACCGTTCTTGATTGCCATCCAATACATCAAAGACATTTCGTTCGAGAGCCCGGCGAGCCCAGATATTTTTCTCAACCCTGTTGCAGTACCTAATATCGACGTCCACGTCGATGTTACGGCGCGAAGTTTGGGTGATAATCGGTTTGAATCGAGTTTGAAGATTGAAGCGAGTGCCAACAGCGAAGATCGGCATATCTTTATTGTCGACCTTACTTATTCCTGCATAGCCAAAATCGGAGACGTGCCGGCAGACCACGTTCAGCCATTGGTTATGATAGAAGCGCCGCGCATAATTTTCCCATTTGCGCGTGCGATCCTTGCTGGCGTGACGCGCGACGGCGGTTTTCAGCCACTACTGATTAACCCAATTGATTTTGTTGAACTCTATCGTCAACGAATTGCTGCGCATGGCGCGACCTCGTAGGACATCTACTTCTTCCAGATCGGATTTGAGAGGCGGGCTACAAAGGCATCGTTGGCCACCAGTTCAGCCTCGCTGGCCGCATGCGCCCGCGCCGGTCTAGTTTTTCCAGTGACACTTTTCACAACGAGTTCTTTTTTCTCGCTCGCCAGTTCAAAGTCAGGTTGCCGGCCGCCGATCAGCTGAAGGTAGACCTCTGAAAGCAATTCAGCATCCAGCAACGCGCCATGTTTTTCCCGTGATGAATTGTCGACTTCAAACCGGCGGCATAGAGCATCTAGGCTTGCCTGCGCGCCAGGAAATTTGTCTCTTGCCATTTGAACCGTGTCGGTACTGCGGGACATGGGCAACCGATCACGGGAGACGCGGTCTAACTCACTATTGATGAAGCCCATGTCGAATGAAGCATTATGGATGACCAGCTGATCATTACCAATAAATTCAAGAAACTGCTCTGCAACTTCGGCAAAGCCCGGATATTCCGATAGAAATGCTTCGCTGAGACCGTGAACCCGAAACGCGCCCTCTGGCATGTCGCGCTGCGGATTTACATATTGATGGTAGGTTTTCCCGCTGGGCATATGATTGAGCAGCTCAACGCAACCGATCTCGACGATCCGATCACCTGAGGCGGGGTCTAGGCCAGTCGTTTCAGTATCAAGGACGACTTCACGCATGGTTAAGAACGAGCCCATCTGGTTGAACGACTGAATGCATTGCCCCGGCACGTTGTGCGGCGTTTCGCCAGTCTGACAATCCGCGCCAACGAACGCAATGTAACGCGAAATCCGAGGCCTGTGGGAACGATAAAATCGGCAAGCCGGCGCTTTTCTGCATCTGACATCTGACGCGATACGATTGCATCAAATCGCTCGCGAGTCATACCCGGCCGATTTGAAACTCGTGTCCATTGGATAGAGGCTGGCGCTGAGACAACAAGAGTGATGTCGCACGCTCGATCGCCTCCCGTTTCAAAAAGGAGCGGAACATCAATAACGACGACCCGGTTTTGTAGCCGTCTGCAGCGGGCAAAAAATCTTTGCCGGTCCCTTTGCACCAAGGGGTGGAGAATTTCTTCCAACTTTCGTAGCGCCGTGCGATCGACAAAAACGCGTTTACCTAGTTCTGCACGATCAACGATCCCGTTGTGTACGACGCCCGAAAATTCATTCCCCGCAGCCGCAACCGCATCGCCTCCGGCCGACATCAGCCGATGCACAACGGCATCCGAATCGTGCACGGGAACACCCAAGCGCCGCAACATATTGGCTGCGGTACTCTTTCCCATTCCGATCGACCCCGTCAGGCCAACCACAATCATGTAAATGTTCTCTGGTCGACGGTCAGCACAAATTTACCAATTTTCCCTAATGATCCAATTTCTTTTGAATAAACCGGCGCAACCCATCCGACACTTCCGGCATAACGCCGAACCAAGTTTGGAAGGCAGGGCGAGCTTGATACAAAAGCATCCCCAAACCATCAACAACTGGATTGCCATGCGCGCGCGCAGCGGCAAGAAGCCGTGTCTCGAGGGGCGCATAAACAATGTCGTTCACGACTGCGCCGGACGATAGGTCGCTGAGGTCAATCTCGAGCGAAGGCTGTCCCAACATACCGAGGCTCGTCGTGTTAACGAGCAAGCTGGCATCACCCAAAACCGCATTTCGATCAAGCCAACGTGTTGCCGTACATTTTTTGCCAAAGAAGTCTGCGAGTAACTCAGACCGGGAATGGGTCCGGTTGCAGATAAAAATCGCCGGCACGCCAACATCAACAAGCGATGCCACGATCGCACGTGACGCCCCTCCCGCGCCCAAAACGACAGCTGGGCCGTCGCCTGACTGCCACTTACTTCCGAATCGAAGGTTTTCGAGAAACCCAATGCCGTCGGTATTGCGGCCAGCCAGCCCACCAGATTCGGTAACTGACACCATATTTACAGCGCCAACCCGTTGCGCCGGCTCATCTAATTCATCGCAGAACTTCATCGCATTTTCTTTGTGTGGAACGGTTACATTCACCCCTTTGTATCCTTGGGAGGGCAGATTACGTAACGCCGCTTCAAGTTCGTCAGGTGGGACAGCAAAAGGCAAATAATCGCCAACTACCCCGTACTCTTTAAGCCAATACCGGTGAAGCGTGGGCGAAAGAGAGTGCGAAATCGGCCAACCCATAACCCCTGCGCGAAGCGGCGGCGTCGAGCCCGTCAACTGCTTACAACTCCTTGATTGCGCAAGAAATCAAGGAGCGGCAACAGAGGTAAACCAAGAATTGAAAAATAGTCGCCTTCAATTTTTTCAAATAATTGGGCGCCGCGTGCCTCGATTTTATAGGCACCAACAGACTCACACACGCTTTCGGAAGTTTGGTCGAGATAGCGATTTAGAAAGCCATCGCCAAACTGGCGCATTGTCAGCATTGACCGATCAATGTGGTGCCATAGCCGGTCTCCGTCCCTGACAACGACGACGCCGGTTACCAGCGCGTGTACCTTGCCGCGAAGCGCCAATAAATCTGCCCGTGCGCGGGTAATATCTGTCGGCTTATCGTAGAGGATACCCTCACAATCTAGGACTTGATCGGCGCCAATCACAATACAACCCGGATGGCGAACAGCGACTCTCTGAGCCTTGAGTTCGGCTAAGGTCTCAGCGACACGCATCGGCGTCGCCCGTTCTTTGAGGAGCCCCTCTTTAATCTCATGCTCGTCAATCGCGGCTGGGTCGCAGATATAGTCCAGGCCAGCGTTGTCGAGCAGCTTGCGACGTAGTGCGCTAGCAGAAGCAAGGACGAGCGGCGCCTGGGGGTCAGCCATTGGACTCTCGCCGCCGCTCCAGTAACTGAAAAATTGTAGATGCCGTCTCTTCGATGGATCTGCGTGTCACATCGATGACAGGCCAATTATGCTCCCTGAATATTCGGAGTGCCGCTGCAACCTCATCTTTAACAATATCTAAATCCGCATACGACGTTTTTCTCGCCTCACCAATCATCCGCAATCGATTTTGCCGGATTTGCACCAATCGTTCGGGCTCGCTCGTAAGGCCCACGACCAATGGCCCGGCGGCGATATCAAGCTCTAGCAATTCGAGAGGAAGCGGAATACCAGGGACGAACGGCACGTTCGCCGCTTTGATTCCACGATTTGCGAGATAAATGCATGTAGGCGTTTTTGAGGACCGTGATACAGCAACGAGCACAACATCAGCGTTTCCAAGTTTCGAAGCCGATTGACCGTCATCCTGTTCCATAGCGAAAGTCATCGCATCTATACGCCCAAAATACTCCGCGTTGAGCTCATGCTGTCTACCTGGCTGACCGCGAAACTCCGTCTTCAAAAGGGCAGTGAGCGATACGAGAACAGGATCAAGCACAGCGATAAAAGGCATTTTAATTTCACGACACCCATCCTCAATTGCGCGCCGTAATTTTTCATCAACGACAGTGAACATGACAACACCAGGATTGTCTTTCGCCTGCTGTAAGACGCGAGCAACCTGAGCAGCTGTGCGTACCATCGGCCAGTTATGCTCGACCGTATCCACGTCGGTAAATTGAACAAAGCACGCCTTAGCGACGCCGCGAACTGTTTCGCCTGTTGCATCAGAGAGAAGATGTAGATGGAAGGATACCATTGATATTGTGACTTTGACTTACCTTGGGATTAACCCTCAGAACCTTGTTGAAAAAATCGAAAGAACGGGGACTACATTAGTTATTTTTGATGCCCTGAAAATTCAGTCCCGCAACAACAAATTTTTCTGACAGCTATATACCTGCGGGATAACCAATAATGACCTCATTGAATTACCGGGACAACAACACTGAGAAAAACTACTATCCCCACTTTCACCTCATTTCTAGGTGGTCTTTTCTCATGCAGTACCTTCACATTTGCGTAATTTTACACGTGGGCCGCATCATTGTTGAAAAACTGAGATCAAATAAGGGACTATCTATAATCCCCGCAATTCACCGCACTACTACTACTACCACAAAATATGATTCTAATAATTTAGAGATAGATGGAAACTGTGAACGTATCAGCCAATAATAAAAATTTGAGCGAGACCTTGCCCGAAAAACGTCTGCTAAATGTATTGGCCGGAAAGATGCAGACGCCTCCGCCAATTTGGTTAATGCGGCAAGCTGGTCGTTATCTGCCAGAATATCGTAAAATTCGTTCGCAGACCACTGGTTTCCTCGAACTTTGCTACAACCCGGAATTAGCGTGTGAAATTACGCTGCAGCCCGTACGGAGGTTTTCACTTGATGCTGCGATTATCTTCTCTGATATTCTCGTCGTACCTCACGCACTTGGACAAGAGGTTTGGTTCGTAGAGGGTGAGGGACCGAAGTTGTCACCGCTTAAGAGTAAATCCGACCTTCAGAATTTAAATGTTTCGCGAATGACCGAGCATTTGAGTCCGGTCTATGAGGCTATCGCGCTCGTCCAAAAAGAGCTTCCATCAAACACGGCACTTATCGGATTCTCCGGCGCTCCATGGACAGTAGCTACGTATATGATAGAGGGTGGTACGAGCCGCGAGTTTATCAAAACGCGCCGCTGGGCATATGAAACGTCAACTCAGTTTGCACGTCTGATTGAGATTCTTGTTGATGCAACATCAATTCATCTTTGTAACCAGATTGCAGCTGGCGCAGAAGTTGTACAAATTTTTGATAGTTGGGCAGGTATTCTTACTGCGGATGGTTTTAATCGTTGGGTTATCGAACCAACAGCCGCCATCGTTCGGCGTGTGCGTGAACAATATAAAAACATTCCGATTATTGGCTTTCCGCGCGGCTCAGGCCGCGGGTATCTGGAATATGCAGAAAAAACTGGCGTAAGTGCCATCAGTTTTGACAGTTCGATATCACTGGAATGGGCAGCACGGAAATTACAGCCAAAGGTTCCAGTACAAGGCAATTTGGATTCAGTATTATTGCTCGCGGGTGGTGTGCCGATGCGTACGGCGGCAGAGCATATTTTGCAACAGCTTGGAAATGGCTCACTCATCTTTAATCTTGGTCACGGTGTGATCAAGGAAACACCGCCAGAACATGTAGAAGAGCTTGTGCAGTTAGTTCGCGCGCAGCCTGCTCAATCTCGCAATTGACTATCTTATAAAAGGCATATGAATAAAATGGCTGAAGGAAGCACTAAGGTCGCGGTCATTCTTTTCAACCTCGGCGGTCCTGACAGTTTAGCAGCCGTCAAGCCGTTCCTAATTAATCTATTTAGTGATGCGGCAATTATAAATGTTCCGGCGGCAGTACGCTGGGTCCTGGCAAGATTTATTGCTTGGCGTCGCGCGCAGGTAGCGCGCGATATATATGCGCAAATTGGTGGGGCTTCTCCGCTGTTGGCGAATACAAAGGCCCAAGCCCAATTACTTGAATCAACGCTGGCAGATTTAGGTGACGTCGCATGTTTTATTTCAATGCGATACTGGCACCCAATGAGTGAGGCAACGGCAATTGCAGTGAAGAGGTTTGCGCCAGATCGAATTGTATTGCTTCCGCTCTATCCCCAATTTTCACAAGCAACGTCTGGCTCTTCGATTAATGACTGGTATGCCGCTGCTGCAAAAGTTGGGCTTGATATTCCAACAAGTACAATCTGCTGCTATCCGACGAATGAAGACTACGTGTCTGCGCTTGCACAAGATTTGCGAGATGAACTATCGGAATTGCCATCAACGACACGATTCAGAGTATTGTTTTCCGCCCATGGCTTACCGAAGAAAAATGTCGCTGCTGGTGATCCATATCAATCGCAAATCGAACAGACAGCCGCTGCAGTTGTTGAAGTATTGGCAGTACCGGACCTTGATTGGGTTGTTTGCTACCAAAGTCGTGTTGGCCCGCTAGAGTGGCTTAGTCCATACACAGAGGACGAACTGGTTCGAGCAGCCAGCGACGATGTGGCTGTCGTAATTGTACCCATTGCCTTTGTTTCAGAACATTCAGAAACTTTAGTTGAGCTTGATTTGGACTATCGCGCTCGGGCAGAGCAGTTGGGAATTCGAGTATATCGTCGCGTACAGACGCTGGGAATCAACAGTTGCTTTATTGCGGGACTTGCGGCCATGGTTCGCAATGCCGTTGCCCATGACGCGGGTGCGTCTAGTGGCGTTAATCGACGGGTATGTCCGGCCGGAATGCAGTGCCTTTTAGCGGGAGCAAAAGGAGATGGCGTTGAGTGAAGTTTACCTGTGGGTCAAGGCATTCCATGTCATCAGCGTTATCGCGTGGATGGCGGGTATGCTCTATTTGCCGCGGCTCTTTGTTTATCATTGCCGGGCAGAAACGGGATCTGCCCAATCGGAAACATTCAAGATAATGGAGCGGCGGCTGCTAAAAGCAATCATGAACCCGGCGATGATTGCGACTTGGGCGCTTGGCTTGGCTTTGGTGTTTCTCGGCAAGCTGTGGTGGGAGCCCTGGGTCCACACCAAACTGATCCTTTTGCTAGGCCTCACGGTCGTCCATATAGGAACAGGGCGCTGGCGTCGTGCATTTGATGAAGATCGAAATCAACACTCCGAGCGATTCTATCGCATTGCGAACGAAGTGCCGGCTATACTGATGGTTGGCATTGTCATTTTGGCGGTAATCAAACCGTGGTGAGTGGCGCAGGGAATTCTTCGACATAGTTCATAACCATTTGACTTGGGTGGTAGCTTTCGAGTAATTGGTACATGCGAAAGCCAGTTTCATACTGGCGGCGTTGTTCTCAAACTCGTTTTTCAACTTAATTTGATACGGCACCACCCTTAGGTCAGGCACCTTTCGGGATCGGTAATCCGGTCGTTCCACAGTCAGATGTGGGTAAACTAATATGCAACTCCAAGAACTCAAGAAAAAGACACCAGCGGACCTTCTCGCCTTTGCAGAAGAGCTTCTGATCGAAAATGCAAGCAGCCTGCGTAAGCAGGATATGATGTTTGCGATCCTGAAGCAGCTCGCCAGCAACGATGTGACAATATTCGGCAGCGGCGTACTTGAGGTACTGCAGGATGGGTTTGGTTTTCTCCGCTCACCTGAGTCAAACTATCTACCTGGCCCGGATGACATATATGTGAGCCCAAGCCAAGTGCGGCGGTTCTCATTGCGCACCGGTGATACGGTAGACGGTGAGATCCGTGCGCCTAAGGATGGTGAACGGTATTTCGCCATGCTCAAAGTTAACACGATCAATTTTGACGCGCCGGAAAGCGTGCGCCACCGCATCAACTTCGACAACTTGACGCCACTCTATCCAGATGAATGGCTTAAGCTTGAGGTTGAAGACGATAAGCCGACGAAAGACCTGACAACCCGGGTTATCGACCTTGTTGCGCCTTTGGGTAAGGGACAACGCGCTCTGATTGTCGCACAACCACGCACTGGTAAAACAGTGATCATGCAGCAGATCGCCCAGTCGATCACCACTAACTACCCTGAAATCTACCTCCTAGTTTTGTTGATCGATGAGCGTCCTGAAGAAGTTACTGACATGCAGCGGTCGGTCAACGGCGAAGTTATTAGTTCTACTTTTGACGAGCCGGCGACGCGGCACGTCCAAGTTGCTGAGATGGTTATCGAAAAAGCAAAGCGGCTCGTCGAGCACAAACGTGATGTTGTTATTCTGCTTGATTCGATCACACGTTTGGGCCGCGCCTATAACACGGTTGTTCCGTCCAGTGGTAAGGTCTTAACCGGTGGCGTTGATGCAAATGCGCTGCAGCGGCCAAAACGATTTTTCGGGGCGGCGCGCAACATCGAAGAGGGTGGGTCGCTAACGATCATTGCCACCGCACTAATTGATACGGGAAGCCGTATGGACGAGGTCATCTTTGAAGAGTTTAAAGGTACGGGCAACAGCGAAATCGTTCTCGACCGCAAGATCAGTGATAAGCGGACATATCCGGCCATCGATATTGGAAAATCGGGGACTCGAAAAGAAGAACTACTTATCGAAAAGGCGGATTTAGCGAAGATTTTTATTCTCCGGCGTATCCTGTCACCCATGGGCGTCGTTGATGCCATGGAATTTCTGTTGGAGAAGTTAAAGCATGCGAAGAACAACGCAGACTTTTTCGACTCAATGAATCAGTAAAGCAAGTTTGTTGCCGATACTCCGGCGGCCTAGCCGCGGAGTAAAATTCCAACCCCTAAAGTTCTACTTTTTTCACACCATAATATCTTGTGGAATGTGGTCTCGTGAGTCGGTGATATTTCATTGTAAATTTGGCTGAATTGCATTCGACGAGCCGAATTCCCACATGAAATTGGTATGACTAGGCATTAGACCTAATTAAGATGAGTATAATTTGGCGACGTAGAGACCCCTAGATGAGGTATATGTACGCCTCAGAGACGGCCTAACTGCATTTGTAGTCACGAAAATATGTGGGTACGCCCATAGAATAGGCGTCAACTGTGCGCCAGCTGGCGGCTTATTCGCCTACATAATCAGGATAGTCGAGCCAGTTGTTTTTCGCGCTTCCAGCGCCTGATGTGCAGCGGCTGCTTCGCGCAGTGGGAATTTTTGATTGATTTCTACTCACAAACCCTTCGACACCACCTCAAACAGTGCGCACGCGGGCTTCGTCCGGCCCTGGAGCGGCAACGTCAATTTCTTCCCACTGCAGAACCTCGGGATCGCCCGTCTCGTGTATGCGAATCCCGTGTGTCATGTCAGTTACCATCTCCTAGCAAGTTGGATATCACCGTGAATTGGCCTCGAGTTTGAGGAGCAAGTGCTTGGTTGGCGGGCCATCGCCGCCTGAGAATCCGCCGAGTTGTCCTGTCGCAGCGATGATACGGTGGCATGGGACAATGATCGGGATGGGGTTTCGTCCGCAGGCCTGCCCTACGGCGCGCGCCGCAGTTGCAAGGAATTTTGCGGCGTCGCCATAACTTCGCGTTTCACCGAGTGGAATGGCCACCATGTAGGCCCGCATTTTCTTCTGAAATTCGGTCACAGCCGGCGCAAGTGGCAAGTCAAAGGTTGTGCGCTGGTGATTGAAGTATGCGTCGAGCTGCATCTTCGCTTCTTCAAGGAGGGGGGTTGTGTCTACAGATCCCCGATCAAATTTGCCAATGTGCAATCGAACAATCACGGCCTCGTCTTGAACAATTTCAAGCGGGCCAATTGGGCTCTCTATTGATAGTCGATACATTGTAACCGCCTCACCGTGCCTTTAGATCCACTGCCAATGCATCGGGGTCCGTGAAAGGCGCTGAGCAGACCTGACCGCTACAGATATATGTCGTTACTGCGTCAGAAACCTGCCCCTTGCTGTGCGCTGGGTGATGATCAGGTAGCGCCGCTTCCGGAGTGATTATTTGCACAACTTTGTTGGGCAACGATGTCGAATACGTGGCGTGTAGCATGGCTTGAGTTGATGGTTCGCTGCGTTGGCCAACGATAACGATTTGGAGGGAGTCCGATAGAAACTCGGCGTTGTTAACAAGTGTTGACATCGAGAGCAAGTTGGCCTCGTCTCCGCCCGAAAACGCTGAGATTACTGCCTCACTTCGCGCACAATATGTGTCTTTGCCAGTCAGATAATAGAGCCGTGCGAACACGCCGGCGAGTGTGCCATTGCCCGAAGGCACTGCGTTGTCTGTCGCCACTTTTGCCCGCGCAATTAGGTGCGGCGTGTCGTCTGCTGAAAAGTAGTACCCGCGGCCATCAGGGTTCGCATAATGCAGTTCTATCGTTTCAAGCCAGTTTTCTGCGCACTCCAGATATCCCATTTCCCCCGTAACCTCGAAGAGGACCAGCGCGGCGCGGCCCATATTTGCGTAGTCGTCTAGGGTCGCCGGGTGTTTGAGACGATCATCGCGCCAGCTGTGCATCAAACGACCGGTCTCAAACATATTTTTCTCGACAAAGGCGAACGCGTGCTTTGCAACATCAAGCCAATTCGGACGATTAAATACTGCCGATGCGTTTGCGATGGCGGCGATTATCAAACCATTCCAATCTGCAAGCACTTTGTCATCTTTGCCAGGCGCCACGCGTTTGTTGCGCACCTCAAGCAAAAGTTCACGACACTCCTTCAGTGTATTTTCAGTTGCTCCACCCGCTGACTGTAGGGACTGCGAGCGACTGAGTATGACCTTTCCTTCCCAATTACCGGCTGGAGTCACATCATAAATACTCTTGAAGAGAGCCGCCCGTTCGCCCAGCAACGTGTCAACTTCGACGTCGCTCCACACATAAAATTTGCCCTCTTCTCCCTCACTGCCGGCGTCAAGTGAACTTGCGAAACCACCACCCTCCATCACCATATCACGCAGGATCCATTCGACTGTTTCGCTGATCCGCACGTCATAGAGTGGGTTTGCGGTCTCCTGCCAAACAAGCGTCAGGAGATCTATCGACAGCGCGTTGTCGTAAAGCATCTTTTCGAAGTGTGGTAACAGCTAACGGTCGTCTACTGAATATCGTGAAAACCCGCCACCGACATGGTCGTAGACCCCGCCTTGGCACATATTGCTCAACGACACGTCAACGGCGCGAAAAAATGGATCCTGACGATTGCGTTTCCATGCGCGCCACAGTTGTTCAAGAAACATTGTCTGCGGGAATTTCGGCGCGCTACCTATTCCGCCGTGAAACGGATCAATCTCACGGACGAGACGCGCGGCGACTGAGTCCATCACCTCAAGTGGTATAAGATTTCCCGCTTGAGATGTAGAGAGACGTTTCAGGCCATCGCGCAAGGCCTCAACATTTTTGGCAATTCGGTCGGGGTCACGTTCGTAGGTTGACGATACGCTTTGCAATACCTCAGGAAATCCAAGCCGCCCAAAACGTGGCTCTGGCGGAAAATGGGTCCCGCCCCAGAATGGTTCCCCGTCTGGTGTGAGAAACATGGTGAGTGGCCATCCACCTTGCTCACCGAGCATTGCAAGAGCCGCTTGATAAATCATATCGAGGTCAGAGCGTTCCTCCAGATCAACTTTGATCGAAACAAACTGTTCATTCATCAAAGCCGCAATTTCATTACTCTCTAAGCTTTCATGCGCCATCACATGGCACCAATGACAGGCAGCGTAGCCGACTGACAGAAGGATCGGCTTACCTTCGGTTTTCGTCCGCATCAGCGCGTCTTCGCCCCATGGCTGCCAATGGACGGCGTTGTCCTTGTGCTGCAACAAGTAGGGGCTGGTTTCGAGGTGGAGTTGATTCTGGCCCATGATATTGGTCTACGGTCAGTTTTTGGGTGAGCCCACTCCTATCATGGATACGTGATCTGAAGCGGTGAAAATACAAAATGCCATGGACTGCATTTGTTGCTGCGCCGTTCATTGCTCACTAACTTGATTACGATGGGTATCGCGGCGAATCGTTCGCTGCGGAGACGAGGGTTCCAATGCTCGACAATGCTGAGACGATCTACGCGCTTTCAAGTGCGCCTGGCAGGGCAGGGGTGGCCGTTGTCCGAATTTCCGGGCCAGATGCCGGAGCCGCATTCGTGGCGTTTACCGGACTAGCGGCAGATCAACCCCGCTTCGTGCGCCGCGTCGGCTTAATTGACCCAGCTAGCGGTGAACGATTGGACGATAGCCTCGCTGTTTGGTTTGCGGCCCCAAACAGCTATACGGGCGAAGATACTGCGGAATTTCATATTCATGGCGGTGTTGCAGTCCCCGCTGCAGTTCTTAATGCGCTATCTCGATGGCCCGGGCTGCGCATGGCTGAACCCGGCGAATACACAAAACGTGCATTCCACGCGGGCAAACTAGACCTGACCGAAGCTGAAGGGATAGTCGATCTAATTGACGCCGAAACGGAAGGTCAGCGGCGGCAAGCGTTGCGGCAAAGCAAAGGTGCATTGCGACACGTTTATGAAGCTTGGGGATCCCGGCTCGCGACGGTGTTGGCTCACCTCGAAGCAGAAATTGACTTTCCTGATGAGGACTTGCCCGATTCAATAAATGACAATGAGTTTTACCAGATATCGTTATTAATTAATGAACTCACACAACATCTTGATGATGGGCGGCGTGGTGAGCGATTGCGCTCCGGCTTTGTAATTGCAATTATCGGCCCCCCTAATGCTGGAAAATCGAGCCTTCTTAACATGCTTGCCCGCCGTGACGCGGCGATTGTCTCTACGCATGCAGGAACCACTCGGGATATTGTCGAAGTTCATCTTGATTTAGGTGGATTTCCAGTAGTTTTGGCCGACACCGCCGGCATCCGCTTGGCAGAGGATGAGATCGAACAAGAGGGTGTCCGGAGAGCACTGGAAGCGGCAGTGCGTGCTGATCTCAAGATCGCAATCTTCGATGCCGCGGAACCACTGCCGGCGGATCTCTCGTATATCGATACGGACACGATTGTTGTCGTTAATAAGACTGACCTGGCACCAATTCCTGCGTGGGTAGTTTCCCTCGGTATCCAGGAATTTGCGATATCGGTTAAAGAAGATACGGGCGTTAGCGTATTGCTGGACGCGCTGCAGGAACGTGTAAATGATTCTATTGGACTGACTGAGTCCCCTATGATCACTCGGGCGCGTCACCGGGAGGCCGTCGCGACCTGTGTCGAGGCCTTACAGCGATCGGCGGCGGCAACGTTACCGGAACTCGTGGCTGAGGATGTACGTTTGGCGGTGCGTGCGCTGGGCCGCATTACGGGACGTGTGGATGTTGAAGATATTCTCGACATCATTTTTCGAGAATTCTGCATAGGCAAGTAATGTTTCACGTGAAACAACTGAACCTGCGCCGCAGCTTATATGTCTGCTGTTGATGGCGCCGACCTTTGACGAAGCGGTAGTGGGACGCTAGAAATAACAACATGACAAATCATGAAGTAATAGTGATCGGCGGTGGACACGCTGGGTGCGAAGCGGCGGCAGCCGCAGCCCGTTGCGGCGCTCGCACGCTTCTGGTTACACACAAGCGCGCTACAATTGGCGAGATGTCGTGTAACCCGGCAATCGGTGGCCTCGGTAAGGGCCATCTTGTGCGGGAAATCGATGCGCTCGATGGCGTTATGGGACGAGTAATCGATCGCGCTGGTATTCAGTATCGTATGCTCAACCTGAGCAAGGGCCCGGCCGTACGTGGACCACGCGCGCAAGCTGATCGAAAACTCTACCGGACCGCAATGCAGTCGGTGTTGAACGAGCAAGAAAACCTTGAAATAGCAGAGGCAGCGATTGAGGACCTTCTGTTTGATGCTGCTGGTGAGCTTGCAGGTGTAATTTGCGCAGACGGAACGGAGTTTCGTGGCTCACACGTCGTATTGACGGCCGGCACATTTTTGCGAGGAATGATCCACATCGGTAGCGAGCGCCATTCGGCTGGTCGCATTGGGGATGAGGCCAGCCACGGCCTTTCTGCGACATTGACGCACGGTGGGTTTTCGTTTGGTCGGCTAAAAACTGGAACTCCGCCACGTCTTGATCGTCATTCGATCGACTGGGCTAGCTTGGCACTCCAGCAGGGCGACGATCCGCCAATCCCGTTCTCATTTTTGACTGACCGGATTACGATCCCACAGGTTTGCTGTCATATCACGGCGACAACGCCTAATACGCACGCCATAATCCGGGAAAATCTTTCGTCTTCGCCGACATATTCGGGGAACATTGAAGGTCTGGGGCCGCGGTATTGTCCGTCAATCGAAGATAAAGTTGTTCGGTTCGCCGACAAGAAGGGCCATCAAATTTTTCTCGAGCCGGAGGGATTAGATGACGAGACGATCTATCCGAATGGTATTTCTACCGCCTTGCCGCGCGCCATTCAGTTGGAGTTCGTTCGTACAATCCCAGGGCTTGAAAGAGTTGAGATAACGCGTCCCGGCTACGCTATCGAGTACGACTTCGTTGATCCACGGGAACTGAAACCAACACTCGAGACAAAGAAAATTGGCGGTCTATTTTTGGCCGGACAGATAAATGGCACAACGGGGTATGAGGAAGCGGCTGCACAAGGCCTAATCGCCGGCATAAATGCGGCCCGTCGCGCATCCGCTAGTGCATCATTTGAACTTGACCGGGCCGACGCATATATCGGCGTTTTGATCGACGATTTGGTAACAAAAGGGATAACTGAGCCGTATCGAATGTTCACGTCTCGGGCGGAGTATCGTCTTCAACTCAGGGCTGATAATGCTGATCAGCGATTGACTGAATTGGGCATTGCGACGGGCTGCGTCTCGTCTGCGCGCGCGGAGGCCTGGTCGCTGCGACTGGCTCAACTTGAGATGGGCAAACTGGTGGCGAAGGAGCTGGGCGCGAGCCCTGACGTCCTTCGAAAACATGGGATTAAGGTCAAGCGCGACGGCGTACGACGGACCGCCGCTGAACTTCTTGCCTACCCCGGAATAGACGTCGCTGAACTAGCGCTCATATGGCCACAATTAGGTGACCTTGCTCCGTGGGTTGTTGAACAGATTGAAATCGACACTCGTTATACCGGATACCTCCATAGGCAGGATGCCGATATCCGGGCATTTCGCCGGGATGAGGCGCTCCGACTCCCGCTGGACTTAAACTATGATTTGGTTGGCGGCCTGTCGAATGAGGCGAGACAGAAGTTAGCAATTACGCGCCCCCAAACGCTTGGCGCTGCGCAGCGCATTTCTGGCGTTACCCCGGCAGCAGTTATTGCTCTTCTGCGGCATGTTCGGCCCAGTCTGTCTTTGGCGTCGCAGCATAAACCGCTGGCTAACGCAGAAGGGCCAGCGTGACGCCGGACGACCTTGTGGCAGCTGTCGATGTTTCACGTGAAACACTGGCGCGACTAACGGCGTATGTCACACTTCTTGAGAAGTGGCAAAATACCGTAAACCTTGTGGGGCGGGGAACATTGAGCGACGTATGGCGTCGTCACATCCTGGATTCGGCTCAACTGTATAGCTTGCTCCCAGCCTCCCTTGGGCATGTTGTCGATCTCGGAAGCGGCGCTGGTTTCCCAGGCTTGGTGCTTGCTATCATGGGCGCAGAAGATGTTGAGCTGATCGAGGCTAACACGAGGAAATGCGCGTTTCTCCGCGAGGTCGCTCGCGTGACGAACACGCGGGTGACCATTACCAACGATCGAATAGAGGGGAAGGACCCTCGAATCGCCGACGTTGTTACGGCGCGAGCGCTCGCGCCTCTGCCTCGCCTTCTAGATTATGCTAAAGCCTATGTTGGGCCCGAAACGATTTGTCTGTTTCTCAAGGGGCAACGGTTGCATGAGGAATTGACTGAAGCGCAAAAAACATGGAAAATGGGTGTGACAACTATTCCCAGCCTGTCTGATGCAGGTGGTTCAGTACTTTGCTTGAGGAAGCTTAGCCGTACCAATGATACAAACAAACCAAGTTCAACTTGATGAGCGGCCAAGTCAAACTCTGGCGCCGCGCATTATCGCAATTGCTAACCAAAAGGGCGGGGTTGGGAAATCGACAACGGCGGTAAATTTGGCGACAGCACTGGCAGCGGTCAATATGAAAGTGCTCGTTGTTGATATTGATCCCCAGGGAAATGCGACCACTGGCCTTGGAATTCAACGTCGTCAGGGAATTCCCTCGGTTTACGAACTCCTGATTGACAGGCTCTCCATTGCTGATGCCGTGATGGAAACCAAGATACCGGGCTTGTCTGTTTTGGCGTCTTCCGTTGATCTGGTTGGAGCGGAGTTGGAGTTGATCGATCTACCGGAGCGCGCATACCGTTTGAAGCACTCGCTTAGTAGTCTTGATAATTCTATAGACTATGTCTTGATTGACTGTCCGCCAGCGTTGGGCTTGCTGACCCTCAACGCTTTGTCGGCAGCGCATGCAGTGCTCGTTCCAATGCAGTGTGAGTATTATGCATTGGAAGGCTTGAGCCAGCTTGTTCGGACAATTGAGCGAGTTAAGCGGACATTCAACCAAACATTGGAAATTCAAGGTGTAGTGCTGACTATGTTCGATAAGAGAAATAATCTCTGCAATATGGTTGCCAGCGATGTTCGTGCGCATTTTGGTGAAAAGGTTTACGAGACGGTGATTCCGCGCAATGTCCGGGTCTCAGAGGCGCCGTCCCATGGCAAGCCGGTACTGTTATATGACGTGTCATGCGCGGGTAGCCTTGCTTATATGCACCTTGCAAGCGAGGTCTTGAAGCGCGAGCGCGGGTTGGCCATCTAAATGGCAGACGCTGAAGACGGAAGCCACCGTAACCTGGGGCGTGGTTTATCTGCATTGCTTGGCGACGAGAACGATAACTACGCGTCGTTGGACCGGCTGCGATTGTCGAAAATGGTTGCCGTTGAATTCCTTCATCCCTGCAGTTTTCAGCCACGCAAGCACTTTGATGATGAGGCATTTGCATCGTTGGTCGCATCGGTTCAAGAAAACGGTGTCTTGCAACCAATTTTGGTCCGCCGCCATCGAGATTCAGCGAACGAGTATGAAATAATCGCTGGCGAACGCAGATGGCGCGCGGCGCAGCAAAGCCAATTGCATGAAGTTCCGGTCATTATCAAAGATCTCAATGACTCCCAAACTCTGGAAATTGCTCTGGTAGAGAATTTGCAGCGTGAAGACCTGACTCCGATGGACGAAGCGCATGCTTACCAACGACTGATGGCTGAGTATGGCCGAACGCAAGATGACACCGCGCAGGCCGTTGGCAAAAGCCGCAGCCATGTGGCAAACATGCTCCGCCTTCTCTCGCTTCCCGAGCCAGTTCAAGTGCATATCAACGCGGGTCAGTTAAGTGCGGGCCATGCCCGAGCGCTCATTGGCACGGAAAATCCCGAAGTGCTTGCGAAAAAAATCGTTCGGAGCGGTCTCAATGTTCGCCAGGCGGAGGCACTTGCGAAGCAAGAAAAAAAGGACAGACCGTCAGAGAGTAAGAAAAATTCTAAGCGACAGGATCCAAATATCGCGGCGCTCGAGCACGATCTCTGTGATCTTTTAGGGCTTCAGGTTGAAATTTCCGTTCGCGGCGCAGGCGGCGCGCTTACCGTTCGCTATGAAACGCTCGAACAGCTCGACGATCTTTTACATCGATTGAGCCATGATACGCCCCGCGATAATTCGGGACACAGCACGTAATTCAGGCTCACGCTATCCGCCGCAAGGTTTGTCCGGCATTTGCAAGTTCAGTTGCCTGCGTTAGCGTGTGGCCACAAATGGTCTCAGCAGGCGCCCCGGTTTGCTTCACAGCCTGCTCAGCATTGAGTAACAGAGCCAGCGCAGCTCCGAGGTCGTGCGTCGTCCAGGCGCGCACTTGACCGAGAAAACGATCTTTGAATTTGAAAAAGATGGGCGGTTTCAACGCCCCTACTGCTCGCGACAGGTCGCCAGTTTTATTTGATTCGGACGATACAAGCTGAAGCCTAGTCAAATGGCGTTGAATGACGCGCAGTATGGCAACGGGCACGGTGCCTTCATCGAGACACCTTGCATACGCCCGGTCGACCGCGACTTGGTCGCCCCCCCCAACGGCGAACGCAAGTATGTCGAGATTGAACGCCGAACTGTCGCCAATACATGTGATCGCATCATCCAGGGTCACTTCCTGGGCGTCGCCGACATAGATAATGAGTTTTTCAAGCTCGGTACGACTTACGGCCCGATCGGCGCCTAAGTTCGCCATCAAATACGTGATAGCGTCGGGTGTTACCGACATGTTCAACGCTGAAAATGTACTGCGAATTACGCGATCCAGCATCCGCTCGTCATCGGCGTAACATGCGACTGCCGCAGCATTACTGGACTCCTCAAAAAGTCTACGCACTTTTGATCTTGGACCAAGATCGCCGGCACGCATTACCGTCAATGCGTCACCAGTTCCTTCAGCTAAATATGCCTCGATGACCGCCGAAGCTGCATCGGTTACACCCCTGACCTTGATGACACGCCTGCCGCCAGTAAACGTCAGAGCAGAGGCCTCGTCAGTAAGACGGGTTCGGTCTGCGAGCAACTCACCTTCGCTAAACTCGCTGACAAGAAATGGATCTGCTAGGTCATCAACTGCGGTTCGTGCGACCATATCTGCGCGTTCATTGACGAGGCCTGCGTCCGGGCCATAGACCAATACAGCCCGTGTGCTAGCCCCTGGGTCGCGGAGGAATTCTCTTACTCGATTCGGCCCAATTTTCATGCGGTCTGGTCATGCACCGGGTTGAGTTGCAAAATAAAGTGCGAGGCGTAATCGAATTGAATCGCTGACTTCCCTGGCGGCGCGATCAATCGCATCATTTTCGGCGCTAAAATTGGCAAAAGCGGAATCCACAATTGTGAAGCTGTTCGCCGTTTGAGTGCTGCCTAAAAAAAGTTGTTTGCCATTTTTCTTATCTATTAAGCGGTAGGTTGCGGAAAAGATAAGCTTTGCGCGGGTCGCCGTCTCGTCGCGACTTACGCCGAGGTCCTGCCTGAACAAATTGAGCCTCACATCCAAGGAATAAAGTGGTGAGCCAGGCTTTCCTAATGGTGAAATCCTATCCAGGAGGTAGTTATAAACTTGCTGACCCAAACGGTCCGCAATGAAGTTGATTTCAATTTTTGACAGCGCGTCACGAGTTCCAGCGTTGTCGTTGTGTTCTCCATACAACGGCTGAAATCCGCACGCAGTCATGAGGAAAAGAATTCCAAAACACGCAAGTAGCCTATATGACAATATTAACAACCTTATTGGGTATGACGATCACTTTGCGGGCGATTTTACCGTCCATGGCACGCACAACCCCGGGTAATGCGAGTATCTGCTCCTCTAGCGCCGGCCCTTCAGCACCTCTGGCCAGCTCTAAAGTCGCCCGCAATTTACCATTGACCTGGACGGCCACCGTAACGGAGTCGTTTATCAGAAATTCGGCTTCTGCTTCGGGCCATGGCTCGAGGACAAGAAGCCTCTCGTACCCAAGGAAACGCCACATCTCTTCGGCTAAATGTGGCATCATTGGGCCGATCAATTTTGTCGCAGTTTCAGCACCAAAACGTCTAACCCAAGCCATGTCATCGCCGCTACCGTCGAGTTCGCCAAGGAGATTCGTGAATTCTCGAATGCGAGCCACCGCACGATTAAAGCGGAATTTTTCAAGGTCATCGGTAACAACTGAAATTGCCGTGTGAACAGAGCGCAGTGCGTGCAGGGCTGCGTCGCTCATGTGTGCGGGCTTTGGCGCTTCCGCTGGAGCCAGCGGTCCAATGGGCTCTGAAATCAAGCGCCACAGACGGTTGGCATAGCGCCATGCTCCCTCAACGCCAGCGATGGTCCATTCCAGATCTCGCTCCGGCGGACTGTCTGAAAGCATAAAGAGGCGCGCTGTGTCTGCACCATATGCATCGATAATGGCTACGGGATCGACGATGTTCCGTTTAGATTTACTCATCGATTCCGAGCGCCCGATTGTAACCGGGGCTCCGGTTTCGACATGGGTAGGTTTTCCGTCACGATGTGCAGCTACTTGCTCAGGGTAAAGCCACTTACCATTTTCGTCTTTAAAAGTTTCGTGACAGACCATGCCTTGTGT
>CAVOAK010000031.1:0-24783 GCA_963693665.1 Alphaproteobacteria bacterium | reverse complement strand
CAACCTTCGCGGCATGGCTTTTTCCGTCGCATCAGGACTTGTCCTTGTTGGCTCGTTCGGTATGGCACGTCACGTCAGCGAAGAATTGCATCCGTTTGAAGTAACGTTTCTTCGTTCATTCTTCGGCTTGATATTTTTGGCGCCGTGGCTATTTAGATTTGGGCTGAAGTCGTACAGGACAACACGCCTACGCGTGCACATGGTTCGCAGCATGTTCCACGTCTGCGCGTCGCTGGCATTCTTCTTCGCGTTGACAATCGCACCCTTTGCGGAACTGACGGCGCTCTACTTTATTTCGCCAGTTTTTGTGACCATCATGGCAGTTGTATTTTTTCGAGAAATTGTAGGCTTAAGGCGGTGGGCTGCAGTGCTCATCGGTTTTGCTGGCATGCTCATAATATTACGTCCCGGACTCGCGGTTCTCGAGTTTGGTTCGATATTGGCCGTCACTTCTGCAGTTTTTGGGGCGGGGAGTTCCGTTATCACGAAGGAACTCTCGCGTACAGAATCGGTCGTTACGATTACAGCCTACTCTATGACTTTTATGAGTTTGTTTTTGTTGATTCCAGCGGTATTCGTATGGGAGTGGCCTAGCCTTACGGTTTTGCCTTGGTTAATCATGATTGGAGTCAGCGGCGGACTCGCCAACTTCCTCTTCACGTCTTCCCTCAAAGCAGCTGAGATCAGCGTGATTACACCGCTCTCATTTCTGCAATTGATCTGGGCCGCCACAATGGGTTTTTTCTTCTTTGGCGAAGTTCCGGAAATTTTTGTTTGGATTGGCGGCCTGATGATATTCGCCGCGACGACGTTCTTAGCGATTCGCGAGCATGCAGTCGCGAAAGTGGCGTCTAAATTGGAACCGGCTCAGTTATAGCGACTACTTCCAAACTTGACTGGCGACGCGCAGCCAGTTGGCGCCAAGAATGCCGCGGATGTCGCCCTCAGAATAGCCTCGTGTCATAAGGCCTTCGGTGACCAGAGGCATTTGCTCGGGCTCGACGTATTTAATATCGAGCCACTCCTTTGCATCGGTCTGCGCTATCTGCGGTACCCAAGGGCCCGCATTCTGCATCACCGCTTTGGAGTAGTCCAAATCAAAAACGTAGTCGATGCCGAACCCAATATGCTTTGGACCAACTAACTCGGCGATGTAGTCGATATGGTCGAGGAGCATTTCGACCGAGTTATCGCCGGTTCCAAGGAATGCACCAACGCCATCAACGCCGATCACTCCACCGCCCTTCGCACAGGCCTTGATTTGGTCGTCCTTCAGATTGCGATGATGGTCGAAGACACCGCAGGCGTTGCAATGGGTAAACACAACCGGATCTTTGGATGCTTCCATCATGTCCATTGTCGTCTGGTAGCCGGTATGGCTGCCGTCGACAAGGACACCGACCCGGTTCATTTCCTGGATGAATAGTTCCCCAAAGCTCGTCAATCCGCCGTCCGTTTTTTCCGTGCAACCGTCACCCACAACATTCTTAATGTTGTAGGCCATCAGCATGTGCCGAACGCCAAGCTTGTAGAAGACTTCAATCATGCCGAGGTCGCCCTCGATGGGGTTGGTGCCCTGGAAGTTTATGTAAACGGCGAGCTTGTCTTCCGCCTTGGCGCGGAGGATATCATCAACGGTCTCAACAAAGACATACTCGTCTGTGCGCGCCGCGAAGTAGGCGCGTTCCTTGGCAATTTTATGGATTGTCTGATTGAGAGAATGGTAGTCGTGCGCAACGGTTAGTGAGATCAGGTTATAGCCGCTCGCTTTCATGCGGGGCAGGGTACCGTGTTTCAATTCCTGTGACGCGTAGTCCATCCACGGGAAGATCATGTCCCATACCAGCGCGTCCTTATGGAGCGCCGCCGCTTCCTCAGAAACATTCCATTCAGTCATTGATGTCTCTCCCATTTTTGCAGCACCCCTAATCTCCCCGCTGTCATCCCGTTCGTCTTGCTATTGGTGGGATCTCGTTCTGTGCTCTTCTAAGGTATGTTTTAATGTTTACCTAGATTGAACACCACAAACTCGCCTAATTGCGATAAATGTTATGCCTCGCCGGTCGATCTGATTATGCGCTGGCGAAATGTCCGGGAGAGAGAATGCTATGGCTGATTTTACTCTAGTTACTGCCAACAAGAATTATTGCCTGTGGCCGTTGCCAGCTTGGCTGTGCCTAAAGATTGCAGGCCTCGAGTTCGATGAGATTACGATCCCGTTCGGTGATCCAGACGCCCGCCAGCGCTTTGAGCAGCATAGCCCTTCCGGTAGCGTTCCTGCACTCAAGCATGGTGATCTGATACTTTGGGAGTCGCTGGCGATCTGCGAATATGTCGCTGATCTTGTTCCCAATGCTAGGCTCTGGCCTGAAGACAGGACAACGCGCGCGCGCGCGCGTACGACCGCCTCGGAGATGTATTCTGGCTACAAGTCAATTCTAAGTCGGCTCATGCCAACGAATATACGTGGACGGACAGGTCCCCTGGATGTGCCTGAGGAGCTTCAGAAGGTTATCGACCGCAATACGGAAATTTGGCGTGATCTCCGGGCGACGTATGCCGGTGATGGTCCCTATCTCTTTGGCCAGTTTACAATTGCCGACGCGTTTCATGCTCCGCTCATCAATCGTTTCGTGTCTTACAATGTTCCACTTGGCCCGGTTGAAGCTGAATATTGCGATGCCGTGCGGAACCACCCAAATGTGAAGGAATACATAGCGCTTGCCGAGGCAGAGCCGTGGACATTCGAAAAATCGGACCGACCATTTGCCGCCTGAACGATGTTGTGTGTATTGATAGTAGCGAAAGGATAATTTTTTGTGGCTGAGTTGACGCTGATTCTAGGATCCAAGAACTACTGCTTATGGCCAGTTTCGGCTTGGCTTTGCCTACGAACTGCCGGCCTCGAATTTGATGAGATTATCCTTCCATTTGGTGAACCGGATTCCCGTGAACGATTCTGCGATTATAGCCCGACCGGCCGCGTCCCGGTCCTTAAGCATGGCGATCTTTCTGTTTGGGACTCGGCAGCAGTTTGTGAATATGTGGCGGAACTCGCACCGGAAGCCCGACTTTGGCCAGAGGATAAATCACACCGGGCGATTGCACGCTCTGTCGTCGCCGAAATGCATTCTCATAAGGCGAGCCCCTTGCATGATTTCCTGCCAGGGAATGTACGTCGCCGCGTGACGGGCGTAGCGTTGCCCGCGAATGTTAAGGAAGTCACCGGCCGGATGACTGGTATCTGGACCGAATGTCGCCGGCTTTACGGTCAAGAAGGACCGTTTCTCTTCGGCCATTTCACGGTTGCCGACGCTGTGCAGGCACATATGGTCAATCGGTTTGTGACCTATGGAATTGAGCTTGAGCCGGAGGCAGCAGAATACCGCGACGCTATGCTTGCTTATCCACCGATGGTTGAATGGAATGCCGCAGCAGGCGCTGAGGTTTCAAGCTTTGCACCATCTGATAATGCATTTCCGAATTCTTGAACGGCTTACGTGCGAATCACAAATTTGACGGGGACGGGTTAGTGGCAGAGAAAGATATCAACGATCTATTGATTGCATGGGCAACTGAAATTCAGGCGCTTACTCCTGAAAACGTCGGTGGCCCAGCTGTGCTGGAGGCTTTTGCCGGCCTCAATGAACTTGCACGCGACGCCGCGCAATCCTTGCCCTTCGAAAGCGAACCGGCAGATTTTGTTCGAATGCTCGAGGCCTATGCGCGTCCGTCGATCGACGATGACTGACTCAGAAATTACCCACCTCACTCTGACTGAAGTTGCCCGCGCGATCGCTGCGCGAGATGTCTCATCTGTGGAAGTGACGCGTGCGTGTCTACAACGAATTGAGCAGCATAACGACAGGCTCAATACGATTGCAGGGCTCAACGAAGAGGCGGCGCTTGTCGCTGCAACGCGGGCCGATGATGACCTTGCATCAGGTAATGTGCGGGGACCGCTGCACGGTGTGCCGCTAGCCCATAAAGATTTGTTCTTTCGTGCTGGAGAGCTTTCCGAATGGGGTTCCAGCATGATGACTGGATACAGACCCGAGACGACCGCAACCGTATTGACGCGACTTGACGCTGCTGGTGCGCTCGATATCGCACGCCTCAACATGGTCGAGTTTGCGCTTGGGGCGACCGGGCACAACAACGATACCGGAACACCACGCAATCCATGGAATGCCGACTATATTACTGGAGGGTCGTCGAGTGGTTCTGGTTCCGCAGTTGCTGCGCGGTTTGTTTTTGGCGCGCTTGGCACGGATACAGGTGGGTCAATTAGACATCCGGCTTACTGTTGCGGGCTGGTCGGCCTTAAACCGACCTACGGTCGCGTCAGTCGTTACGGCGCTATGCCGCTATCCTTTTCGCTCGACCATATCGGGCCATTGAGCCGGACCGTCTCCGACAGTGCGCACATCGTGCAGGCGATAGCCGGGCACGATCCAAAGGACCCGACCACAAGCTCTATGCCGGTTCCAAATTATTTGAAATCCCTAGGGCGTAGCATCAAAGGTCTGCGGATCGCGATTCCGGAGAATCATTTTCAAGACGCGGTCGACCCGGTTCTGCGGCCGTTCCTGGATGACAGCATTGAAGTATTTCGTGCCTGCGGTGCTGAAATCGTGCCGGTTACGCTTCCCAAATCCTTTGAACTGGCGGCGCCATTGGGCGCTCTCCTTTTATCAGTTGAAGGTGCAACTCGTCACAGTAAGTGGATCAGAGAACGTTTTGGCGAGTACAACGCTGCTCAATTCAATCGGCTGGCACCGGGTCTCTACTATCCGGCGACACGTTATCTTGAAGCACTCAATTTGCGAGCAAAGGTCTTGTCTAATTTTGTCGCCGCTGTCTTTGACGTGGCGGATTTGTTTCATGCCCCATCCATTCCTATGCCTGTTCCGACAGTTGCCGAATCCGATCTCGCGGATGATCCGAAGTTCAACGAATTTGTTGGCCGTTTGACTAGTTACAACAGGCCCTTCAACTACATGGGTCTCCCGGCTCTCTGTCTGCCCGCAGGTTTCGACGCCCAAGGTCTCCCGGTCGGCTTTCAGCTTGTCGGACGGCCATTTGACGAGGCCATGTTGATCCGTGCCGGCGATGCTTATGAGCGGGAAACCACATGGACTCAAATGGCGCCATCACTGTGATGTACTTTGACTATGCGAGGAAAAATGGGCGACTTGAATGAACAGGAATTTGCAGCGCTGCGGGCGTTGGATACCCCAACAGTTTGCAACGCGATTGAAATCGTTGACCCGAATCGTCGGCTGGCGGGTTTCACAACCGCGCCGCTTGTTTGCGCGCGTCCGAATTTGCCACCAATGGTCGGCTATGCCGTTACCGCGACTGTTCGGGCGACGAAAACGAGCCCAGAGGCAGGTGCTACTCGTGCGACATACCTTGAGCATCTTGCCGCTAGTTCGCGCCCTACAATTGCGATAATTCACGACATCGATCCCGAGCCTGGGTTTGGCGCGTTCTGGGGTGAAGTAAATACGGCTGTTCACAGCGCACTTGGCTGCATCGGCACTGTGACGAACGGAAGTATTCGTGATCTTGATGAATGCGCTGAGGGCTTCCAATTGCTAGCGGGTCAGATCGGCCCGTCGCACGGCTACATCCACGTCGTGGAGTCCAATATCGAGGTGATAGTTGCTGGCATGACGGTCAATCCAGGCGATGTCATTCATGCCGACAAACATGGTGCAGTAGTAATTCCTGCGAATACTGCGCTTGCAGTTGCGGAGGCTGCCGACTTGATAACGCGCCGTGAGGCTGTTGTTCTCAGCGCCGCTCGTGCGCCTGAGGCAACGCTTGGGAAGATTAAGCAAGCGATGGCCGAGTCAGCAAAAATCAACTAGGTGTGAGGCCCGTTCGCTTCGAATTCCTTCAGCGCCTTGAGCATGAAGGCAATACGTTCCTCGCCGATGAATTTGTCCCCAGCCCGATAGATATCGACCACACGGTTGGCGACATCGCTGATCTGTTGACGTTCATCTGTATTGCTCTTTGGGATGCGCAGGATTGTATCGCCACCCCATAGCGGGATCGGGTCGCCCAACATCGTTGGTTGTGGAAGTTTTTCGCCTTTGGCCAAGTTACGGATCGCGCGGCGATGATGATTGCGAGCCATGGCAAGACCGCGATCAGTCGTCCCCAGATGCTCACGTTTGTGGACGTTGATTGGACCCTGACTCGACCAGGCCTCGTAGTCGCCTGGCATACGCTGCATCTGTTCGTATGTTCTGTCCGCGGTCTGACCGTAAAAGTCGACCTTGTTGTACCCGCAATCTTCTTTGTTTCCGATTGCCCGCTTGTCCATCCCCTCGATGAAGTGGCGCCAGGCGATGGTCAACGTGTTGGTATCATCGATTGGCACGACCCAGCGCGTCAGTCCTGCGCGGGCGAAGTACAACGTCTCATTGGCATCAGGAAACATGCTGCCATTTTGTGAAAAGTTTGGCGGTAAATGGTCGTGGAAGCGCAGCCAAATCTTGTCACCGACACGCCTTGAGTTCGTGTAGGCATATCCGTAGTCGCGCTCAAATATATCGATGACCGGTAACACGGAAAATTCGTTAGTGAACTGCACACCGGATACGCGCGAGTGCAAAAACGCTGTGTGGAACGGGTCGAAGGAATTTTCGTAGACCTGCAGCCAGTTGCATGGACTTGGGATAAGGAACGGCACCATATCGTCGTCTGGACCAAGGTCAAAATGATCGAGTACCGGAAAGGCGGGTATTTCTGCAGCCGGTCCCATATACGTAAATATGAGGCCCTTGAATTCGATCACCGGATAGGCGCCGTGGCGGACATTTAGGATTATTTTGCTGTCTGGCGGTTCGGCTCCGGCTTCCATGACGGTGCCGTCCACGTCGTAGAGCCAACCATGGTAGCAGCAGCGGATGCCTTTCTCCTCGATGATGCCGTATTCCAGCGACGCGTTGCGGTGGCTGCAGTTCAGATGCAACAAACCGTATTGGTCTGATCCGTCGCGGAATAGGACAAGATCCTCGCCAAGGATGCGAACGCGTAGCGGCAGATCGGTGACTTGTTGCGTCATCGCGATCGGCATCCAATAGCGGCGTAGATATTCACCGCACGGCGTTCCGGGTCCGACCTTTGTCAACTCATCGTCTGGCGGGGCGAGCACCTCCTTATTGCGCTCATAACCTCCGAAATTGCCGTTTGGTGTGCCGATCTCGATGCTCATCCTTGAGTAATCCTTATGCCTGTCCGCGTCCAAGGGGCATCACGAATCCGGTGCCCAAATCCATGTCTCGCAGAAATAGAGAAACGCTGTTGTAGTTTCGATGCCTGCCTGCACGCGCTTGCCAGGCTTGCCCGGCAACTTGCGTCCATCGATTAGAATTGCCGGGTCGCGGGATTCGACGAGCAGGCTGAACATCGTATGTTTCTTTGTGCCCGTTAGCTCCGGTGGAATTTCCAATGCGGTCGGCGTGCCCAAGCCGTCCCAAACGAGTTCAACGTCGAAGTCTTTGCTTTTCACCACTTCGGTGTAGCGGCTGTGCGGATCACCGGTCGCATAGGCCTCGGTGATTGGCACATATTGGAGCGCCTTATAGCCCTCTGCGCCACCAAACGTCGCGAGCTTTTCGATAAACTCGGCTTGGAGAAATCGCGTAAGCGCCTCGTTATCGCCCATGATCACGTTGTGGGTTTCGGGCAGGCTTTTGGCTTCGTTTGGATTCTGAAGAAGGAGCATCGTGCGGCCCTGTCCGTGCGGCGACCAAGCGATGTTGAAAAACAACATCAGTGCGGTCCACGGGCCGTCTTCAGTTTCCTTGAGCATGATCCCCGGGTTTTCTCCAACCCAATGAATGGCTCCGGGGTTCTTTGGTTGATCTGATAGGGGCATGGCGTATCTGCTCTTTGTGCTGGCTGAGGGTTTAGACGGCGGCGGCTATTTGGCGGGCGTGACCCAAGTCTCGGCGAAGGCAAGAAATGCGGTGCTGATTGTTTCACCGAACAAGACGCGGTCCGCGACGCGACCGTTTAACGCGGCGCCGTTGACCAATATCTCTGCATCTTTGGCCTCGAGGAATACGCTGTACATGTCGTGGGCACCGGTGACCGCATGCGCAGGCGAAACCTCAACGGCGAATGGCGGGTTCATATCCTTCCACGTCATCGAAGCCGATACATCTTTGCCTTGTGCCGTTTCCGTATAGCTGGCCTTCAAATCACCTGATTTGTCGAACGCCGCTGATGTTATCCAGGTCGCGGCCTTGAGGCCGGGTTTGTCCTTGAAGGTAGGAAATTTGGAAACGAAGCCGTCGATCAGATAATGCGTCAGCGGCTCATTGTCCGTGAGGCAGAGATTTGTCGCGTCTGGATAACCCTTGGCCTCGTCAGGCGCGCCCAAGATCAACATCGTGTGACCCCGGCCATGGGGCGAGAGCACGATGCGGAAATAAAGGGCGAGCGTCACATAGTCGCCGTCAGGTGTGTCCTTCAGATAGATGCCAGGGTTTTCACCTGCCCAGTCGACAGTTCCGGGGTTAACAGGGATGCGCTCGGTCATTCGTCCTCCCGAAGCAGCCATTGGGCTGCCTAATGATGTGAATCTGCCGCATCAGTTTGCGGCACCACAATCGTTTACACAAACATATCGGAGGGGCTGTTTGCAACCACACCGATATGGGGCAATGCTTCAGCTAACCGCCGGCTAGATTATCTCGTCGCGTGAAATTTCCTTCGCGGTGGTGAAATAGTAGTTTCCGCGTTTGACAATGGCATAGGTGAGCCGGCGGACGATGATGCCATCGCTCGGAAACGTCGGCTCGACGGTGGGTTGGGTCACATCTTCCAACGAATGGATGCAGCCCGCCGCTTGTCCCTCTTTGACTGCGTTGCCGAGTGTGAAATACGGTTCAAACAAGCCGCTTGCAGATATGAATACCTGGTTGCTTCCAGCAGTGTCTCCGAAAGCTACATAACGGGTTTGGGGTGGGGCCGATGTGTCACCGCCTAAGATGCCAAGATGGCGGAGCACACGATTTACACCGTCGGTTCCTAAGGCCAGCGTCTCTGGGTTTATTTCGCCGCCTCCAAGTTCCAGTGAGATTGTCGAAATTCCATGGCGATCGGCGCCTGCTCGATCAACCGATCCGCTGCTTCCCGTCGCGCCGACAACAACTGTCAGGGGTGCGCCGAATGCATCAGTCATGGCCAATTTTTTGCGGTTCAGATCGGCGTCCTTGCCTTTGCAGAGGTATGCGCATGGAATCCAACGCCCCCTCGTGCCCGCAGAATGAATATCGATTGCGGCGTCACAGAGAGGAAAGATCACGCTGTCGACGAAATGGGCGATCACCGAAGTCGGGCTGCCATTTTCTTCACCCGGGAAGACCCGGTTCATGTTGCCGTCGTCAAGCGGTGAGATGACGTTGTTCGCAAGTACTGCCGGATAGTTTAAGGCAGGCATGACAATAACGCGGCCACTGATGGCATCCAGATCAA
Organism: Alphaproteobacteria bacterium; assembly: GCA_963693665.1. Taxonomy (GTDB): domain Bacteria; phylum Pseudomonadota; class Alphaproteobacteria; order UBA8366; family CAVOAK01; genus CAVOAK01. The sequence goes on along the minus strand of CAVOAK010000031.1, from coordinate 15,282 downwards.
TATCCTGAAGAAGCCGCCGCAGTATGATCTGACCTTCGTGCTCATCTCCATGGGTGCCCGCCGTCAGCAGGATGGTAGGTCCCTTACCGTTCGAGAACACAGCAATTGGAATTGGTATAATGCCCGCATCATGAACATGATCGGGATACATCAGGCGAAGGAAGGAAATCTGTCGTCCCTGCTTCTCGAATTCTACGTCACAAGAAATTGTGGCTCTTCGTGCGTCCATTTATAATCTCCGGTTAACGTATTTCGTCGCGCGAGATATCATTTGCAGTCGTAAATAGGTAATCCCCGCGTTTGACGATTGCCGGCACACGAACGGCAACGATCATTCCTCCGCTTGGAAATACAGGTTCTACCGGAGCCCGGCTTGGATCATCGCGGGGATGGATGCATCCTACAACTTGGTCCTCTTTCACGGTTTCTCCCAGCACACAATACGGCTCGAAGAGGCCGCTCACTGGCGCGTAAACCATGTTGCCCCCGGGCTTGTTGCCAAAGGCAACGAAGCGTGTTTTTGGATTAGAGTCGTTGGCAGAGTCCGGCTGCAGAATTCCGAGATGGCGCAGAACGCGGTAGATACCCGTGGTTCCAATTTCTAGCGTGCGCGGACTGGCGCCAGCCGCACCACCAAGTTCTGTGGAAATTGATGTCACACCATGTCCGTTCGCAGCGCCGAGATCGACTGACGCGCTCGTCGCCGTTGCGCCCACAACGACGGTGAGGGATGCTCCAAATGCCTCGGCCATCGCCAGTTTTCGCGCCATCAGATCGGGGTCGTTAACCTTGCAGAGATAGACACATGGCATGTAGCGACTCATGGTGCCGCCGGAGTGTAGATCCATCACGGCGTCGCACAGTGGAAAGATTTTGCTGTCGACGAAATGGGCTGTGGTTAGGGTCGGGCTGCCGCCTGCCTCGCCGGGAAATATTCGGTTCATGTTGCCATCGTCGAGCGGCGAAATGCGCACGCCGTCAAGGACTGCAGCATAATTGAGGGCTGGCATAATAATTATGCGTCCGTTGACTAGCTTCGGATCAAGATCATGGATCATGCGACGCAAGATGAGTTGGCCTTCATATTGGTCGCCGTTAGTTCCGCCAGTCAGCATAATCGTTGGGCCTTCGCCGTTTGCAATTACGGCAATCGGTACGGGAATCATTCCGTACGCATGCTTGTTGTCGGAGTAAAGAAGCCGCAGGAACGAAACCTGCCGGCCCTTTTTATCAAAATCAATTTCGCATGATACTGAAGACTTCCGCGCGTCCATTCGACTGTCTCCCGCTTGTGCCCAGATTGCCGCTCAACCCATGCTCTTGAGCGGATTGACTATGCCTATTTAATAACATCCGGCGGTTACATATATAAACAGTATCCCGTAATGGTTCGATTGCGTATGGCAGACTTTCAAACGCAGTGGGTAGGAACGAAGGGTAAGGCTCATAAACGTAGCGAATGCCAGTGATACAATCATTATCGACGCCCCGCCAGCAGGTGTGCGAGTTGTTGTTAACCTTGTCCCTGGGCCCACTCTTCGCTTCGATTTCCCCATGGATGAGATTGCCTATAGCATGCTGAACGGCGACGTCGTGTTGACACGCATGGATGGCGGAGAGATCGTTTTAGAGAGGCTCGCAGGCGCCAAAACATGGCAGGAGCCACCAGAATTCCTGACGCCCGACGGGGTGATCCTGCCACTTGAGTCGCTGGTAAATATATCGGTGACAGAGAGTGATCTCACCAGTTCACTGGGTGATGTCAACGCCGCGCTATTGAATGAGATTGAAACTTCGGCAGGTGGTGAGCCGTTGGGTCGACTACGTGAAACAACGTCAAATCCGATCATCGTTCCGGAAAGTAGGCTCGAGGCATCAGACGCACTAGAGGCAACCGACGTCGATACGCGCAGACCAACGAGTTTCGTGCGCCGTTAACCTTTAGATGATCCGCTAGCGGAAGTGCAATATGCAAGCGCCACGGAAGTAGCGGCAGAACCGCTCGGTGCCGGTAATGGACCCGCCGCGTTCGCGTGCGATTCCAGACGTATTCCTTTCATTGCGAGAACCGCTATGCCGGCTCGTGCCAGGGCTGCGTGGCGCCCGTACGATTCGGCTTTGGAGCGGCGGGCGGCGATACTGACGAACGATATTACTAGATAGTGCATGGTTGACATGGACTGTCCCACAGTTTTCAATCCACAAAACCAAAAATAACAAATTTCATAAATATAGGGAGTGTTAGGTCATGGCAGACCAATATCTTGACTACCTGAAGACTCAGTTTGCTCGGGGCCGTATGTCCCGGCGTGAATTCATGGGCCGCGTGTCGGCCGCAGGTGTCACTGCAGCAGTTGCTGCCAGTGTGCTGGGTGCAGCAGAGACGGCAAGAGCAGCAACGCCAAAAAGGGGCGGTTCGGCACGTTTGGCGATGGCCAACGTTCAGACCGGGGAAAACCTGGACCCGTTGGCTTCCGGCAGCAATACGGCGCATATGCGCGCCATGTCCGGCTGGAATCCGTTGGTCAAGATTAAGCCAGATTTCTCGCTGCAACCGGAACTGGCGACGTCATGGGAAAGTACGCCTGACGCTAAAGAATGGATCTTCAAGATTCGACAAGGCGTGGAATTCCATAACGGCAAGACAATGACGACAAAGGATGTTGCGCACTCGCTGCTTCGTCATACAGGTCAGAAGACGGAGTCGCAGGCCAAGGCGCTGTTCGCGGCAGTCACCGATGTCAAGGTCGAGGACGCTTCGACGATCCGCGTGGTTCTTTCGTCAGCAAATGTCGATTTCCCAATCTATCTTGGCCAACAGAATATTGGCATGGTCCCCGAAGAAGTAGGATCGGGTTCAGCTGGCGAAGGCGTCGGAACTGGTCCGTTCCGGCTTAAAGAATTCAAACCCGGTATTACCTCAACCTGGGTTCGTAACGAAAATTACTTTAAGGATGGGCTGCCCTATCTCGACGAGATCGAGATCTTCCCGATCGTTGACCGTACGGCGCGAACCAACGCCATCATGTCGGGTGATATTGACGTCATGTCGAATGCCGATCCAAAGACAGTGGGGTTGTTGCGTCGAACTGCGGGCGTCGAGGTGATCTCGACCAAGGCAGGTTCGCATACGCTTATTTCTTGCCAGACCGAACTATCGCCGGCCGATAATGAAGAACTCAGAATGGCGCTGAAATACGCGATGGATCGTGAGAAGACATTGCGCAGTGTCTATAAGGGGCTGGGCCAGCTTGGCAACGACCACAACGTACATCCGCAGGACCCGTTCTATTGCAAGGAATTAGCGCAGCGGACATATGACCCGGATAAGGCTCGGTTCCACATCAAGAAGGCTGGTCTCGAGAACGTGGAAATACCGATGTTCACGTCGGAGACACCAGGCCCTGGAGCCATCGAGGTTGCAGAGTTGCTTCAACAAACTGCCAAAGTGGCCGGCATAAACATCAAGGTCAACAAAGTGCCGGCAGATACTTATTGGTCTAATACGTGGACTAAGCAGCCGATAGTCATGTCGGGCTGGAACGGCCGACCGACTGCCGACTTAATGCTGACGGGCGCGCATACGCCGGGCGCACGCTTCAACGAGTCGCGCTGGGAGCATCCGCGATTCAGTGAACTTTTGGTTACGGCTCGAGGCGAGCTCGACCAGACGAAGCGTGCGGCGATGTATTGCGAGATGCAGACCCTGATGCACGACAATGGCGGCGTCGTTGGACCGACCTTCTACGACTATGTTGACGCGACCCGCGACTACGTTAAGGGTTTCGTGCCCAACGGTACGGGAACCTTGGGTGGCTTCCAGATTGCGGAAGTCATCTGGCTGGACAAATAACCGGCAGGATGTAGCGAAGCTGGCGGTCGCCGTAAGCCAATATGGATCCAGTCCCGAACTATGAGGGGCTGGATTCAGTTGGCGTTTTTCCTAAGTAAAATGACGGCCCACCTTCGACAAATGGAGATGAGCGTATGCTCACCCTGATTGTACGGCGGCTGATGCACGCCATAGTAGTTCTGTGGGTCGTCTCAGTGCTTGTGTTCGCCGCCACGGAAGTTCTGCCCGGTGATGTCGCTATTGCGATCATGGGGCAGAACGCTACACCAGAAGCTCTCGAAGCTATCCGCGATCGGCTCGGCCTTCATCGCCCGGCGCCGGTTCGCTACGTCGAGTGGCTGGGTGGTCTGATCACCGGCGACTTGGGCATTTCGCTCGCCAACAGTCTTCCGGGTCTTGAGATGAAGGTCTCAGAACTGATTGCGGAGCGGATCGACGATACGGTTCGCCTCGCTGGACTTGCTGCCTTGGTGTCGGTGCCGTTATCGGTACTGCTGGGGTTGATTGCCGCGATGACCGCGGGCAGTAGAATTGACCGCACGATTCAAGGTGCAACGCTGTGTTCTCTTTCGGTCCCGGAATATTTCGTCGCGGCAATTCTTGTGATGATCCTGGCTGTGCAGCTGCGCTGGTTTCCTGTGATCTCGTCGTTCCGGACGGGACAGACCTTCTGGCAGATGGTGCCAGCGATGGTACTGCCGGTGGTGACGTTGACGATATCGGTGATGGCACATATGACGCGAATGACTCGGGCTGCAGTGCTCAATGTGCTGGCGTCGCCTTATATTGAGATGGCTATCCTGAAGGGCGTCGGGCGATCACGCATCATACTGCTCCATGCGCTTCCGAACGCGTTGGCGCCGATATTTAATGTGATCGCGCTGAACCTCGCCTATATGATCAGTGGCGTCGTCATCGTTGAGACGGTATTCAATTTTCCGGGTATGGCAAACCTGATGGTCGGTGCCGTCTCTGTCCGGGATATTCCACTGGTTCAGGCCTGTGCAATGATCTTCTGTACGGCATATGTAGGCCTCAATCTGACGGCGGACTTGTTGTCGATTGTCGTCAATCCGCGATTGAGGCATCCAAGATGACAATCGATGCACAGGTGCCCTCGCCGGTCCGCGTAGACAAATCTCGCGGTAGCGGTTTTCAAACAGCGGCTTGGATTGCCTTCACTGTCCTTTTGTTCTGGATGTTAGTTGCTTTATTTGCACCGCTCATTGCACCCTATGGCCAGGGGGAATTGCTTTCTGACGATAGTTTTGCGCTGGCAGGTGACGTAGGCCTGCTCGGCGGCGACTATCTCGGCCGCGATATCCTGACGCGTGTCGTATACGGCGCGCAAATGACGCTTGGGCTGGCAGCCATAATCACGGTAATCGGGTTTGCCGTTGGCATTGCGTTGGGGTTTCTTGCTGCGGTCTCCGGTGGGATAGTTGATACGGTTTTAAGTCGATCCATCGATGCCGTAATGGCCTTCCCCTCCATCATGCTGGCGCTAATCGTAATTGCCTCGCTCGGAACCTCACTGGAGGTTCTGGTCTTGACGATAGCGGCGATCGAAGCAACACGCGTGTTTCGCGTCTCACGGGCACTCGCTATGGATATCGGGGTTATGGACTTCGTCGAAGTAGCGCGCGCGCGTGGCGAGGGTCTGTGGTGGATTATGCGCCGCGAGATATTCCCCAACGCAACGGGGCCGCTGGCAGCCGAGGTGGGTATCCGCTTTACCTATGCCATCCTGTTCATCAGCGCCTTGAGTTTTCTCGGTCTGGGCGTGCAACCGCCGAACGCTGATTGGGGCAGTATGGTGCGAGAAAATCTTCAGGGACTGTTGTTCGGATCGTTTGCACCGCTGATACCGGCAGCGGCTATCGCAACGGTTACCTTCTCCATAAATCTGATTGTTGACTGGTTCCTGCACAAGTCGAACCGGGATATCTCTGACGAGATACTGCAATGACAGCACTTCTCGAGATCGACGACTTATGGGTCGAAGGCCGCCCTCCCGGCGGCGATTTTCAATCGATCGTCAAGGGCGTCAGTCTGAGTGTAAACCGTGGCGAGGTCTTGGCGTTGATTGGCGAGTCCGGCTCCGGCAAATCGACAATCTGCCTTGCGGCACTTGCTTACGCCCGTCCGGGATGCCGATTTGCTGGTGGCAAGGTGTTGTTGGAGGGGCAGGACATATTAGCGTTAGAGGCGGAGGACCGGCGCCCGCTCCGGGGCGCAAAGGTAGCCTATGTTGCACAAAGCGCTGCGGCGGCCTTCAATCCGGCCCTGACCATTGGCCGCCAGGTAACCGAAGTAGCGCGGACCCACGGACTCATGTCGGCGGCGGACGCGGATCGGCGGGCGGTTGAGACCTATCGCAGCCTTGACCTGCCGATGCCGGAGCAACTCGGCAGGCTCTACCCGCATCAGGTAAGCGGTGGTCAGTTGCAGCGGCTGATGGCCGCGATGGCAGTGTCATGCGACCCCATGCTCCTGTTGCTGGATGAACCGACGACAGCGCTTGATGTCACCACACAGATCGAAGTGCTGACCGCTTTTAAGGCCGTTATTAAGCAGCATAACTCCGCGGCCATCTATGTGACGCACGATTTGTCTGTCGTTGCCCAAATCGCCGACCGGATCATCGTGCTGAACGATGGCATGATCATGGAGCAGGGGACGACGCAACAAATTGTTGAACAGCCGACACACGATTACACCAAGAAACTGATGATGGCTGTTCGTCCGCCGCCGCGAAGCACGGCCGGTGGCGGCACGGCGCGCACAGATCCCAGTGCGAGTACGGCGCCAGTGCTGGAAGTGCGTGGCATCACCGCAGGATACGGTAGGGTCAAAAAGAAAATCGTCTTGCGGGACGTCGATCTAACCGTGAACTCACGTCAGGTCGTTGGTGTGATCGGCGAGTCGGGGTGTGGGAAAAGTACCCTTGCTCGGGTTATCTCGGGCCTTTTGCCTCAGGTTTCCGGCGAGATTGTGCACAATGGAACCGTCTTGGCGCCAGCCGTCGAAAAACGCAGCAAGTCCGAAATACAAAGCATTCAGATTGTTTTTCAGATGGCAGACGTTGCCCTTAACCCGCGCCAGCGGATCCGCGACATCATCGGACGCCCACTTGAGTTCTACATGAATATGGGTGCGGCGGCACGGCGGGAGCGGGTAGGCGAATTACTTGAGCTGGTGGAATTGCCGCGGGAATTTGCAACGCGATTTCCAAAGGAACTCTCTGGCGGCGAGAAGCAGCGAGTTAATTTGGCGCGGGCACTTGCAGCGGAACCCGATGTCATTCTCTGCGACGAAGTCGCGTCTTCACTCGATACTGTCGTCGGGGCGGCCATTATCGAGCTGTTGAAGGACCTGCAAGAAAAACTCGGAGTGGCTTACGTCTTCATTAGTCATGATCTCTCGACAGTGGCGTCTTTTGCCGATGAAATCATGGTTCTCTATGCTGGGCGTGTCGTCGAGCGTGGTCCGACGATGGATGTCCTGTCGCCGCCCTTTCATCCCTACACAAGGCTCCTGCTGTCGTCGGTACCCGAAATTCGACAGGGTTGGCTGGAAGACGTGATGAAAACACGAGAGGCAATCAGTGGGATTTCCCGAGAGGTTGAACTCACCGAGGTTGGTTGCCCATTTTTTGCGCGTTGTCCGCTTGCCATTGTAGGAACATGCGATACGTTACCTGCGCCTCTTCAGCAGACGAAGGTTGGCCATCTTGTTGCTTGTCATCGCGACATTGAGGACTTGGCTGGAGAGATTATCCAGCACTGAGACGGCCGCCGCTGAAACAGCCGATGACTCTCGAAATTTGCGTCACGCGGCCGCTAGTACGGCCGGTCGCCCAGCATCTGTACGCGCGTCAAATAGCGAAGACTTTGCGGAACGCCTCTGAGTTCGTGGAAGTAATCACGCTGTACACGATGTAGAGTGCAGCGATTGTCCCAAATGCCGACGGACCCGTTTTCCCAGTGAAAACGGCACGCGAAATCCGGATTGGCGACGTGCCGATAGAGATAGTCAAACAGCGATGCGCTTTCTTCGACTGTCATGTCTTTGAAGTTGCGTCCAGGCTTGACGTCGAGGAACAGAGATTTTTTTCCGGTCACCGGATGTGTCCGCACCACCGGATGCGTAGCGGTCCGATCGGGTCCCTCTTTATGCGGCATACCGCCGTAGTTCATGAAACCCTTGTGCGAACCTTCGAATACGCACTCGAGTCTAGATAGCAGCCGTTTCATTCCGACCGACAGTGTTTCATAGGCCAAGTACATATTCGACCATTGCGTATCGCCGCTGTAGGGCGGCACGTCTTTGGCATGGATCACTGATCCAAGTGGCGGGCATTCGAAAGATGGGCTGTCAATGTGCCAGTGATCGCCCCAGTTATGTTTCTCTTCGGGCAGTTTGATGATCTCTACGACGTCAGGATAACTCTTCATGGTTTCCGTATAGTCATGGATATGAAGTTCGCCAAAGCGACTGCCGACGGCGATTAGCTCCTCCGGCCCAAGGTCTTGATCCCGAAAAAAGATGACGAGATAATCTAGGAATGCTTGATGGATTTCCGCGAACAGCTCATCTGTGAGCGGTTTCGAGAGATCGACGCCAGATATTTCCGCGCCGAGCGCACCGCTAAGTGGCCGTACCACCAGTTTGGATTGTGTGGTGACTGAATTCGTCGCGCCCATGCTTCTGTCCTCGCTATGATGACACAGATTCCAGTTTACGTTTGCCTCATACAGGCCGATCACCTTCGATTGATACGCGGTGCATGCGCCTGCGGACCGGCTCAAACCCGCGTTGTTCGTAAAAATAGTCCGCCTGAACGCGATGCTGCGTGCAGCGGTTGTCCCACATCGCAATTGAGTTATTGCGCCAGTGGAATCTGCACGCAAAGTCTGGATTTATTGAATGCTCATAGAGGTAACCGAGCAGCGGAGCGCTTTCTTCAGGCGTCATGTCCTTGAAGTGCTTGATCGCCTTGCGGCTCAAGAACAACGACTTCTTTCTGGTATCCGGGTGGGTGCGCACAAGCGGATGCTCTGCCCGCATGGCCGCCGCGTCGATATGCTGCATGCCTTTGAAGCTCTTGTAGCCATCTGCGCCACCCGTATGTACGCAGACCAGCCCGTCGATGAGGCTCTTCATGCCATCCGAGAGGGTTTCATAGGCCAGGTACATGTTTGACCACTGGGTATCGCCGCAGTATTCCGGCACTTCCCTGGCATAGAGGACTGAGCCCAGAGTCGGACGTTCAAGTGCGGTAAGGTCGATATGCCAGAGATCGCCCCAATTGTGTCGTTCCTCGGGCTCTTTGATTATTTCAATTACTTCGGGATGGTCGGCCATACCTTCCGTCAAGGGATGGATATGCAGCTTGCCAAAGCGTTGCGAGAACGCCTTTTGTTGATCAGGTGTTATATCCTGATCCCGAAAGAAGATAACGAGATGATCGAGAAAGGCCTGATAGATATCGGAGAAAGTCTTGTTATCCAGCGGCTGCGACAGATCAATACCGGAGATTTCAGCGCCAAGCGCGCCGCTTACTGGATTGACTGAGATTTGTCCGTTATTCGTGGCAGCCATTTGATCCACCTTTTGTCGTCATCAAGCATGCGGTCACACCGTTTCTTGTGTTGCAGCGCCGCCTTGACAGACATCCTGCCACGAGTTGGGCTAAATGAGCACTGCAAATGTAGCAAATGTTCGCAATTCACTGAATTTGGTGACAGGATAGATGGCAAATTTATTTGCGGCGTAAGATGTTCTGGGTCCAGCCGAATCATTCGGAATAATTATGATGTGCGAGTGTTGCGTCAGCGAAGAGTTCGAAAGGTGTGCTGATCAATGGAGGAAAGACTATGAACACGTCGGCAGTAAGTGAGGTACTTGAAGCACTGGCGAAGATCAGGGATCTCGACGACAGTCAGGCTCAGTCGCTTCCAACTGGATTCTATACGTCCGAGGAATATCTCGAACTCGAGAAGGAAGAGATTTTCCGTAAAGAGTGGATTTGCCTAGGTCGGGTTGCAGAAGTTCCCAAGCGCGGCGATTACTTCGTGACGCAACTCCTAGATGAGCCGCTGATCGTCGCGCGTGGCCAGGATGACAAGGTTCGCGTGCTGTCAAACGTCTGTCGTCACCGTTCTTCAGTCATCGTCGAAGGCCAAGGAAACACCAAACACTTCGTCTGTCCCTATCACGCGTGGTCGTACGCCAATGACGGCCAGCTTGCGCGCGCGCCCTATATGGACAAGGTCAAGGGTTTCGACGTCAAGAGTTGCCGGTTGCCGGAGTTCAAGACCGAGGTCTGGCACGATTTCCTCTATGTCAATCTGGATGGCAAGGCAAAGCCACTGGCGCCCCGGCTCAAGGGTCTTGAGCCGTATTTGCAGAACCGGCACTTAGAAAACATGGTGGTCAGTACTGTCCTTGATGAGGTGTGGCCGACCAATTGGAAGTGCCTTGCCGAGAACTATATGGAGGGCTACCACCTGAACACGGTGCACAGCAAAGCCCTCTACGACATTACGCCGACACGTCTCTGCGAGAAAATTCCACCGGGTGAGGGGTATACGGGCTACAAGGCGAATTATACGAGTAAGACGCCCTCAACCAAGGATTACCACCCCGACGTGACACCGGAGGAAAGACGGTTCAGTTTGTATTTTTGGATCTTTCCGTCACATGCCGTGTCGATCACGCTAAACGGTAGCAGTTCATTGTGCCTGCAGCCCCGTGGTGTCGACGAGTTGACCAACCGTTGCGTCGTTTCTTCGTATAAACCGGTTCCTGCACGAAAACTTGCAGCAAGGCTTAAAAGCCGCGGCGGAACGATGGACGAAGACCGTGAACAGCTTGAACGGATGCGCCGTGGATTAAAGTCGCGTTACGCACAGCCGAACAGTTTGGGACCAACCGATCTCGAAGGCACCGTTTGGGATCTGTATCAATACGCGGCGCGGATGCTGACGCCAAAGAAGGCACCTAGAACACGGCTCAAACGGGCGTCATGACGCAAACGGGTGGAGTCGATCGCATCAAAGCTCTGCTATGAGGAGATTGGGCATTTTTGGAATGGTGTAATCCGTTGGGGACGCGCGGATGTGGATTTTTTTATGTCGAAAACGACAGAATTCCCCTTCAATGTGGATGTTTGAACAAGCTGTAATTTCTGAAACTTCATGATTTATCAGTCGAGTGAAGAACCTGAAAGCAGGGCTGCGATATGACACAGAGCATCCCGATTTACCAAATTGATGCCTTCACCGACCGGGTGTTCGGTGGTAATCCGGCGGCGGTATGTCCGCTGGAGGCGTGGCTCTCCGAAGATGTGATGCAGGCGATTGCGGCGGAGAATAACCTCGCAGAAACTGCATTCTACGTGCCCCGCGGTGATGACTTTGATATCCGCTGGTTTACGCCGGTAACAGAAATTGCCCTGGCGGGGCATCCGACCCTTGCCACGGCTTATCTCCTCTTCACAAAACTTGACCCGTCACGCAATGCCGTTCGTTTTCACACCAAAGCCGGAGATACGCTTGATGTGACCCGTGACGGCGAACTTATCGTCATGGATTTTCCGACCCTTGCGGCGACTCCCCGAAACGATCTTGGCGATGTTGCAGCCGCGCTGTGCGCAACTCCGATAGAGATCCTTGCGGCTGTGGACGGTCTTGCCGTATTCGCAACTGAAGCAGAGGTGAGGGGGTTGATGCCTGATATGGCCGAAGTAGCGGTTCTTGATTGCCGTGGCCTCATCGCCACCGCGCCAAGCGACACCTGCGATTTCGTCTCGCGTTTCTTTGCGCCACAGATGGGTATTCCGGAGGACCCCGTTACCGGATCGGCACATTGCTCATTGGTGCCCTATTGGGTCGAACGACTTGGCACGACCAAGCTTCATGCCCGGCAGATATCACCGCGCGGAGGCGAGATTTTCTGCAAATATCGCGGCGAGCGTGTGGAGATCGCCGGCCGCGCCGCACATTACATGGAAGGGACGATCAGCTTGTAATAGGTGGCTCGTGAGAGAGTTTTGTGTGTGAATAGCGTTTTGACTATTGCTGCCGACGATTGAGAAATATCATGGCGTTAAGCGGAAAACCTAAGTGCCGTTAAGAGAGGTGAGATTATGAGCAATTTGTATCCAACGACCCTGTCCGAAGCACTCCCGGATAAGGAGCGCGTTGCCGAGGCGAAGGCCCGTCTCGAAGAGGCCGGTATCAAATACTTCCTGTCGTGTTGGATCGATATTCTTGGTTTGCCTAAAACCAAACCAGTGCCCATATCTGAATTTGAGGAAGTGTGTATGGGCCGCGGGCCGCAATTCGCGGTGCACTCGGTTTCTATGGTGCCTGAGTTAGGACCAGCTGATCCAGACCAGATTCCAATACCCGATCTCGACAGTCTGGTTATCTGCCCATGGGATAAAACATGCGCCTTGGTGTTCGCCGACTTGTTTATGGAGGGTGCGCCCTACAACGTCTGTCCGCGGCTTGCGCTCAAACGCCAGGTCAAAGCATCGGCTGACGCCGGCTATGCGTTTTACGCGGGGATGGAACCCGAGTTTATCGTCATGAGTTACGATGACGACGGAAACGCTATTAAGGCCTTTGACGACGACCCCATCAACCCGGGGGCAAAGCGCCCAAAGCGCCAAGCATTTGGTTATGACCTGGAGCACTCAATCGATTCAATGCCGTTTCTGGGTCAGTTGATCGACATACTGGGCGAACTTGGCTGGGGCCTGAAGGATGTCGTCGCCGAGGGTGCTTATTCGCAGTTTGAACTGGATTTTGGCTATTCAGACGTTTTGAAGATGGCCGACCGCATGACGTTTTTGCGCATCCTGTTGAAGGAAGTTGCCAAGCAGAATGGTCATTTTGTGACTTACATGCCAAAGCCGACGCAGGGCGATTGGCGTTCCGGCGCGCACCTCAATTTGAGTGCCCGTTCAACCGATACGCCTGATGTTAACCTGTTCGGCGAACTGAACGGTCCTTGGGGGGACGCGACGTATAATGCTATCGCAGGCCTGATGAAACATGGAGCGGCCTTGACAGCAATCGCTTGCTCGACAGTGAATTCATATAAAGGCTTGATCGGTGTCGCCAGCGAATTTGAAGGCGGTACCGTGACCTGGGCGCCGACGCATATCAGTTATGGTGTCAACAACCGCTCGTCAATGCTGCGCCTGCCGCAGACCCGCAAGGCGATTGAGAATCGCGCAGTCGATATGTGCGTCAATGCCTACCTAGTACTGGCCATGAGTTCCGCCGCGGCACTTGAAGGCATCACACAAAAGCTTGATCCCGGTCCGCCAACGAACAAGTCGCTCTACAATTTGACGCAAGCTGAGCTCGAAAAATCAGGGATCGAACATCTGCCGACGAATCTCTTAGAGGCGATCACCGCATTCGACAACGATGCGCTGGCAAAAGAGGTGCTTGGCCCGACGATGCACAAGTCGTTCAGTCGTTATAAGCACAGCGAATGGGATCGCTTCCACGAACATGTCACGGATTGGGAGAAGCGGGAATATCTGCGCTACTTCTGATGTGAAATTGGTTGGCCGAATGGGCCGGTTGCAATGAGGTTTAGCGGTAGCCATCAGCGGACATTTTCATGGCCGACCACAAAGTTCGGCGAAAAGCCAATTGCATTCGATCAGGCAACTAGTCTTGATGGGCATTTGGCGCTCAACGCTAGATCCGACAGCTCCTACTTTTGGGGGCCGCGCAGATATGCACGTAATGGGTAGTATCTCGAAAAACGAGATAGCAATTGGAGCCTATTTTAAGAAAGTTGGCGGGGTCTCTGTGTATTGCTTTGGCAAAGGCCACGCGCCCATTCTCTAGCAACCTGACTACCCGCCAGTCGCCCTATGTTATGGGAAATCACTATTCCTATTGGTGAACTTCCGTATTTTGATCAGTGGGAGCAATATGTACACTTTGCGTCATATCCGGAGTTCAACGTCTTTCCGAGTTTAGTCCGCTTGCTGACATCCCAAATCATCGATTCCAAGACTGTGAAAGTAGACTTCGACGCGGGTGGCATCAAACGAGCGAACAACTCGCATGTTGGCGGACTCAACGAGCCAATAATTCTTTCAGAGTCTCATTAATGAATTTGGTGTCGGCAGGATCTTTGCCGCCTGCAGCAAGATGTCCGTACAATGAAGGAATCTGACGGAGTTCGGCGTTCGGCATGTGATCGACTTCGTAGGCGCTGTCGGAGGCTTGAAAATAGAGGTCGGTTTCTCCCGGCATAACGAATGATTTGGCCGTTATTGCGCCGAGGGCATGTTCGAATGCTCCGTTGTATATATCGTTCACACTGATGTCAGCGCGCTGCCAAGTCCAAATCATCGACAGCATGTTGTTGGCGTCACGATCGAGGAACATCGCCTCCCAGTAGTCGCGTAGATAATCGTCGACTGTAGCGTGGCCGAGCTTTCGGTAAAGTTCCTTGTTGTAAAACGCTTGGCTGAGCGCCCAACTCGCCCAAGCTCGCCCAATTGTGCGCAAGCCTGCGGTCGGTGGCTCGTCGTAGAGTCCACCTTGCCAGTTCTGATCTGCGGTCAGCGCAGCCTTCATGCCTTCCAGGAAGACATAGTTATGTCGTGAACATCGCGCTGCGCTACAGAGCGGTGCCATGCGCCCGACCATTTCCGGATAGAGCGCAGCCCACTCGAATGTCTGAAGGCCGCCCATCGACCAACCGACCACTAACTTTATCCGCTCTATACCCAAGATCTCTGTAACAAGGCGATGCTGCGCGTGTACGTTATCGTGGATTGTTGTATCGGGGAAATTCGACCGGTCGAATGGCGGCGGTGTATTACTGGGTGAAGACGATGCGCCATTCCCAAACATGTTGGGGACAATGATAAAATAGTGTTCGGGATCGAGCGCCATACCGCTGCCGATGAAAATTTCGTTTTCGACATGGGTGCCGCCAAAGCGGGTTAGATAGACGATTACGTTGTCTTTAGCTGCGTTGAGATTGCCGTACGTCTTGTACGCCAGTTTTGCCTTGTGGAGTGTCTCGCCTGACTGGAGTACGAATTCACTGAGCTCGAATGTCTGAACGTCGGTCAAGTTGTCTCTCCACGCTACTGATGTAGGTACACTTTGGGAGCCGCAACGTGATGCGGCAGCGGCATATTTGCCAACAGGTTGGCAGTATCGGTTACTGCGGTTGTCAACGTCGGGTTAAGAAAGGGGGTTATGGATAAAAGCAGGTGGCGGCGTGTTGAAATCGCGGGCTCCAATGACGCTGTGGTCCACTAATTTCTGCCCTGCATCACAACCTCTGTGATGGAAACACCGAGCTTGTCATCGACGACGACAACCTCACCTTGAGCGATTAGCTTTTGGTTGACTAAAATATCCACATGATCTCCA
>CAVOAK010000030.1:0-24809 GCA_963693665.1 Alphaproteobacteria bacterium | reverse complement strand
GCTGGTGCACTTCAAGATCACCGGCGCGGTATTCTTTTGGGCACACGCACATTCGGTAAGGGGTCGGTACAGACAATTATGCCATTGGGAAGAGCGGGCGCAATAAAGCTTACTACACAGCGCTATTACACCCCGTCGGGCCGTTCCATCCAAGCGACGGGTATTGATCCTGATATTCTCGTCGAGCAGGTTCGATTGGAGCCATTGACAGGAGGTCGCAACCACGAACGCCACGAGGAAGATTTACGCGGCGCGCTAAAGAACCAAGCCGATGAAGAGGCCTCGTCAGGTGAGGAAAGTAATGCGGCAACAACGCCCAAAGATTCGGGGCAACCCATCGATTATCAGCTCGTTCGGGCAATCGATCTCTTGCGCGGTATCGCGCTCTACGGAAAGCGCTTTGTTAATTAATCCTATGGCGTTCAAAAAAGTCTATCAAATGAATTTGGTGAGATAGAGTATGTCCGACGGCGTCGGCGTCGATGAGATTGACGCCGACAATGGGTCTCCGAAGACGCTCACTGACGGCGCGCCTGATACGGGCGATGATGGCGCGCGCGATGCCGATAATGGCGACGGCACGGAAGAACTTGTTGGTGAAGCTGCCGAAGGCAATGACTTCATTGATGACGATGACGACGACGACGACGACGAGTATCCGACGCCGGCAGAGCCCAATCCATATATGCCATGGATCAAACTGGCGGCTGGCTGGGGCAGTTTTCTACTGCTTGTTATAGGCATATTCATTTGGCTTGAAGCAACTGAAGACAGCACTCTGGCGGAACTGAGGACGATGCGCCCCCAGATATCCATGGAAGTCACCCCGCCCAAGCAACCACTACGCAGCAGTCAATTCCAAATAACACCGCCAGCGGTAGCCGCTTCCGCCGCACAAGATAGAGAAAATGACGTGTCGAAGGACAACTCTGGAGAGGCGCAGTTGGACGCCAACACAGAGAGCACAACAGCTGTCTCGGACACTGTAGTCGCGAGCAACGGGGCGGTGACTCAGCCAGCCTCAGTGCAGCGCTTGGAAACCGTTGCGGTTCTTCACCCTCACCCTGACCCGGCGCTCATTGAGAAAGGCGAATTGGGACCCTTGCCCATCGTCGACGCTGCCGGCCGTCAACCTTGGCGTGTTTATTCACGCCCGATCAACGTTTTGGAAACACGACCGCTAATTGCAATAGTTATAACGAACCTTGGTGTTTCAGCCACAAGCACAGAGAGTGCAATCCAAGAACTGCCAGGTGCTGTGACCCTTGCCTTCGCCCCCGATGCTCGACGGCTCGAAGAGTGGATAAACGCGTCTCGAGCCGCCGGTCACGAAGTGATCATTACGCTGCCGATGGAGCCACTCGACTATCCCCGCAGTGACACCGGGCCATATGGGCTACTGACGACATTAAGCGCAGAACAGAATTTGCATCGCCTTGAGTGGGTCTTGAGTCGGTTTACGGGCTATATCGGCGTTACGAATTTTCTTGGTTCGCGCTTCACAGCGGATGCGCAGACCTTACGGCCTGTATTGGTGGAACTGAAGCGACGCGGGCTTATGTTCGTGGACGGTCGAGACAACCCGTTGAGCGTTGCGCCACGCCTTGCAGCCGAAGTCGGTTTGGCGCGCGCAGTTAACGATATTTTTCTCGACCAACAAGCAAACAGCATCACCATCGATGCCCAACTTGAGGAACTTGAGCAAATTGCCCGTGCCAACGGCACCGCTGTTGCCTTTGGCCAACCTTTCCCTGTCATTATTGCTCGCCTCAAACGTTGGGTGAAGACATTAAATGAGCGCGGGCTCGTTTTAGCACCTGTCTCAGCCGTCGCTGGCAGACAGACAGGCCGCTAACATTTGGCCCGATGACACGAGATATGACACCAAATCTACACGAAGCAGCGGACAATGATTCACGACCCTACCGGCACGGTGTCGGCCTCATGGTTTTAAACCGTGAAGGGCGCGTCTTTGTCGGAAACCGGATCGACTATCCAGGTGATAACTGGCAGATGCCGCAAGGTGGCATCGACCCTGGCGAAACTCCGTATACGACGGCTATGCGTGAGTTTGAAGAAGAGATCGGAACGAGCAAAGCAGAGATTATCGCCGAGAGTCGAGTCTGGCATTGCTATGACTTACCGTCAACGATGTCACAACAGGCATGGAACGGCCAGTTCCGCGGCCAAAAACTGCGTTGGTTCGCATTGAGGTTTACTGGCACGGATCAAGATATTCGTCTGGATGCGCACGAGGCGGAATTCAACGCGTGGCGATGGGTTGCTGTCGACGAATTACCGACACTCATCGTTCCATTTAAACGAGCGATGTACGAACAGTTGGTCAATGAGTTTGGCGCAATTGCATCGACCTGATATCGGGTTTCACAACACCGTAAACCGCTGTCGAAAGCTATCGCTGACACCTGAATAGCTCCTCTGATTCGATTGCGTGTTTTGACTTTCCGAGCCCAAAACACTATGTTTTTCAATGTTAGTACTATTTTCCGGCCTCCTGCCCAGAATGGGCGGAAACGTGGCAGTACGTATGCCGGGCACCGACGAAGAATTCGTGACGGAGAGGCAGCACGCGGAATTTGAGATGAACACGGCAGGTTCAGTTGCGCCAGTACTAGCACTATCCGGCCCTAATCTTATTCAAACCCTACAGCGGACAGCCTCTGTGGAGGCGTCTTTGCGCGCGCGTGACGTTGCCGAACCAAGCGAATCAAACAACAATCAAACACGTTCAAGCCGCCTCGTTGCACCGCTCGATCTGAAGACACAAACAGAGGCACAGTCCAGCACGCCGGAAAACACGGAAGAGATTGTTGATGAAGGTAAGGGGCCGGATGGCCTGACTGAAGCCGAGAGACAAGAAGTCCAAGAATTGTGCAGCGTCGCGAGCAGGAAGTACGACAGCACGAGTAGGCCCATGCGCACAGGTGGCCAGTATTCTGGTCAACCTTCCTATACCTACCGTATGGGTCCCGATGGCAAGCTCTACGCTACCGGCGGCGAAGTTAAAATCGATGCAGCGGCAGTGCCTAATAACCCTCGCGCGACGATCAGAAAAATGGAGCAGGTGAAGCGCGCCGCATTGGCGCCAAGCCAACCATCAGCCGCGGACCGCCAGGTTGCCGCCGAAGCGCAAACAAAACTGATGCGTGCGAAAACAGAACTCCAGGAGCAGGAGCGAGAGGAACAAATTGCACAAGCAAAATAACGTGAGGAGCGTGACGCTCAGCTATCGAAGGGTGCGGCGTCAGAGCTGAAGAGTAGCGAGCTGGCATTCTATCCAGAGAAAAAATTTCATAGTGAAAAGTTTGGCACCGGCGAAATACCCGGCGCTGGTGCGCTCGGCGTCGGCGGCAAAGGTGTCCTAAAAGCTGGGACATTATTTAACTTAGTAGCTTAGCTCGGCTGCTGTTACACACGTCGCCGAGCTCGATGCACGAGTTAGTCGGCTAGTAGCCCGGCTGGTCGATCGCCTGAAGTTTCGCTTCAGCAATTACCAATCCCGCCTCAGCAACAGCTCGTTCCGACTCGTCGCACGCAATTCCAATATCATCGCGCAGACCACTAATTGCTTGCTGCACTTCAGCACGATCAATTTCTTCAATGGGCGAGGCTTGTTCGGCCATAACCGTCAGCCGCTCTGCCATCACCTCAGCAAATCCTGCCGCAACGAAGATCCTACTCGTGATCTGGCCATCCTCGAAAATCACGATTGTTCCAGGACGCAGTGTCGAAATAAGCGGAGCGTGACGGGGCAGCACACCAAAGTCACCGTTCTCGCCAGGCAGAACGATCATGTCGAACTCACCCTCAATCAAGAGGCGCTCCGGTGCGACCAATTCGAATTCAATTTTGTCTGCCACGGTCTGGCTCGATCTCAGGCGGCGGCGCTATTGCCGGAAGAAACTTCCGCGGCCATTGCCTTTGCCTTTTCAACCGCCTCTTCAATGGTTCCAACCATGTAGAATGCGGACTCCGGCAAATCGTCATATTCGCCGTCTATAATGCCTTTAAACCCTCGGATTGTGTCTTCGAGGTCGACAAATTTACCAGCAGTACCGGTAAATACCTCCGCAACGTGAAACGGCTGTGACAAGAAGCGTTGGATTTTACGAGCCCGCGCGACAACCTGCTTATCCTCTTCACTAAGCTCGTCCATGCCGAGGATGGCAATAATGTCCTGCAGCGATTTGTAAGTCTGCAAGACACGCTGTACTTCTCGCGCGACGAGATAATGTTCCTCACCGACGACCCGCGGGTCGAGAATTCGGCTTGTTGAATCCAGCGGATCGACCGCTGGATAAATACCAAGTTCAGAAATCTGCCGGGAAAGAACGGTCGTTGCATCAAGATGCGAAAATGTCGTTGCCGGTGCCGGATCGGTCAAATCATCAGCTGGTACATAGATCGCCTGTACGGATGTAATTGAGCCCTTGTTTGTCGAGGTGATGCGCTCCTGCAACGTGCCAAGCTCGGTTCCTAGCGTCGGCTGATAGCCGACCGCCGAGGGGATGCGGCCAAGAAGCGCCGACACTTCGGATCCGGCTTGGGTAAAGCGAAAAATGTTGTCGACGAAGAAAAGAACGTCCTGGCCTTCTTCGTCACGAAAATACTCCGCAACCGTCAGGCCCGACAGTGCGACCCGCGCACGGGCACCAGGCGGCTCATTCATTTGGCCGAAGACCAGCGCGCATTTGGAGCCATCACCGTCGAGTTCAATGACACCCGACTCGATCATCTCATGATAGAGATCGTTGCCCTCGCGCGTGCGCTCGCCAACACCGGCAAACACAGAATAGCCGCCGTGTGCCTTTGCGATATTATTGATAAGTTCTTGAATCAAAACTGTCTTTCCGACACCGGCACCGCCGAAGAGGCCAATCTTGCCGCCTTTGGCGTAGGGCGTCAGCAAATCGACAACCTTAATGCCGGTTATCAGCTGTTCAGATTCTGTGGCCTGATCGACGTATAGCGGTGCTGAACGATGGATTGGCAAGCGTTTATCTGTCTTTATCGGCCCACGCTCGTCGATTGGCTCACCAATTACGTTTACGATCCGCCCGAGTGTTCCCGGGCCAACAGGGACAGTAATCGGTTCGCCCGTATCATCAACTTCTTGACCCCGGACGAGGCCCTCCGTCGCATCCATGGCAATGGTGCGAACACGGCTCTCGCCCAAATGTTGGGCAACTTCGAGCACCAGCGTCTGGTCACCATTCTTTGTCGTCAGAGCGTTTAAGATAGCCGGCAAATCACCGTCAAACTCAACATCGACGACCGCACCCAAAACCTGAGTGATGCGACCTCTAATGTTCTTTGCCATCACGTAACTCCTATGCGAACTCTTGCCTGTTCATGCCTCTGAATCGCACCATACGGCATGCTGATCCGGTGTTTGGTCTTCAGCGCGATCATCAAATAGCTTCCGCGCCTGAAATAATTTCAATCAACTCTTTGGTAATAACAGCTTGGCGCGTGCGGTTATAGTTGAGCGTAAGGTCATCGATCATATCCCCGGCGTTACGGGTTGCATTGTCCATCGCGGTCATACGTGCGCCGTGCTCTGATGCATTGGATTCCAAAAGTGCGCGAAATATTTGTACCGCCAGATTGCGTGGCAGCAGCGCAGCAAGGATTTCATCCTCAGTCGGTTCGTATTCGTAGATGGCACTGGCACTGTCTAGCTTCTCTGCAGACGACTCTTCCGGTGGAGGAAGGGGAATCAACTGTTGATTGGTCACTTCCTGCGTCAGCGCCGAAATGAATGTACTATACACAATCGAGCAATTATCAAACTGCCCGTCCTCAAACAGATCCATGATTTTTTGCGCGATATCGGCGGCTCCATCAAATGTCGGTATCGGCTTCGCTATTCCTTCGATTTTCTCAATTATTTTAGCGCCGTGATCTGTCTGCAAAACAGCCGCACCTTTACGTCCGACACACAAAAGTTTGACCTCCTTCCCAGCAGCCTCCAACTCGCGAATTCGCTGCCTTGATCGGCGAACGATGTTTGAATTAAAACCACCGCAGAGGCCACGATCCGCAGTCACAACGATAATCAACTGCACTTGATCGGAACCGGTGCCCGTGACCATTGCAGGCGCAGTACCTGACCCACCGATTCCTTGAACCACGTTACCCAAAACCCGATCCATTCGTTCGGCATACGGACGCGCCATTACTGCAGTGTCCTGCGCGCGCCGGAGTTTCGCCGCCGCAACCATCTTCATCGCCGCCGTAATCTTTTGCGTCGACTTGACGCTGGCGATGCGGTTCCTCAGGTCTTTGAGGTTAGCCATGTTCTTTTACGCCAGCGATGATTAAACGAAAGAGCCGGTGAAGCTGACAATGATCTCTCGAAGCTTCTCTTCGGTTTCATCCGAAAGTTCACCCGAGTCACGAATGACAGCAAGGACGTCGCTATGTTTGGCTCGAATGAGATCAAGCAGCGTCGTCTCAAATCGACCGATATCGCCTACCTGCACATCGTCTAGGTAACCACGAACGCCGGCAAAGATAGACACAACCTGTTCTTCAACCGGTAGTGGCACAAACTGATCTTGCTTCAGGAGTTCAGTCAATCTTGCACCACGGGCAAGAAGACGCTGTGTTATGGGATCCAGATCAGAGGCGAACTGCGAGAATGACTCCATCTCTCGATACTGGGCAAGCTCAAGCTTGATGCTGCCCGCGACCTGCTTCATGGCCTTAATTTGTGCGGCCGAACCGACTCGGCTGACAGAAATACCAACATTAATAGCTGGCCGGACGCCTTTGTAGAAAAGCTCGGTTTCGAGAAATATTTGGCCGTCAGTAATGGAAATTACGTTGGTCGGAATGTATGCCGACACGTCGGAAGCCTGCGTCTCAATAATTGGTAGCGCCGTTAACGAGCCGGACCCAAGTGATTCGTTCATTTTGGCCGAACGCTCCAAAAGCCGGCTATGCAAATAGAACACGTCGCCAGGGTATGCCTCACGCCCGGGCGGACGGCGCAGCAACAATGACATTTGGCGATAGGCGGTCGCTTGCTTTGACAAATCATCATAAAAGATGACTGCATGCATTCCATTGTCGCGGAAATACTCTCCCATCGTGCAAGCGGTATACGGCGCAAGAAATTGTAGTGGAGCCGGTTCTGAGGCCGTTGCTGCGACGACAATGGTGTATTCGAGGGCGCCAGCATCCTGCAACGCTTTGACGAACTGCGCGACACTTGAGCGTTTCTGGCCAATCGCAACATATATGCAATAAAGCTTTTTCGACTCGTCACCAGAGTCGTTAATTGCTTTCTGGTTAAGAATCGTATCTATAGCGATAGCCGTCTTACCGGTTTGTCTATCGCCAATAATAAGCTCTCGTTGACCACGACCAACGGGAACCAACGCATCAAGCGCTTTTAGGCCGGTTTGCATTGGCTCGTGCACACTTTGGCGCGGGATAATACCAGGCGCCTTAATTTCAACACGTCGGCGCTCTACGTTTTCGATCGGCCCGCCACCGTCGATTGGATTGCCCAGCGCATCGACAACGCGGCCAAGCAGACCCTTACCGACTGGGGCATCGACGATTGATTGAGTACGCTTAACAATGTCTCCTTCTTTGATGTCGCGGTCGTCACCAAAAATAACCACGCCGACATTGTCAGTCTCAAGATTCAGCGCCATACCGGTGACGCCGTTGGGAAACGCCACCATCTCACCGGCCTGGACGTTATCAAGCCCGTACACGCGCGCCACGCCGTCGCCGACTGAGATAACCTGACCTACTTCCGCGACATCCGCCTCGGTTCCGAAATTGGCGATCTGCTCCTTAAGGATTGCAGATATCTCTGCGGCTCGAATTTCCATTAGCCGGCACCTTTCATAGCGAGTCCTAGCTTTTGCAATTGTGTGCGTAACGATGCGTCGACCAAACGGCTGCCGACTTTAACGACGAGGCCTCCTATTAGGCCGGAATCTACCTTTTGCTTAATAGCAACTTCGCCGCCGAGCACTGATTTAAGCGCTTCAAGGAGAGCCGTTCGTTGTGATCCACTCAACTCATGTGCAGACGTGACTTCGGCGGCAATCTCACCACGACGGCGGGAAAGTTCAGCTAGATATGCGGTAATTACCTGTGGCAATGCAAACAGTCTACGGTTCCGGCTCAATACACCGATAAATTTTGTCGTCAGCGAGGAAACGCCTATCTTTGTAAGAAGCACTGTCATTGCTTTCATTTGATCATCACGGCGAATAACCGGGCTGTTCGCCAAACGGCGTAAGTCTGAATTTTCTGTGAACATTTCTTCCAGCTGCCGGAAATCCGTTGCGACATCGTCAAGCTCTTTGCCTTCGTCAGCCAAATCAAAAAGCGCCGCTGCGTAGCGACCGGCAAGTTCCGATGCGCCTGACTTGGATGCCACCTAGGGAACCTCCCGAAAAAAAATTAGGAAATCACCGAACAAGCCGGGATTACCCTTTACGTTGGTTTTTGTGGGCAATTTTGCCTGCCCCAAAAGGCGAGCGGTGTGTACCATATGGCATAAGAGGTGGCAAGCGGCGCGCCCCCTATTCGTCACACTGTCGAGGCCCCAAAAAACTAAGTATTTCCATGCTTTTAGAAGTCATCGCAGATATAGCGCGGGCCTCACATTAAGAATCGAAGCGCTCGCCATACAGCGTTGGCGATCCAAAGGTTTTGGACAGGTTCTTTAAAGAAAACTATATGGATCAATATCTACTTGGAGACGAACAGTACCGGGCAGCTTTACACTGGATCGCCAGTTTTTAAGTAGCGATTGAATGTTGACGTTTCGAGAAGTTTTCATGAGCAGTCGACGACGGTGGCGACCTCTAAGCACGGCAAATGGAGCTGGGGCTGGACCCAGCACACGAATACCCTCTCCACGTGGCGCAGAACGGCCAAATAACGCTGCCACATGATCGACAAGCCGTTCGTCGCGGCTAGACAGCACCAATGCTGCAAGGCGCCCAAATGGCGGCCACTCCCCATCCTCACGCAAAGCAGCCTCCTCCTCGAGAAACCGATCGCGATCTCCTGAAGTGAGCGCTGTCATGACAGGATGTTCTGGATGGTAGGTCTGCAAATATGCCGTACCAGGCAACGCAGCACGGCCTGCTCGTCCAGCAACCTGGTGCAGAAGCTGGAATGTACGCTCCGTTGCACGCAAATCACCCCCAGCAAGTCCAAGATCTGCGTCAACCACCCCGACCAAGGTCAACATCGGGAAGTTATGGCCTTTAGCAATAATTTGAGTGCCGATCACAATATCAAGTTCATGTTCTCGAATCTGACGTATCAATTCCGCCGCCGCAGCCGGGCCATGTATCGTATCGCTGGTTATGGTGGCTAACCGCGCTTCTGGAAATAACGCCACGACTTCTTCGGCCAAGCGTTCCACGCCAGGTCCACAAGCAGCCATCTTCCCCTCAGCCCCACAGCCAGGGCAGATATCTGGCATCGCCGTCGCGTACCCACAGTGGTGACATTGCAACCGTCCCGCAAGCCGATGCTCGACCAGCCATGCCGTGCAATGCGGACACTCGATACGGTGACCGCAGGCGCGGCACAACGTCAGGGGCGCATATCCGCGACGATTTAGAAAAAGCAGAGCCTGTTCACCCGCCTCAATCGTTCGAACTAGCTCTTTGCGCAATGCCGGTGATAGCCAAGTTTGTGGCGCCAACACTTCTTTTCGAAGATCAATGATATGGACTTCTGGTAGTTCAGCCACGCCATGGCGGGCGGGCAAAAATATATGGTCGTAGCGCCCTTTCTTCACATTGATAACCGACTCCAGAGATGGTGTGGCGGACGCGAGGATAATTGGTATTTTTCCAAGATGTGCCCGGGCAACTGCCATGTCGCGGGCGTGGTAAACGACTCCATCATCCTGTTTGAAAGCGCCGTCATGCTCCTCGTCGACAACAATCAATCCCAAGTCTGTGTATGGCAGGAAAAGTGCCGAACGCGCGCCAACGATAACGGAAACCCGGCCTTCGGCAACCGCTCGCCAGGTCCGACGGCGCTGTACTTGCGTCAACTCGGAATGCCATAGCGCCGGGGGCGCCCCAAAACGGCTAGAAAATCGCCCCAACCACTCGTCACTGAGAGCAATTTCCGGGAGCAATACAAGTGTTTGCCGCCCCATCCGAAGATTTTCGGCGAGCGCCTCGAAATAAACTTCCGTTTTCCCGGCACCAGTCACACCGTCTAGAAGGCTCGCCGAATATTCACCTTGGCGGACACTCAAGCACAAAGACTCTGCAGCGCGTTGCTGATCGGTGGACAATTCAGGACCCGCCCGTTCAGGGTCAGGGAGATCCCAACGCTGATCAACGGGCAGGTGGACAATTTCCAAGCCGCCAGCTTCGGCGAGACTTCGCACGACGGATGTTCCAACGCCCGCTTCTCTTGCGAGCTCAGCAGCGCTCATTGGTGGACCGTCCTCAACGAGCGCCAATACACGCTGCCGTGCCGATGTCATGCGCACGTCGACAAGATTAACAGATTTGCGGTAGGCGACCCGTTGCTTTGGTGGCAGCAGTGCCGACGGCACACTCATGGCCATGCGCATGACCGCGCCGGGGGCCGCCAATGTATATGCAGAAACCCAATCCACAAAACGGCAACTATCTTCCGAAAGGGCCGGCGCATCTACGCGTGCAAAGACGTCCTTTAGTCGATTTTCAGCAATCGCGCCGGGTTCCGCCTCGCCCCATACGACGCCCGTAGCTTCGCGAGTCCCGAGTGGAACCGTGACGAAGTCACCGCGCGCAAGATCCATTCCCGCTGGAACACGGTAATCATAGGCCCCCGCCAAAGGCAGCGGCAGGAGTACTTTGACTCGCCGCGGCATCTCCGGTTTGGCTGCTGTAGAACTGGCGTTGTAGATTCGCATCGACTAGACTCTATAGCCGAGCCTCACTGCCGGACACCACCCTCAACGTGCATTCAGGCTAACCGGCAATTGGATGATTAGTATGAAGTTCTTCCTGGATACGGCAGACATTGATGAAATTCGCGACCTGGCCGCTACGGGTCTTGTCGATGGTGTAACAACAAATCCCTCCCTAATAGCAAAATCGGGCCGCAACTTCCTCGATGTGGTGCAGGAGATTTGTAGCGTTGTCGATGGGCCGATCAGCGCTGAAGTCGCCGCAACGAAATTTGGCGAGATGTTGGAGGAAGGTCGCAAACTCGCATCGCTCGCGTCCAACGTCGCTGTCAAGGTGCCACTTACGCCTGATGGTTTAAAAACCTGTAAAGCGTTGAGCCAAGATGGGGTCAAAGTCAATGTAACTCTATGTTTTTCGCCAGCCCAAGCAATCCTGGCGGCAAAGGCAGGCGCGACGTTCATCTCCCCATTTATTGGCCGACTCGACGACGTCGGAACTGACGGGATGCAGCTCATTGCCGATATCTGCGAGATCTATTCCCAATACTCAAACTTTACGACAGAAGTTCTTGTCGCTTCCGTACGACACCCAATGCACGTCGTGGAATCGGCGAGACTCGGTGCCGACGTCGTCACATTGCCGCCAAGCGTCCTGCGGCAAATGTTTGGGCATCCTTTGACTGACAAAGGTTTGGCCGCATTCCTCGCGGACTGGAAAAAAACAGGCCAGTCAATATTATAGGGCTGAATAAACAGAAAGTTACTATGGGATACAGCAGACAGAGAATTCTATGACGCGCAAATCAACCAATGTTGAGCAAACAGCGGATATAGACGACGCTCAGGTCGAGAAATTCCTGCGTGACCATCCGAAATTTCTCAACGAACGCCCGTCGTTGCTAATGCAACTTGAACTGCCTGGACGCGAGCTTGGGGCTGGGGTTGAGGATCTACAGCTAGTGATGCTCGAGCGTCTCAGAGCTGAAAACACACGCGCAAATTCGCGACAACGCGAACTTATTACGACTGGCCGCAGCAACCTTTCAACGCAGGCGCGAATTCACGAATGCGTGCTGGCGCTGCTGGACGCGAATTCTTTCGAGCAGTTAGTGCAAATTGTGACGACCGATTTCGCCATTCTCCTTGAAATGGATATCGTCACGCTTTGCATCGAGGCGGACGACACAGAGGCAGCGCCAATCCGAACTCGTGGCCTGCAGATCATTCAGCCTGGGCTCGTCGACGAGTTGATCGGCGCAAATCGGGAAGTCATTTTGCGCGGCGATGTTGAAGGTGATCCGGATATTTTTGGCGGTGGAGCGACGCTTGTACAATCCGATGCACTTGCACGCGTTATCGTCTCCACATCGACACCAAATTGTATGCTTGCATTTGGATCTCGAAACCCGAACAAATTTCATCCAGGCCAGGCGACGGACCTTCTCGGTTTCCTCGCACGCGTGACCCAAAATATCATTCGCCTATGGCTGCAACTGCCGGACTAAAATACGCGGCGAATAATGTCGCCACCGACAATGACGCCGTCGAACAGACGCTCATTGAAACCGTCAATGCGTGGCTTAGCTGGTTGACCCATGAGAAACGCGGGTCGAAAAACACGACACAAGCATATCAACGCGATCTGACAGCATTCGTTACATTCATAACGGGTCATTTGGCCAGACCGCCGACACTCACTGACCTTTCACAGTTGCGGACAGCAGATTTTCGCGCTTGGCTTGCCCATCGCGCTGCATCCGGGGTGGCCCGCAGCTCGACCGCGCGTGCCCTGTCCGTCGTGCGTAGTTTCTTCCGCTGGTCAGCCCGCAACGGAATTTGCACGAATGCAGCCGTCGTGACGATACGAACGCCGCGACAGCCACGGGCCATACCGAAGCCGCTCAGCACCGAAAATGCACTCAAGGTTATCTTTGCAAACGCCGCCGACGGTGAAACATGGCTAAACTTCCGAGATAGGGCGCTCTTTACACTTCTCTATGGATGTGGCTTGCGGATCTCGGAAGCTCTCGATCTAAATCAGCGGCACAGCCGCTCAAGCGATTTTCTTGTCATATCAGGCAAAGGAAACAAGCAACGCATGGTTCCCGTCCTGCCTGCAGTCTGGGATGCGATAGGGGAGTATCTTGATCGTTGCCCCCATTCGCGTGAACCAGACGCACCCCTATTCTACGGTGCCCGTGGCGAGCGACTTGCGGCAGGTGTTGTACAACGACGGCTGCGTAGCTTGCGTCGTGAATTGAACCTCCCCGAGACGGCGACACCTCATGCCCTCAGACATAGTTTCGCAACCCATCTGCTGGCCGGCGGCGGCGACCTGCGGGCAATTCAGGAGCTTTTGGGACATGCATCGCTGTCAACGACACAGCGCTATACCGCAGTCGACAGCGCGAAGTTGATCACGGAATACAAAAAAGCTCACCCGCGGGCGCAAAACAATAAATAACTTATTGTAATTAAACGATTTTCAAAAACTTCTGCGATTAGATATGGGGCGGTGTGATGGCCGTCACTTTGATTGCACTGAACCGTCCCCAATTACTTAGTACTGGCGTGGCGGATGCACTGCCATACCAACTCACGTAGCCCCTGTGAGCACCTAGCGGGCCGGATTAATCTCCGGCCCCAATTTTTTTGATTCTGGTCTTTGTCTTGGCCAGGGAAAATGCAACTGGATCTAAATATGAATTGGCCGGCCATGGACAGCGAGAGCTGCCTCTTTGACCGCTTCACCCATCGCCGGATGAGCATGGCAAGTCCGTGCAATATCCTCAGCAGACGCGCCAAATTCCATTGCTATGACAGCTTCTGACAGCAGATCACCCGCCATCGGTCCGAGAATATGGACGCCCAAGACGCGGTCTGTCTTGGCGTCCGCCAGAATCTTCACCAGGCCGTCAGTATCGGCGTTTGCACGGGCGCGGCTGTTGGCGATGAAGGGAAATTTTCCAACGCGGTAAACGGACCCCGCCTCTTTCAGGTCCTCCTCGGTCTTACCGACTCCAGCGATTTCAGGCCAAGTGTAAACGACGCCTGGGACCAGTCCATAGTCGATATGGCCCGCCTGTCCATCCATCATTTCAGCGCAAATCATGCCTTCGTCTTCAGCCTTGTGCGCCAACATCTGGCCTGGAATGCAGTCACCGATTGCAAAAATACCCTTCACGCTGGTTTGAAAAGCGCCATCGACCTGAATGATGCCCCTGCTATCCATTTTGACGCCGACTTCCTCAAGGCCCAGCCCCTCGGTGTATGGACGGCGGCCGACCGCAAGAAGAACAACATCGCTATCGACACCCTCACTCTTGCCGCCGTTCGCCGGCTCAACTGTGAGTGTGACTCCCTTTTTTGTCTTCTTAGCCGCTGTGACCTTTGACGACAGTTTGAACGTGAGGCCCTGCTTGGTAAGGACACGCTGGGCCTGCTTGACGATCTCGCCATCCATGCCCGGCAGGATGCGATCGAGAAACTCGATGACCGTGACCTTTGCGCCAAGACGCGACCACACTGAGCCAAGCTCAAGTCCAATAACACCGGCGCCAATCACCGTAAGACGCTTCGGCACTTTGGGAAGCGATAGTGCACCGGTTGACGTGACTATCTGCTTTTCGTCTACCTCGACGCCAGCCAGCGGACTAGATTCAGAGCCCGTAGCAATAAGGAGGCGCTTTCCTTTAACCGACTTTTTGCCATCGACCGTGACCTCACCTGGATCCTTAATTCGGCCCGCACCCTTGATGTAGTCGACCTTGTTCTTCTTGAACAAGAACTCGATCCCACCGGTCAGGTCCGCAACGACTTTATCCTTGCGCGACAACATGGTCTTCAGATCGAGGCCAACCTTTCCCAGTTTGATGCCGTGAGCGGCGAAACTATGCAGCGCTTCGACATATTTCTCCGACGACTGCAGAAGCGCCTTCGAGGGAATACAGCCAACGTTGAGGCAGGTGCCGCCAAGTGTGCCGCGTTTTTCGATGCAGGCCACCTTCATACCAAGCTGAGCCGCACGAATTGCTGCGACATAGCCGCTTGGTCCGCCGCCGATGACAACGAGGTCATATTGCGTGTCGGTCATGCGTAAAAACTCCCTTTGGGGTACTTATGGCCGTAAGAATCTGAGATACCCGGTCAACTAAGCGTCGATCAGGATACGTTCAGGATTTTCCAGACACTCCTTCACACGCACCAGAAACGTAACCGCCTCGCGTCCATCGATGATCCGATGATCGTAGCTCAACGCCAAATACATCATCGGCCGAATTTCAACTTTATCGCCAACAGCAATTGGTCGCGGTTGGGTTTTGTGCATACCGAGAATGCCTGACTGCGGCGTGTTGAGTATCGGCGTGGACAACAACGAGCCGTAAACGCCGCCATTAGTTATAGTGAACGTTCCACCCGTCAACTCGTCCATCGAAAGCTTGCCATCCCGCGCCTTGACCGCCAGCGCGGCAAGCGTTTTTTCGATCTCTGAAAATGACAATTTGTCCGCATCACGAATAACCGGCACGACCAGACCTTGCGGCGTTCCCACCGCGATACCAATATCGTAATGGTTCTTGTAAACGATATCATCACCGTCAATCTCTCCGTTGACCGCCGGAATTTCTTTCAAGGCAACGACACAGGCCTTTGCGAATATCGACATAAAGCCAAGCCGAACGCCGTGCTTCTTCTCGAACGACTCGCGGTATTTTGCACGAAGTGCCAGTATTTCGGTCATATCCACTTCGTTGAAAGTGGAGAGCATGGCAGCTGTGTTCTGCGCTTCCTTAAGCCGCTCTGCGATCCGCTTGCGCAAGCGTGTCATACGGACACGCTCTTCTCGTGGATCGTCCTCACGTGGTCCAGCCGTTACCGTTGTGGGCGTCGCTACGGGTGTCACTGGCGTAGCGGCAGCCGGTGTGCCGGTCGCTACGGAGTCGCGCCAAGCAAGCACATCACCCTTGGTCAAGCGGCCATTTTTGCCGGTGCGTGGAATCTGCGCAGGATCGAGCTTGTGCTCGTCAACGAGCTTGCGAACTGATGGCGACAATACTTCTGCCTCTGTAACAGAAGCCGGCGCAGTTTCCGCCGCAGGCGCAGCAACTGCTTTAATATCAGCAGCAGATTTTGCCGCCGGCTCTGCGCCAGCGCCTCCCGCTCCGATCGAACCAAGAACCGCGCCGACCGATACTTCGGCACCGGAGTCTGCGGCAATTTCGCTTATAACACCGGCAACCGTCGCATTGACCTCCAGGGTGACCTTGTCGGTTTCCAATTCGACGATGGGATCGTCAACTTCAACCCTGTCGCCAACAGATTTCAGCCACTTCGCGACTGTCGCCTCGGTGACCGATTCACCAAGTTGGGGAACAATAATATCCGTAGCCATATTTTTCCTCATCCGTAACGCATCGGCATTGCCGAGCGGGTTACTTGATACTCAACGCCTCATCAACGAGCGTATTTTGCTCCTTCACATGGCGGCTCATTTGCCCAGTCGCCGGTGAAGCGGCAGCCGGCCTTCCAACATAAGTGGGCCGTTTTTGCTCTGCCCCAATCTGGCCAAGGACTTCTTCCAAATATGGCTCAATATGGCCCCATGCACCCATATTTTTTGGTTCTTCCTGGCACCAGACTATATCGGCCTTACCAAACCGTTTTAGTTCCTTGGCCAGTGCCTTATAGGGAATCGGATAGAGCTGTTCGACGCGCATTAGATAAACTTGCTTCTCGCCGCGTTTGGCGCGTTCCTCGAATAAATCGTAGTAGACCTTCCCGGAACAAAGCACGACCCGCTTAATGGCAGAATCTTTTTCCACTTCACCGCGATCCCATAAAACGCGATGGAACGTAGAGTCAGCTGCAAAATCCTCAAGTGGTGAGACACAGAGCCTATGCCGCAGCAGCGATTTTGGTGTCATCAATATGAGCGGCTTTCGAAATTCACGGCGGACTTGACGTCGTAAAATGTGGAAGTAATTCGCCGGTGTTGTGCAGTTGGCAACTTGTATATTGTCATCACCGCAGAGCTGAAGAAAGCGTTCAAGCCGCGCCGAAGAATGCTCGGGACCTTGTCCTTCAAAGCCGTGAGGCAGTAGCATGACGAGCCCCGACAATCGCAACCATTTGGATTCGCCGGAAACAATGAACTGGTCGATAATCATCTGCGCGCCGTTCGCGAAATCACCAAACTGAGCTTCCCAAAGTACCAGCACATTTGGCTCAGCAAGCGTGTAGCCGTATTCGAATCCAAGAACACCTGCCTCGCTTAATGGACTGTCCATGATCTCGAACTTTGCCTGTCCATCCTTGAGATAGTCCAACGACACGAGTTTGCGTTCGGTCTCCTGATCGACGATCATCGCATGACGCTGTGAAAACGTGCCGCGCCCACAATCCTGACCGCTCAGACGAACAGGCGTTCCTTCGACCAGCAAGGTCCCGAAGGCGAGCGCCTCGGCCGTCGCCCAATCGATACCTTCGCCCGCTTCAATGCGATCACCTCGGGTGCGAAACTGCCGGTTAATCTTGGAATTTGCGTTGAAATCATCGGGAATTTGAGTGAGCGCGCGGCCGATTTTCTTCAGTGTCTTGTTTGTAACACCGGTCTTGCCGCGACGGGCCTCACCGCGCGCACTCTCGATTCCCGTCCACGCACCTTCGAGCCAATCCGCCTGGTTTGGCTTATAACTGCTCGCCGCTTCGAAATCTTGTTCAAGTGTGGCCTCAAAGGCTTCTACCATCTGATTTGCCTCAGCCGCCGTCAACACGCCTTCGGCGACTAGCTGATCCGAATAGATCTCGCGCGTCGTTCGTTGCTGCGCAATCTTCTTGTACATCAACGGTTGGGTGAACATCGGCTCGTCACCCTCATTGTGGCCGTGGCGGCGATAACAAAACAGATCGATGATGACGTCCTTCTTGAATTCCTGCCTGAACTCCATGGCGACCCGAGAGATATGGACAACCGCCTCCGGGTCGTCACCGTTAACGTGAAAAATCGGTGCTTGGATTATCTTTGCCCATTCCGAACAATACGGTCCGGACCGGTGATAGGCGGGCATCGTCGTAAAACCAATCTGATTATTGACGATAACGTGGATAGTGCCGCCGGTGCGATAGCCGCGCAACTGAGACATATCAAGGGTTTCTGCCACCAACCCCTGTCCTGCAAACGCAGCATCCCCATGCATGAGGAGCCCCATCACCTGATCCCGAGTTTCATTGACCAGTTGGGTTTGTTTCGCCCGCACCTTGCCGAGAACGACAGTATTCACAGCTTCAAGATGCGAAGGATTTGCAGTCAATGAAAGGTGGATCTTGTTGCCGTCGAACTCGCGGTCCGAAGAAGTTCCGAGATGGTATTTGACGTCGCCAGCCCCCTGCACATCCTCTGGATGCGACGTGTTACCCTGAAATTCAGAAAAAATTGCCTGATAGGGCTTGCCCATCATATTTGCCAACACATTGAGGCGGCCACGATGCGGCATGCCGATGACGATTTCCTTAAGGCCTAATTGGCCGCCCCGCTTCATAATCTGTTCAAGTGCCGGAATGAGTGATTCACCACCATCGAGACCAAAGCGCTTGGTACCTGTGTAACGCTTGTCGAGAAATTTTTCCAAAATCTCTGCATGGATCAATCGATCGAGGATCGCGCGCTTGCCACGCGCAGTGAAGTCCATGTGGTTACGAGCACCTTCGATCCTCGACTGAATCCAAGCTTTTTGATCCGGCTCCTGGATATGCATGAACTCCACACCGATCGTCCCGCAATAAGTGTCGCGTAAGAGCTTATAAATCTCACCCAAAGTCGCCCATTCGAGGCCGAGAACTCCATTGATGAAAATCGGGCGATCCATATCTTCGTCAGTAAAGCCGTAGGTATTTGGATCTAGCTCCGGGTGTAGCTCTGGCTCCGCAAGTTTGAGCGGGTCGAGGTCTGCTTCAAGATGGCCACGCACGCGATACGATCGAATCAACATCAACGCATTGATCGAATCTCGCGCCGCCTGAAGAATTTCATCCTTGGACGCCGCTGTGCCACAAGCTTCTTTGGGGTGCCCAGTGGGGCGCTCCGGCAGAGTTCCGGCAATCGCATCAGAAATCGATAATCCATCGCCATTGCCAATCACCTTACCGTCGCGCGGTGCCCAACTTGCACCACTCAATTCACCGAGGACATCTCTGGCTTCGTCTTGAAGATCATCGAAAAAAGCGACCCAGCTCGCGTCGACGGAACCGGGACTATCTAAAAAACGCGCGTAGAGTTCAGCGAGGTAAACTTCGTTGACACCGTGAAGGAATGAATTCTGTTGATGAGAGGTTGCCATGGCCTAGCCCTCTTTTTGGATGCGGATCACTACATCGCGCTCGTTGATCCGACCATTTGTCCCTTTATGCTTCAACCGTTTATCGCGGCTACCATAGTCGAGCCCAACGCGGCCGGACTCTCAGCCACATGAATACCGGCACTTTTGAGAGCCTCGACCTTATCCCCGGCACCACCCTTGCCGCCCGAGATAATTGCACCGGCGTGACCCATCCTGCGACCCGGAGGTGCCGTCATCCCTGCGATAAAACTGGCGACCGGTTTTTTCGTCTTTGACTGCCTTATAAAATCCGCCGCATCTTCCTCTGCGCTTCCACCGATCTCGCCAATCATAATGATACCCTCGGTTTCCGAATCAGCCAGAAACAGGTCCAGGCAATCGATAAAATTAGTGCCGTTCACCGGGTCACCGCCAATACCGATGCATGTGGACTGACCAAGACCGACGGCCGTCGTTTGCGCGACAGCCTCATAGGTGAGCGTGCCGGAACGCGACACAATGCCAATTTTACCGCGCTGATGGATGTGCCCCGGCATGATGCCAATCTTGCATTCATCTGGCGTAATTACACCGGGACAATTTGGACCGACAAGCCGCGAGGACGAACCCTCAAGTGCCCGTTTCACCTGCACCATGTCCAGTACTGGAACACCTTCAGTAATGCAGACTATGAGCGCCACCTGTGCATCAATCGCCTCAAGAATTGCATCAGCAGCAAAGGCCGGTGGAACGTACAGAACTGATGCGTCGGCACCCGTCTTGGCAACAGCTTCGGCTACCGTATCAAACACCGGTAGATCCAAGTGCTGCGTTCCACCCTTACCTGGCGTAACACCGCCGACCAATTGCGTGCCATACGCAATCGCCTGTTCGGAATGAAAAGTTCCTTGCGAACCAGTGAACCCCTGGCAGATCACTTTCGTATTCTTGTTTATGAGCGTCGCCATTAGTTTGACCCCACAACTTCGCTAACAACTTTTTCGGCAGCATCAGCAAGATCGTCCGCCGACGTGATCGCGAGGCCAGACTCTTCCAAAATCTTTTTGCCAAGATCGACATTGGTTCCCTCCAATCGGACAACCAACGGAACGTTAAGCGCTACTTCACGAGCCGCGGCGACGACGCCATCTGCAATTACATCGCAGCGCATAATACCGCCGAAGATATTAACGAGAATTCCTTTAACGCTTGGCTCAGAAAGGATGATCTTGAATGCCGCCGTCACACGTTCCTTGTCCGCATTTCCGCCAACATCGAGAAAGTTTGCAGGCTCGCCGCCATGTAATTTGATGATGTCCATCGTTGCCATCGCCAGCCCGGCACCGTTTACCATGCAACCGATGTTGCCATCGAGAGTAATATAGTTGAGATCGCGCTCTGCGGCCGCCAGCTCAGTTGGATCCTCCTCATCTTCATCGCGCAACTCAGCCAAGTTCGCGTGCCGAAAGAGCGCGTTGTCATCAAAATTCATCTTGGCGTCGAGCGCCAAAACACCGCCATCACCTGTGACAACCAACGGATTGATTTCAATAAGACTTGCATCGAGATCGGTAAACACCTTGTAAACACCTGACAACAATTTTACCGCTTCTCTAACCTGCGTACCCTCAAGCCCCAACCCGAAAGCGACTTTGCGGGCATAGAAGGATGCCATTCCAACAGCCGGATCGATCGCAACCATAACAATTTTTTCAGGAGTCTTGGCAGCAACTTCTTCTATATCCATGCCGCCCTCTGTCGAGGCCATGATCGTCACGCGTCCACTCTGACGGTCGACAAGCATGCTGAGGTAAAGTTCACGCTGAATATCGCATCCTTCTTCGATATAGATGCGCTTGACTTCTTTGCCTGCTGCTCCAGTCTGTTTGGTTACAAGCACATGACCGAGCATTTCCGTCGCAGACTTACTGACCTCGTCTTGGGATTGGACAACTCGCACACCGCCTTTGCCGTCCGGATTATCCTTGAAGCGGCCTGCCCCGCGTCCACCCGCATGAATCTGGCTCTTAACGACCCAGACAGGGCCAACCAAATCCTTCGCAATTTTATCCGCTTCGGCGACAGTGAATGCAACGCCACCGTTCGGAACGGCAACGCCATATGATTTAAGCAATTCCTTCGCCTGATATTCGTGAATGTTCATCTGGCTTCGCTCTGGGTTATGCGCGGTTTCGAAAGGAAAAACCGGAAGGATCGCGCGATCAAGTTAGTTTAACAGTTTCACACCACAAAGTCCTGCTGGCGCCGGGCCGATCACCCGCACGAATCGGCTGGTACTGCCATCAAATCCGGCGTTATTGAACCTACTTTCGTTTTGTATTTTTCTTAGAGATCGCTTTCTTAGCTGGAGCTTTCTTCACAGGTGCTTTCGCCTTCGTTGCTTTTTGCACGCGCTTCGCTATCTTGGAGAGGGCGCGAACCGCACTCACAGACTTCTGGAACATCGATTTTTCGGAGGCATTGAGCGAAACCTCGACAATCCGTTCGACCCCCCCGCTGCCAATGACAACAGGCACGCCCACATAGAGACCTTTCAGACCATATGCACCTTTCACATAGGCCGCGCACGGCATGACCCGCTTTTTGTCTTTGAGGTAGGCGTCAGCCATCTCTATCGCCGACGACGCTGGCGCATAAAAGGCCGACCCGGTCTTGAGAAGACCGACAATCTCTCCGCCGCCATCGCGCGTGCGTTGAACGATTTTCTCAATACGCTCTTTGGTCGTCCATCCCATCTTAATGAGGTCGGGGACTGGAATTCCTGCGACAGCCGAATAGCGGACCAAAGGCACCATTGTGTCTCCGTGTCCGCCAAGGACAAACGCTGTGACATCCTCAACAGAGACGCCAAACTCCTGAGCAAGGAAATAACGGAATCGAGCGCTGTCGAGAACGCCGGCCATACCAACGACCTTGCTATGCGGCAGGCCAGTTGCGTCACGCAGGATACCAACCATGACATCAAGCGGATTCGTTATGCAGATAACAAATGCCTTTGGGCAATATTTCTTGATGCCTGCGCCAACCTGCTGCATGACGCCGGTGTTGATCCCGATCAGGTCATCGCGGCTCATTCCCGGCTTGCGTGGTATTCCTGCGGTCACAATGACAACGTCGGCACCACGAAGTGCCGTGTATGAATTTGAGCCCGCAAATTTGGCATCGACTCCCTCAACAGGAGTCGCTTCGGCGAGGTCCAACGCTTTACCTTGCGGCACGCCATTGACTACGTCGAACAGGACGACGTCACCCAATTCCTTAAGTCCTGCAAGCAATGCCAGTGTGCCGCCGATGTTGCCAGCGCCAACGAGTGCAATCTTGTTGCGTGCCATGCGATCCTCCCACGAGAGCTATGTTAGTTATTTACGGCAGGATTAGCCGTATCGCCTCTTTTGCGCTAATTAGCGCGAATCTAGTGGCTAGACAAGCTGCGTCGCATCCGTCTGCGCCGTGCCAACCCACGTTAAACTAGTTAATTTATACTCATTCACGGCGTCGCTACATCCGCCTCATAACGATGCGGCGTCTCTATATATTCGGGTGACTGCATCTCCATGAGCCGGCTTGCCGTACGCTGAAATTCAAAAGCATGACTGCCCATTTCATAGATTTGATCAGGTGCCGCTTCGGCCGCAACAATCAAGTGGACCTTTGCCTCATATAGGGCATCAATGAGCGTCATGAAGCGCTTTGCTTCGTTTCGTTTGGTCGCGTCCATCAGCGGCACACCGTCCATAACCAGAGTGTGGTAGCGACGCGCAACGGCAAGATAATCCTCGGCACCCAATGGTCGCTCACAGAGTTCCTCAAATCGTATCCAGGCCACGCCGCGTGCCACCCTCGAAACTTCAAACCTTCGGCCTTTAACTTCAATCCGATCCGGTTCGACAACCGCACCTTCAGTCAATTGGTTAAAACCCTCTTCGAGGACCGCTGTCGCATCGGCACCAAGCGGTACGGTATAGACCCGCATCGTCTTGAGACGCGCCAATCGGTGGTCGGTTTTTCCCGACAATCCAAGCAAGTCCAACTTTTCCTTGAAGAGGGCAATAAACGGCAGAAACAATTCGCGCTGAAGCCCTCCCAAGTAGAGATCATCTGGAGGCCAATTTGATGTTGCCACGATAATCACGCCATGGGCGAAGAGTGCTTCGAAAAGACGCCCAAGGATCATGGCATCGGCGACATCGGTCACATGGAATTCGTCGAAACACAAAAGCCACGCAGAGTCAGCCAACAATGCCGCAACCGGCGCAATCGGATCGCCACTGCGTTTGTTGTGGTTGTTCTTGCGCCACAGGTGAATGGCATCATGTACTTCAATCATGAAGGCATGAAAATGCACGCGCCGCTTTCGCTCGACAGGCGCTGTATCAAACAGCAGGTCCATCAGCATGGATTTTCCGCGACCAACGCCACCGTAAATATAGAGACCCTGTGGTGGCTCCTCCCGGCGGCGGGAAAGACCAAACCTCTCCTTCCAGCCGCTTATTCCACGTGACGGTACATGACCATGAAGCGCATGGTGGAGACTCTGCAACTTTTCCGCCACAAGCTCTTGAACCGGGTCTGGCGTAAGCACACCTGACCGACGAAGAGCGCGGTATATAGACAACGGTCCATCGGTCATCGCTGCATCGGGTATTTGAACCTAGGCAGGTTTGCGCTTGAGGAGCCCGCGCCGTCAGAAGCGGTAAAGCAGCGAGGCAACCAAGTCATGGGAAACATAGGCATCGGCCGTTACACTGTCGCCGCCTGAAAAAGCGCCGGTATCGACTTCACCGAGATTTATATAGCGATAGGCGAAATCTGCTCCCCAACTCTCGCCAAAATCCCAGACAACACCTGCCATTCCGCCCCACGCGACATTGTCGGTTGCCGTTTTCTTCGTGGTTTGGACCCCGGTGTTTATGACACGCCGCTCTGTATCGGCTGTATTGTGGGACCAACCAAAGGTGCCACCGATATATGGCATGAAATCTCCGTCGAGTCGAAAATCGAACAGCAGATTGAACAACACCGCAGTCGTGTCAACATTTGCTTCATAGCCCGTATCGGCATCGGCCACACCGTCATCACGCGTATCGAAGTCGAAGCGAAATCGATGGGTGACTTCAATCTCAGTGTGCAGCGGAAGGTTCTTCCACTTGTAACCGATCACACCACCAAGACCCGCAACTTCGTCGCTATCGTTTTGCAAATTTAGGATGTTTGCGAATCCTTTGGTAGTCACATCGTCCATTGAGGAGATGCTTCCAATACCCCGAAGGGCAATGTAATACCCTGGTTTTCCCCCAGCTACCGCGATTGGCGCATACAGAAATGAAGCGCCGATACACAAGACCGCCACTAGAAACCTCTTTACCTGAACTCGGTTGCGCGAATTCATTCGTCCCTCAAACCGTTAGCTACGTCCAAAATACACGGACCGTTGGATCATTTTATGCCCCGCCAACACATTCAAGTCGAGCGCTTATCGCCACACTTGCCATTGCCACGAGCGCCAAGCACGAAAATAATAAGAGTATATCAACGAAATTTAGAGGCAG
>CAVOAK010000029.1:0-25331 GCA_963693665.1 Alphaproteobacteria bacterium | reverse complement strand
CGTTCGCGTTCTGCTTCACGAACCCTTTGAACAATAACTTGTTTTGCCGTCTGCGCAGCGATGCGTCCAAAATCAATCGGCGGCAGAGGATCAACAACAAATTCGCCAAGCTCCGCATCTGCCTTCATTTGCTGGGCATCGGCTAACGTGAACTGTGTCGCATCATTCTCTACTTCCTCAACAACCTCGAGGTAGCGTGCGAGTTGGATTTCCCCTGTCGTGCGATCAATTACCGCGCGAATGTCATGCTCTTGACCGTATTTTGTACGGCCAGCCTTCTGGATAGCCTGTTCCATCGCCTCAAGAACCTGATCGCGCTCAATGCCTTTTTCCCGAGCCACGGTATCTGCCACCTGAAGCATTTCCGGTCTCGTTTGAAAAACGGGTTCCAACATCTCTCGCCTATCCTTCGTGTTCGGTAGCCATTGCCATGTTCGCCGCAAGAAGATCGTCGGTCAAAACGAGTTTCGCCTTTTCAATCTCGCTCATCGGCAGCTCAGCTTCGCCAGTCTCAGTGGACAAGCGAACAGCATCGTCGACAACCCCCAACAATCGACCGCGGTAACGTTTGCGGCCTAACACAGCAGTCCGCAATTCGACTTTTGCTTCAAACCCGACAAAACGCGCAAAATCACGTAGACGCACGAGCGGTCGGTCGATACCGGGCGAACTCACCTCAAGCGTGTATGTCTGTTTTATGGGGTCGTCTGCATCAAGAGTTGCCGATATTGATCGACTCGCTTTCGCACAATCTTCGACGGAGATTGTGTGGTCATCTGTATGTTCAATCATAATTTGAAGCGTCGGATCACCTACCTCCGACATCCGCACGCGCACAAGCACCATCCCTATATCCTCTAGGACTGGCGTGATCAGCTTTTCGACTTGATTTGCGTAGTCTTTCAATATGCGTCCTACCGCTGCATCCGCGTCGTGCAGGTAATAAAAAAGGTGGGCCGCGGCCCACCCAATTCATTCAACTGCAAAACAACAGCCGTATGGGTTATTCGTATACCAAGTATGTAAGCCTTTTAACGCTTGCTATCAAGAGCGATATCATGTGGCAGCGCCCCGCTGAAACCGCAGAAAGTAGCAGTCGTCGCCTCGGTTGAGTGCCTTAATCTCATATCGCGTGGACGGCCAATCTGTTGTCCGGTGACGCCAATCGCCCGGTCGTCGCGCCAACCACTCAAATCCTCCATCATTTAATGTGTGATACAACATCCAACGCACGTATCCGATATTGTCGCTGGCCATACGCAGTTCACACCCAGGCCTCAAAATTCTCGAAAGGTCTTGAAGCGTTTCAGCGGCAATAATTCGGCGGCGATGATGGCGCGTTTTTGGCCAAGGGTCGGGAAATAACGTAAACACTCGGCCAATTGAAGACGTGGGAAGCGCTTTCAGCAATTGCCGCGCATCGTCTGGAAAAATTCTAATATTGCTCAATCCATTGGCGTCGATATGCGCCAACAAATGAGCAACGCCGTTTCGAAAGGGCTCGCAGCCAATGAAGCCGACGTTGGGATGCGCAGCCGCTTGCGCCACCAAATGCTCTCCGGCGCCAAAGCCAATTTCCAACCAAACCTCATTAATGGACTCATCAAACCAACGCAATGGTGTCGATGGCATATCGGACGTCGTCACAGCAACCTTTGGCAATAAATCCTGGAGCAGTCGCTCACGACCTGGCCGTAGCCGACGCCCACGTCGTCGACCATAAACCAAATTCATACCGCTTAATTTATGCTGTCGCGACAACGCGCGATGCCCAACTATTCCGGACTACTAGCTTTGGCTAAGGCCTTAGTGAGTTCGAAAACCCGCTTGCGAACGCTAGGACTTGCTATCTTGTAGTACGAACGAACGAGCTCCAACGTTTCGCGTTTTGCCATAGGGTCTGGCTGGCAGGACCCAGTCGGCGTCTCAGCCAAACCTATGGCCAAACGGGGCGACTGCTTTGCTACCTTTGATGACGTCTCCTCAAAGAAGTAAGACACCGGCGCGTCGAGAACACCAGAAAGGTCAAATAAGCGACTTGCACCAACGCTATTTGTTCCACGCCCATACTTTTGTACCTGCTGGAATGTTAGCCCAAGCAATGTACGGCGCAGGCGCATACGACCCCCGACGTGAACGTCAACAGCGTTTGGCTTTCCCGTTCGGCCCGCTGAAAGGCGTTGCTTAGACACTTTCACCATTTCTTTTTCACTCCTTCTGGTTAATGACTGCTCAAGTTATGAAAACTTATGCAGCGACTTCAGCATCACTACCATCGATTTAGACACCGTAAAACAGCTATATCTTCCTGACTAGGGAGGCCACAAATAGGACTCCGAAAAGTAAAAAAAAGATGCCCAATTCGCCGCCGCGTGCGAACAATGTCATGCCAGGAATTGCAGCTGGAAGCCGACTATCGATTACACCATTCACGTTCAACCCAAGGCTGTGGATTGTTCGTCCATAGGCGTCGATCACAGCGGAAATTCCGGTATTTGTGGCTCGTATAAGCGGACGACCTTCTTCAACCGCTCGAACAAGTGAAATCGCAAGATGCTGGTGGGGGCCAACTGTCTCACCATACCAGGCGTCATTTGTGATGTTGAGAAGCCAGGCAGGTGGATCGGCGCGATTCATGACGCGCCCTGGAAATATCACCTCATAGCAAATTAGTGCAGAAACCGGCGGCAATCCGAGGAAACGCAGAGTCTTGATGCCTACGCCGGGTGAATAGTCGATTTGACCGTGGACGATTTTGTCCATCGGTAAAATATCGCGGAATGGAATATATTCGCCGAACGGTACAAGATGCGTCTTGTCATAAGACGCAACGACCTCGCCTGCACCATCGACAGCTATGAGCGAGTTCCATAATTTTGCTGGGTCCGACTGTCGTCTCGGTGCGCCAGTCAGCAGTAAACCGCCGTGAGGAACCACTGCGGCCATCGCCTGGCGCAGCGCGACATCTTCTTCAACAAAAAATGTGGCTGCTGTTTCCGGCCAAACTATATGCGTAATCCACGATGGGCGGTCTCTCTGGCTCATATCAAGAAAGCGAGCCATATTCCTCTGGCGAAAATTGAGCGGCCATTTTTCGCGCTGGGAAATGCTCGGCTGCACGATTCGCAAGCCGACACCATCAACTGTAGCAGTGCTTGTTTCCGGCGCCACGTTTAACCTAATGCCGCCCCCTATCCACGTCATCACAGGCAAGGCGGCGGAGACGACGAGAGCAATCACGACGCGACGTGAAGTGCGATCAGCAAGAACTGATGGCAATATTGCGGACAAGACAAGGATGAGGCTCACGCCGTAAATCCCAATTGCGGCAGCGACCTGAATAAGTTCTTCAGACTGAGCCCAACTGTAACCAACTAGATTCCATGGAAATCCTGTAAAAAGCTGGCCGCGCAGCCATTCTGCAAACACCCATGCACCCGCAAACAGCAGCCCACGTTGAAGATGGCTATGACCATGCCAAGCCGCGAGCGTCGCTAGCGCTGAATAGAACGCAAATACAGCAGGCAGCCCAAAAGACGCGAACGGAAGCAGCCAACCGTATCCGCCTGCAGAAATCAGGAGCGCGTTGCCAATCCAATATAGACTGCCGCCAAACAATCCGAAGCCGAACCACCAGCCAAGCGCAAAGGCTGTACGTCGACGCGCAGCTCCAGCCAACAGCCACATGAGCGACGGAAACACGAAATATAGTATTTGCCAAAGATACAGA
The DNA here is from genome assembly GCA_963693665.1 of Alphaproteobacteria bacterium. Classification (GTDB taxonomy): domain Bacteria; phylum Pseudomonadota; class Alphaproteobacteria; order UBA8366; family CAVOAK01; genus CAVOAK01. The sequence continues at coordinate 21,601 of CAVOAK010000029.1, read as the reverse complement.
GGAGGGAGCGAAAGCGTTGCCAGGAGGCCCAGGACTGCCGCCGCGAAAAATGATTTGTAGCCCTGTAACCAGGCAAGCCAGTCTGCATATCGGCCAATAGGAGCACATAGAATTCTGGAGGCGCTAACTGCCTCAGTCATTCGGGGACGGCGGCCTCGGTTTTACGAGCACGCGCAGACGCTTAACACGCCGCGGATCAGCATCAAGCACCTCAAATTCGATGCCCGACGCCTTGTGGACGACCAATTCCCCTCGTGTTGGCACACGGCCGGTCAAGTGAGCAACCAAACCACCCAAAGTATCTATGTCCTCGTCACGCTCCCCGTCCGTCAAAACGCCGCCCACTTCTTCTTCAAACTCTTCTATGGGCACGCGCGCGTCGGCAATCCAACTACCGTCCGGACTGACGATTAAATGTGGTCGAAGATCAACGTCATGCTCGTCTTCAATTTCACCGACGATTTCTTCAACTAAATCTTCGATTGTGACTAGGCCGTCGATACCACCGTATTCATCAACCACGAGGGCCATATGAGTTCGTGTTTCGCGCATTTGCAGGAGCAAATCCAGAACCTGCATACTTGGTGCAACAAAGGGGACTTTGCGCAGCATTTTACGCAGGGAAAATGTTGTTGTTCCCGCAGAAGCGCCCAATACGTCCTTCATATGCACCATGCCGATCACATCATCGAGCGAATCGCGATAGACCGGGACTCTGGAATGCGCTTCCGTCGTCATCAGCGTGATAACGTCCTGCAACGAGCTTTCAATTTCTACTGCGACAATATCAACTCGCGGTATCATCACATCGGCGGCGGCAAGGCCGCCAAACTTAAGAATGTTCGCCAACAGCGTCCGCTCGTCGGAATCAATCGGCTGCTCTCGCGTTTCGTGCTCCTCTATTAGGCCCTCAAAAGTATCACGCAGCGCAGATTCACCATTGCGCAACCCAAGCATATTTTTCAGCCGCGCAAATAACCCGCCGGTACGTCTCGCATCTCCTGTCAGTGCGGCGTTGCTACTTGGAGGCTCATCTGACGAAAAATCTTCGCTATTCTGCATTATTTGCCCGCAATTCCTCCGTCGCAGTATGGATCCCGAATGCCAAGAGATTCCAACACAGCTATTTCGAGTTGTTCCATTTCGCTCGCAGCTGAGTCTTCACGATGATCAAATCCTGCAAGGTGAAGAACTCCATGGACAACCAGATGGCCGAGATGTTCCTCGGGTGTTTTATGTTGTGATTTGGCTTCGTTAATCAGTGTTTCAAGGGCAATCACAACGTCGCCTGCCAATTTGGGAAGTCCCGTCGCGGCTTCATTGCCCATCGCAAACGAAAGAACATTTGTTGGTTTGTCTTTCCCCCGAAACTCTCGATTTAGTCGGCGTGACAATGCGTCATCTCCCAGAACAACACTCAATTCCACTAGGCCCGTTCGACCAGCGGCAACCCATGCAGCAGCGGCCGCATTCTTGGCAAGTTCGCATGCACCCGGTATTGAGTGATTCCAGAGGTCTGGTGCTTCGTTATGCAGCAAGACTGAAACATCCGTCGTGTCGAACTTAGCCAGAGCCATTACCGCGTTCACTTTGCCGATCCGGTTGTTGGCGATGCGCTGCGCGCATCATAGGCGCGGACTATTTTGGCAACCAATGGATTGCGTACGACATCCGCAGCACTAAATGTAACAAAACAAATGCCGTCTATGTCGCTCACCGTCTCAACAGCATCGAGCAAGCCAGAGCGCTCGCCTTTCGGTAAATCTGTCTGGCTCGGATCACCAGTCACGACCATCCGGCTGTTTTCGCCCAATCGGGTGAGGAACATCTTCATCTGCACTGGAGTTGCATTTTGCGCTTCATCAAGAATGACAAACGCGTTGGAGAGAGTTCGACCACGCATGAACGCAAGTGGCGCAACTTCGATTTCGCCCGAACCGAGGCGGCGACTAACTTGCTCCGCCGATAGCGCGTCATGCAAAGCATCGTACAACGGACGAAGATATGGATCGACCTTCTCACGCATGTCGCCTGGCAGAAATCCCAAGCGTTCCCCTGCTTCAACTGCAGGTCGCGAGAGGATTATGTGATCGACCTTGCCACTCAACAGCATCTCAACGGCAGTGCACACTGCCAAATAAGTCTTTCCTGTTCCCGCTGGGCCCAAGCCAAAAACCATGTCATTTTCGGTAATCGCGCGAATATAACGAGCCTGTGCAGGCGTGCGGGCCAAGATCTGCTTGCGTTGCACATTAATGACCGGTTCGCTCTCCACTGCGACGGATTGTCCAGCAACAGTCATGCGGACCGCCGCGTCGACATCAGCCAATTCAATTGACTGCCCTGACTTTACACGGTCGTAAAGCCTGTTGAGCGCCACGCGAGCAATATCCGGTGCGTCTTCCGGTCCAGAGATTACGACATGATTGCCGCGGCTAATCAACGATACGCCCAACCGCTGTTCGATCTGGACGAGATGCTTGTCATGCTCACCAAATAAAAGCGGCAACAGACGATTGTCGTCGAATTGGATGTGAATTTCTGGTGTGGAAGTACTGTCTGGTACAGTCGTCATGCGTCAACCTGATCACTGGTTGGCGCAAACAGAGGTTGGCGCGAATCGCTTGCATGCACGAGCGAGCCTTCCAAGCTGGACGGAGCTGCAGAATTAATTTTGCAAGCGGCGATTGTGCCAATCAGGGCATTATCTGCTTTTACATGAACAGACTGCAAATATGGCGATCGCCCAGTTAGCTGGCCAACCTGCCGACCTTTCCGTTCAAAAAGAACCGGCAATTCGGCACCGACCGTTGCATGGTTGAAAGAGGATTGTTGCGCGCGCAATAATTGCTGCAGGGCGATAAGTCGATCCTGCTTGACTGTTTCTGGAACCTGGTTTTCTAACACAGCCGCCGGTGTTCCCGGTCGCGGACTATATTTGAAGGAATAGGCTTGCGAGAAGCCAACGCTGTTCACCAACCGCAACGTTTCCGCAAACTCGCTATCGGTTTCCCCGGGATAACCCACGATAAAATCTGAGGACAATGCAATATCCGGTCGAGCCACACGCAGATGATCAACAGTGCGGAGATAGGTGTCGACGTCGTGGCGACGATTCATCGCCGTGAGAATACGGTCGGCGCCTGATTGCACCGGCAAATGCAAATACGGCATCAATTTCTCAACATCTCTATGCGCCTCAATCAATTCAACGTCCATGTCTCGCGGATGGCTAGTCGTATAGCGCAGGCGTTCAAGGCCCTCGATGTTCGCGAGATATTGGATCAATCGCCCTAAACCCCATACAGCACCATCGGGTCCAAGGCCGTGATAGGCGTTAACATTCTGACCAAGAAGCGTTATTTCGCGGCTGCCCCCATCAACTATCTGGCGCGCTTCTGCATCAAGTTCCACTACAGAGCGCGAAAACTCAGCACCCCGCGTATATGGTACAACACAGAAGGTGCAAAACTTGTCACAACCCTCCTGGACTGAGAGAAAAGCCGACACACCCTGAGACAATGTGTTCGCCGGCAGGAAATCGAACTTGGCCTCAACGGGAAACTCTGTGTCTACCAAAGGTACGCCGGCAGCGCGGCTAGCCTTGGCAACCATCTCAGGTAACCGATGATAAGTCTGCGGTCCGAAAGTCATGTCGACATATGGCGCGCGCGCCATAATTTCCTCGCCCTCGGCCTGCGCGACACAGCCAGCGACTGCGATCATCATGCGCCCGCCGGACTCTTCCTTTTCCAACTTGAGGGCCCTAAGGCGGCCAAGCTCCGAATAGACCTTCTCTGCTGCCTTTTCGCGAATGTGGCACGTATTGAGAATAACGAGATCGGCACCTTCCGGGCTCTCAACGCGGCGATAGCCAAGCGGAGTCACGACATCCGCCATGCGCACGGAATCGTACTCGTTCATCTGACAACCATAGGTCTTTATGAAAAGTGTCTTAGCCAAGAGCACCGACCCACCGACCAACGTGCGGCAGGATTATCTGTCATCCAAAGACGTGAATTACGCGTCCAAATATAGATCAATTCTCCAAAACTCTCCCATAATGTACCACTGCCGCAATTGCCGTCGCAAGCTGGCTCAACGGAGCACCCCAAGGGCAACACCCAGCGTCTGTTCACAATAATCCACCGGACTTATCCAAAAATTTGTACAAGACGAATGCCCATCACGGCGCAACAACGCAATCCGTTTGTATGTAGGGAGCAAATTAGCCTTTGCGGGCCCGACGGGGTCGTTTGCCCAATCCAATTTCTTTTGCAAGTCTGCTGCGTTGTTTAGCGTAATTGGGAGCAACCATTGGATAATCCGAGGCCAGGCCCCAACGCTCTCGATACTCGTCAGGTGTCATATTATACGCCGATTTGAGATGTCGCTTAAGCATCTTCAATTTCTTGCCGTCCTCAAGGCAAATGATGAAGTCCGGTGTAATAGACTTGCGAATCATCACGGACGGCGTCGGACGTTCACGCGCACCGTCTTGACCTGGGCCCAACGTAACGAGCGTTCGGTAAACCTGCTCAATTAGTCCAGGCAGGTCGGCTACCGACACCGTATTGTTCGAAACGTGCGCGGCAACAATATCAGATGTTATTGTCAGCAGCTCATTAGACCTGCTCTCCGGCCCAGATTCATCGGACATCATCAAAATACCTTCTCGCTTATTCGAATATTCAGAGATTACAGTGACGCTGGTGCGACAAGAACGTCTGTATAGATGAAATTGTAGTTCTTAGAATAAAAATCAAGTAACACCATTGCGAATAGGTTATCAAGGATTCAATCCGTAGAATCATTCTTCGCGATTACTACGCATTATGGATACTTCTAATCCCCTAACTCCAAATATTCTTTACTCGCCGAGCTTATCATTTCAGTTCGAAGTGGTCCGAAACCGGAACCCCAAGAATTTGCCGCTATTGAGAGGCGGTCGGCAGAATTGCAGGCAATTGTCTATTCGTCGATCGTATACCGCATTAACAGTGCGGCGACCTTCACATTGCCAACTCGAATATAATAGCCGGGACGTCTACCGACGACCTTAAAACCAGCACTTACATACAAATTCTGTGCCGCCGGATTGTCTTCGGCCACCTCCAAAATTACGATCCCACCCTGACTGGGGTTCACGGAATGGATAACAGCGTCAACAAGGGTTCGACCAACACCATTGCATCTATACTGCGGGTGCACACCGATACTCATGATGTCAGCCTCATCAATGACAGTACGCGCGAGGATAAATCCAACGGGTATATCTCCTTCGGAAGCCTTGATACTTGCCAACAACCCCCATGCCGCAGGAGTAAAGTAGAGACCTTCCACAACGGGCCGTGGCCACGGCTCGTCGAAACTCGCACCATAAATTTTGGCAACGGCGTCCATGTCAATTCTGCGTATAGGCCGAACAGTGATCGTCACAGGCGGCATCATCGGCTTGATCTAGCTTTTCGTCTTTATCGTGGTCTTAGCGGCTACAACCGTAACGTCCGGAGGCCGCAAATAAACTGGATCCGGAGGATTTTCGCCACGGCGCGGCATCGCATGGGCTGCACGTTCGGCCGCAAGAGCTGCCACTTGGATGGCGTGCGGATAATCTTGTCCGTTAAGGCGAATGGATTCACGGTCAGAAGCGTCTAGGGCTGTCTTTACTGCGTCAGCGGCAGTCCCAGCGACCGCGACTTTCATCGGTGGAAGTATTTCTTCAATTGCTGAGGGCAGAATTGCGCTAGCCGAGCCTACAGCAACCCTATTTTCGTCGAAAAGTTGCACATAGCAGTCGCTCCGCTTTGAATCGATAGCCACAAGTAACGGCATGTCGATTGCCACTTGTGCGATCGCAACCACCTCAAATGTCGTAACGCCGACAACTGGCAATCTCGCTGCAAGAGCTAGTGCGCGCGCGGTCGCGAGACATATCCGAAGACCAGTAAAGGCACCAGGTCCAACCGTCGTCGCGATCAAATCCAAATCATCAAAACGCAATCCGCTCGCCCCGAGTACGTCACGAATCATAGGGACCAGGGCCTCTGATTGACCGCGCTCCATTATTTCAAATTGCTCGGACAATACTGCCCCATCGAACCAAACTGCTGCGGAACATGACGATGTTGCTGAGTCGAGCGCCAATATTTTCAACGGTGCACACTCATAACAACTTGCCTTCTTTTTCAAGAGGTGCCGGACCTTGGCATTTTTAGCAGAAGATTGTTGCTTTGACCCTGATGGAATGCGTCCGCGTTAAATTCTTGTCGGATAGCGGGCACCGACGTTAACTTACGACATCATGGTCAAAAAAAATCGCCACCAACTAGCTTTTGACTGTATTTTCCGCCGCCTTGCGGTGGGCATGTTCTTACTTCTTGTGCCGACAACTGCAGCGTATTCCTCGGACTCCGCTGTAATTGTCATGTATCACCGATTTGGGGAACCCGAGTTCCCGGCGACCAACGTATCGTTGGAACAACTCGACTCTCATATAGAAGAACTTACCAGTGGCCCCTACACGGTTCTACCGCTGTCCGATATCGTTTCTGCCCTGCGGGAGGGCCTTGTACTGCCTGATCGAGCGATTGGTATCAGTATCGACGACGCCTATCGTTCTGTTTTTGAGAATGCTTGGCCCCGACTAAAAGCCGCAGGTTTACCGGTCACCTTGTTTATAGCGACAGAAGCTGTTGATCGGCGAAGCCAGCGTTATATGTCATGGGAGCAAATTCGTGAGATGCGAGATGCCGGTGTGGCAATCGGTAGTCAAACACATACACATCTGCATATGGCAGCGAGCCCACGCATTCGAAATGAGGCAGACATCGCTGAGGCGAACCTTCGTTTTATAGAAGAATTAGGGACGGCTCCGACGCTGTTCGCATATCCGTATGGCGAAATGAGTCTCGATGTACGCGCAACAATTGTTGAATCTGGATTCATTGCAGCATTCGGACAACACTCCGGCGTCGCCCACCTAACCTCCGATCGATACTTCCTGCCCAGATTCGCGTTTAACGAAACTTTTGGCGGAATTGACCGCCTTCGCACAGCGGCCAATGCGTTACCATTGCCAGTTCAGGACATAACGCCTGCGGACCCGCTTCTCACACGAAATCCACCGGATTTCGGATTCTCGGTCGGCGCCACAATCAGCAAGTTAGATCAACTGGCTTGCTATAATTCGCAACAGGGACGCTTGAATATTGAGCGCCTTGGTGCCAGGCGAGTTGAGCTGCGCTTTGCCGAGAAATTGCCGCAGGGTAGGTCGCGTATAAACTGCACGCTACCCGATGGTAAGGGTCGATGGCGCTGGTTTGGCAGGCAGTTCTTCGTGGACCTCGACTAACCGCAATTCAGGCATCGGGTCCAAAACTCAATACGTCATCACCTAGTTTCGCGCTGTCCAATGTTCTAAGGTTGTTGATCAGTATGACGCGCTTTAGCAGTCGAAGATAAATTTCACCTTCCTCCGCGTAACCTTCAAGCGTCTCTACTAACTTCATTGAATCCAGGGTGCCGTCCGAATCGCGCAATGCCGCGCGCTTTTTCCGAAAAGCGCGATATGCGCGATGCGTATTGAGGTTGCGAATATAAGAATGCACGGCATCTATGGGTCGTTCGAACGATCTAATTTTATAACTATGCCCCTCTGGGCGCTCGTGAGGCACGAGACCATCGTATTGCTCGGTGGTCCATTGACCGAACGCAGAATTTCCCTCAAGGGCAAATCGCGACGTTCCCCAACCACTCTCAATCGCCGCCTGGGCGAGCGCAAGGGATGGCGGCGTTATATCGACGCGCCGCACCAACTCAACAATTTGCTCCGCTCCAACCTGATACTCATCAGCCAGATCCAGGAACCACCGCCACGATTCAAGCGAGACGCTTGCGCCGTTTTCAAGATCCCGTTTCAGTGCAAGAAGGCGATTACGTTGTTCCAGGACACGGTGATTTGCTTCAAGGATCAACGGCAACATGTAGCGCAAGAACATTTCCTTGCGCTGGCCCGGCAAAGAAATTTGCGCCATGTCAGGGGGCAATCCCGCAAGTGTCAACCGGGGCACTCTGGTACTGCCGTTACGAACGTCGTCCAGGTGATATCCGATGCCGGCAAACATGGCGTCCAGCTTATCGATCGAAGGAAGCAGCATCACAGTGCCAGGCTTCCTTAGTGCTGATGGTGCTGTCGTCGCCACACTGTCGTTGAGACGCTCCGCTGCGACGCGCGTAATTCCGCCCTGCGGAACCAACAACGCCCACAGCACGGCTGCATACGCAGCCAGCACTATGAAAACCCAAAGTATGCGATTTTGTCTGGCAAACACCGCCAAACGAGACATTTTGATGGCCTTCCACCCCCTAAAGCGCCAAGGCAGCGTTAACATATCCCGTTCAACAATACCCCTCAAGCAAACAGTGTTAATTTATCACTTTGGACGGCAATAAATTCACTCTTTCACCGTCAACGCATCACGTTAGAGCTACTATCTCCTCTTCAGTAAGGGAGCCAGGGACGATTGTAATCGGTATACGAAGACGTCCCGCTCCCTTCCCCCATACGTAGGATATGATTGGTCCAGGCCCTTCTGAACCAGCACTGGCGGCGAGTACAACAACGGAAATAGACGGCTCTTCCTCGAGCAAGCTAAATAATTCCTCTCGCCTATCGCCCTCACGCATGTAGTAAATTGGCAAACTGCCCGCCCATTTGAGGGCGTCGGCTGAAAGACGCTGGAGCATCTCTTCACCCTCCTCGCGCGCCTCTTCGCGCATTAAGTCTCCAACCGCAACCCAATGTTGAAAGTCCGCGTGCTCCTGTACAAACAGGAATGCGACACGCCCCCCCGTACGGCGTGCGCGAAGACAGGCAAAATGCAGCGCAACCCGCATCTCCACGCTGTTGTCCAGGACGACAAGAAATACGCGCTCGCTCTCAGTGCCCGACGCCTGCGTCGCATCTTCTGTGTGAACCCGTGAATCTTCGGTAGCGTTCATATACGAATTCCTCCCACCGAGAAGTCCTGTATCCTGCCATCAATGCCAGACATGCTGCAATGTCGATGTCTGATGCTATCCCGAAGGTTGAGAAATGGAGGCTCGGAGGCTCCAACGAAATTCTCTGAATTCAACGGCTAATCTCGTGTGGGCTGGACAAAGCCGACAATATCAAAAACCTCTCGCAACACCGGCGCCGAAAGTGCCCTAGCTGAATCAGCACCGACGTTCAGAACACCGTCAATATACGCGGTGTCGCCCATAAGCCGTTGCATTTCCGACCCAATTGGTCCGAGCACAGAGACAGCAAGCTCCGTAAGTTCGCGCTTGAAGTCGGAAAACTGCCACCCACCAACCTGAGCCATCGCAGCGTCGCGTTCAATATCCTTAAGTGCAGCGTATATCCCAATTAAGTTCTCCGCTTCCGGCCGGCCGTCCAAACCCTTTAACTCGCTTGGCAGCGGTTCCGGATCCGTCTTAGCTCGGCGGATTTTTTGAGCAATCTCATCCGGCCCATCTGTCAAATTGATCCGACTCAAATCCGACGCGTCCGACTTCGACATCTTATTATTCCCGTCACGCAGTGACATGACCCGGGTAGCGCCGCCAAAAATTAGCGGCTCGGTCAACGGAAAATACTCCACACCAAAATCATTGTTGAATTTCTGCGCGATATCACGGGCAAGCTCGAGATGTTGTTTCTGATCCTCGCCAACAGGAACATGCGTCGCCTTGTAAGCAAGAATGTCAGCGGCCATCAAGTTTGGATAGACGTAGAGCCCGACTGAGGCATTCTCACGTTGCTTTCCCGCCTTCTCTTTGAATTGCGTCATGCGATTGAGCCAGCCGAGCCGCGCGACACAATTGAAAATCCAGGCGAGGGTTGCATGATCTGGATTCTGGCTCTGGTTGAAGATGATGTTCTTTTTCGGATCGACGCCTGCCGCAATGAGCCCAGCCGTAACTTCGCGCGTAGCGCCGCGCAATTCCTTCGGATCTTGCCACAAGGTAATCGCATGCAGGTCAACCATGCAGTAGATGCATTCGTAGTCATCCTGAAGGCGCGCCCAATTGCGGATCGCCCCAAGATAGTTGCCAAGATGCAGCATGCCGGTGGGCTGAATGCCCGAAAATATTCGGTTCATGGTTTTGGACTCCGCGACCGAGCAGGGATTAGAGGCGGGGTGTTATGGCGACTACGCTCGTACCGGTCAAGCGGTCGGTCGGCGCCGAAAGACCGTAACCAATTCACGAATATCTGCAGCACCACAAATTTGCGCGAGGATCGCAAACAGGAATGCACCGCCAAAAACAAAAAGAGCAAGCGTTATGGACTGCTGCCAGAGCGGGCCATGGAACATCGCAGCAAACCACTGCGCCGCTTGCCATAAGACAAAACCCAAAACGGCAGAGGCAAGCATAATGCGAGGAAGGCGCAAGAACAGTTGGCGATCGGGGTCTATGTGCCCGCGACGCCAAAGGACAACAAGCAAAAAAATCGCATTGAGCCAAGCTGAAATTGCGGTCGCAAGGGCAATCCCCACATGGGCCCAATACTGCATGAGGATAGCAGCGAGGATTATGTTCACAACCATCGCACTCGCAGCGATCTTAACTGGTGTTGCGGTATCTTCGCGGGCAAAAAATGCTGGTGTCAGCGTTTTTATGAGAACATATGCCGGTAAGCCACAGGCAAAGGCGGCGAGCGCGTCAGCAGTCGCCTGCGCCGCCGATACGTCAAACGCACCGCGTTGAAAGAGACCTGAAATGATAGGCAGAGGCATTGCAACCAGCGCCGCCGCCGCGGGCAAAGTTAGCAACATACTGAACTCAATGGCTCTGTTCTGGCTTGCTCGAGCGCCTTCGGTATCACCCGCGCCAAGTTGTCGCGAAAGTAGCGGCAATAGCGCCACACCGACCGCAACGCCGACGACGCCGAGCGGTAATTGGTTCACTCGATCCGCAAAATAGAGATACGACACGGAGCCCTCTGCCAAGAGCGAGGCAAGAATTACGTCGACGACAAGATTAACCTGAACAACGCCCGCACCCACCAATCCTGGTGCCATCAACATCAGTAGTCGCCGAACGCCTGGTGTCAGCCGTGGTCGCGGCAGGCAAATCATTATGCCGGCGCGGTGACACACCCAGGCTATTGCAACAAACTGGGCAGCGCCGGCAAGCGCAACGCCCCAAGCCAAAGTGTGCCCCGGCAGGTTAAACACGCCGGCACGCGTCAGGAGGAGTGCGGCGATCAGCACAATATTAAGAAGTATTGGTGCAGCGGCGGTCGCAGCAAAGCGCTCCAGCGAATTCAACATGCCGCCGAGCAGCGCCATCAAGGCCATGAACATAAGATATGGAAAGGTCAACCGAGTGAGCTCGGTCGTCAACGCGAGCTTATCCGGGTCCTCGACAAACCCTGGCGCCAGCACGAACATAAGCCATGGCATGGCGACCATCGCGGTAATTGTAAAAGCAGCTAGCGCTATCAACAGGACGGCCGCCGCTTCACCAGCAAATCGTCTGGCAGGTTCCAGGCCATCCTTTGCAAGGCGACCTGCGTAGAGCGGCACAAAGGCAGCGTTAAAGGCACCTTCAGCAAATAGCCGCCGAAAAAAATTAGGAAACTTGAAAGCGACAAAAAATGCGTCCGCAATCATCCCAGCACCAAGCGCATTCGCGAGCAGAATATCTCGGACGAATCCGAGAATCCGGCTCACCAAAGTGTAGCCGCCAAGCGTTGCAACTGAACGGAGGAGCGCCATGAGATGAATATCTAGCGCTGATTCACGGCAGGAAGATGGCGCATCTTGATTGAATATCCTATGGCTAGGGGTTCCGGGATTAGACTCTGTTAAGCGCTATGCACCCGCGCACCCATTGTTGCGGAGACCTCAACTCTAAACAGCGTCGGCTGCGTCCTGAAGGCCTGAGAGTAGGGCAACACGAAGTCGATCGAGCCGGGAAGGATGCTCCACTTTCATACCGAAATTATCCTTTACATAAAATACGTCGACGACCTGCGCGCCATACGTAGAAACTTTGGCCGCGGAAATCTGCAACTCGCAATTCGTAATCGCATCGGTCACGTCATAGAGCAAGCCCGGGCGATCAAGGCCGTTAATTTCAAGAACGGTATGGGTGTTGCTGGCCTTGTTATCGATAAGCACCCGGGGTGTCACCGTGAATACCTGCGTCCGCAGCGAACCGCTGAAATGCGTTGGAAGGGATGGCCAGTCTTTTGCGTCCTTTGACGCTGCTCGACGAACCATCACCTCAAGGCGCGATAACCGCTCTTCATCATCGAAGAGCCCCCCCAAAGAATTTTGAAACCAGAAGCTATCAAGAACCATCCCATACTTGAGGGTCGACACTTTCGCATCCACAACATTTGCGCCGGCCGCTGAAAGCGCGCCAGCAACACGCCGAAACAAACCCGGCTGGTCTGCACCATAGATAGTTATACCCGTCGCCGCGCGACTTGGATCGACGCTGACCTGTGACCCCACCGGATTTCCGCTTATTCCAGCTGCACGCACCATCTCAGCGTGTCCAATTAACTGTTCATGTTCGTAGGCCAACCAGTACGCGAATTCTGCCCCCTCGATATACAAATCAATCTCTTCCGGCGGCCAGTCCACGAGATATTTTCGCAACGACTGTTTGACTGCGTTGACCTGCGACGACCTGCTCTTAACTTCAAGACCCATCGACATCAATTCGTCCGCTCGGTGATAAAGCTCGCGCAGGAGTGTTGCTTTCCACTCATTCCAAATGCCGGGTCCAACAGCGCTAATATCAGCAACGGTCATACAAAGGAGCAAACGCAAGCGTTCACGTGACTGCACAAGCGAAACCAAATCCACAATTGTTTTTGGGTCGTCAAGATCACGTCGAAAGGCGGTGTCGCTAAACACCAAATGATTGCGTACGAGCCAAGCGACGCTCTCGGTTTCCTCTGCCGTGAAGCCAAGGCGCGGACCCAACTGAATAGCAACTTCAGCGCCGAGAGCGGGGTGGTTGCCACCGCGGCCTTTAGCAATGTCGTGCAAAAACATCGCGGCATAGAGAACATCTCGCGACAGGATTTTCTGAATTTCTTCCGACACCAACGGATGCTCTTCCACGAGTTCCTGGCGCTCGATTTGGCCGAGTATCCCAATTGTAAAGATGGTGTGCTCGTCGGTCGTGTAGGCGTGATACATGTCATACTGCATCTGCGCGATGACGCGACCAAAGTCCGGGATGAAGCGCCCGAGAACACCTGCCTCATTCATGCGCCTCAGAGTCGTATCGGCGCGTTCGCGCGCCGTCAGAATACACCGGAATAAACGATTCGCCTCCTCGCTTTCCCGCAAGCTGGCGTCGATCAATCCCAGGTTACGCGTGACCTGCTGCAAGGCGCCTGGATGAATGTCCGTCCCAGTACGGCCGGAAACTTCGAATAATCGGATTAGATCCGCCGGCTGGTCCGCAAAATGATCTGGTGTGGTGACGTTCAATCGCCCACGCTCAAGCAAAAAACCTTCGATGGTTGAACCAAAGCGATGAGCGTGCGCGGGTAGTCGACGCTGGTGACGTGCCTCCAATACGGCGCAAAAGATGCGCGTCAAATTTCCAACATCCTTAGCAATAAGAAAATAGTGCTTCATGAAACGCTCGACGGCTAGGGCACCCGTGTGATCCCGGTAACCCATACGCTCTGCGAGTTCCGGTTGAACGTCAAAGGTAAGTCGTTCCTCGCCGCGCCCAGCGAGATAATGAAGGTGACACCGCAAGGTCCAAAGATACCGTTCCGCCTTATCAAATCTCTGCGCCTCCTTCGCGATTAATATGCGTCGATCAGCAAGCTTATCAGCTGTGCCTGCGCGATGGAGATAGGTCCCAATCCAATAGAGCGTGTGTAGGTCTCGCAAACCACCCTTTCCGTCTTTGATGTTCGGTTCGAGCACATAGCGGGAGCCACCGAGACGCTTATGGCGACGGTCGCGCTCAGCAAGTTTGGCCTCAATAAAGTCTGACTCCGTGCCCTTAACAACTTTGGAACGGAAGCGCCTTGTGAGGGTTGAAAAAAGACCACTGTCGCCACAGACGAAGCGCGCTTCGAGCACCGCAGTTCGCACGGTGATATCGAGCAGGGAAAGGCGTACACAGTCCTCGAGCGACCGCGTGGCATGCCCGACCTTTAGGCCCAAATCCCACAACATATATAGGAGATGTTCGATGAGCTGTTCGCTGTGCGGCGCTAGCTTGTAGGGAATAAGAAACATTAGGTCGACATCAGACGCCGGTGCCAAGCGTCCGCGACCGTAACCACCCACCGCGACAACGGCAATGCGCTCCCCGGATGTCGGGTTTGCAACCGGATAAATACGGGTTGCCGCTTCCCAAATGATGCGGATGAGTTGATCCATAACACGGCAAGTCGCGCGCGCAGTTTTTACGCCATCTTGGTCGGCGTCAAAGCGCCGACGGATTTCGCTTCTTACATGTTTGAGTGCCTCGCCATAGCGCTCGCGCATTGCCGAGCGGCGCCCACTATCGCCTGCTGCGCGGTCTTCAAGAATCGCCGTTACAGCGGTTAAGAGCACTCCATCGTCGAGTTGATTTGTCCTCCCATTGCGGCGCACTTCCGTCACAGCTCTCCGTCCTCTGAACTGTCTTTGCAGGGCGTTTCTGCGGCCATCACAAACCAATGTTTCATCGTTCCGGCAAGCCTTTTAAGCGATAGATCAATTCTAGTGCGGTGCGAGGTGTGAGTTCGTCAGGATTAGTTTCAGCGAGCACCTCATCAACAGCCGATTTCTGGGGAACCAACTGCGCCTCAGGAGCGCTACGGAAAAGCGGTAAATCGTCCGCAAGGCGCGCGACTGCTCCCGATTGCTCACCCGCCTCGAGTGTTTCAAGTATTTCCTCGGCGCGTCCAACGACTGACGCCGGCAGGCCCGCAAGCCGAGCCACATGTACACCATACGAACGATCCGCAGCGCCCGGCGCGACTTCATGAAGAAACACAACGTCACCCTGCCATTCCTTTACCCGCATTGTATGCGGACGGAGTGACTCCAACCGTGCTGTCAGAGCAGTTAGTTCATGATAATGCGTTGCAAAGAGCGCTCGGCATTTATTGACATCATGGAGGTGCTCGACGGACGCCCACGCAATCGACAAGCCGTCGAATGTCGCTGTGCCGCGACCAATTTCATCGAGAATTACCAGTGAACGGTTTCCTGCCCGATTGAGTATTGCTGCCGTCTCTACCATCTCCACCATGAACGTTGATCGGCCGCGAGCCAAATCGTCAGCCGCACCGACGCGGCTAAACAGTCGATCGACGACGCCGATATGCGCGTTCTTCGCAGGCACGAACGAACCCATTTGGGCAAGTATTGCGATGAGCGCATTCTGCCGCAGAAACGTACTCTTGCCCGCCATGTTGGGGCCGGTGACGAGCCACAGCCGACCTTCTGGTCCAAGCTCACAATCGTTGGCGACAAATGCCTCACGACTCCTCTCTCGAAGAAATGATTCGACAACAGCATGACGCCCTCCGCTGATCGTAAAGGCGGTGGAATTATCTATAATGGGGCGGCAAAATTGCCTGTTAACAGCGAGGTTAGCGAGTGCGGTCTCTAGATCGAGCTGCGCCATGGCACGCGCCGCATCGGCAACAACATCCGCGCGGCCAATCACGTCATCAACCAAGCCATCAAACAATTTTGATTCGATTGCCAACGCGTGATCCGCAGCCTCGCCGATATCATGGGCAAGGCTTGATAGCTCTACAGTCGAATACCGCATGGCACTCGCCAACGTCTGACGATGGATGAAATTCTCCGTCAATTTCGGCGCGTGTGCCGCGGGTAGCTCAATAAAATAACCAAGAACGTTATTGTGGCGGATTTTTAGCGGTTGGATTCCGTTCTCAACTCGATACTGCGCCTCAAGATTTGTAATAAGCCGCCGACTTTCGTCGCGTAGTTGAAGGATCTCATCGAGTTCAGCTGAATATCCAGGCGCAATAAGGCCACCATCGCGGGCCAAAAGTGGCAGTTCATCCGCGAGCGCCCGCGCAAGCCTTTTAATTAGGATACCATGATCGCCAAGGTTCGTATGAGCTTTGGATAAGTCGCTTGGCAGACCCTGCTTGGCATTTGCGAGCGATGCTTTGAGTTCCGCCGCGAGGGAAAGGGCATCGCGAACCGAAGCCAAATCACGAGGCCCACCTCGGCCAACTGTCAGCCGAGAAAGCGCGCGCTCTAGATCGGACGAACCACGCAAATAGCGCCGGATATCTGCGCAAAGCTCATTGTCGTCAAAGAAAAATTGCACCGCATCTAGGCGATTACAAATTTGGTCGACATCAGTCAGCGGTGCAGCTAGACGCCGCGACAGCAGGCGTGCGCCGGCGCCGGTAACCGTGTCGTCCATAACAGAGAGGAGACTTCCAGACTTCTCACCAGTCAGTGTCTGAGAAAGTTCGAGGTTTCGACGCGTCGCAGCGTCAATTTCCATAACGGACCCTGCAGCAACTTGGCTCAGTCGTTCCAGGCGGGGCAACTGACCAACTTGGGTCAGCGCAACATAGTCAATAATCGCGCCGGCCGCCGAAACTTCTGCCCGCGTGAAATTACCAAATCCGTCGAGCGAGGCGACGCCATAATGCTTTTGCAATCGCTCCGCTGCATTTTCCGAATCAAAGCGACTGTCCGGTTGAGGTGTTAGTCTGTCACGCCAGTTCACAAGCAAATCGACCAACGAAGCGCGCCTCAACAAGCGCTCTGGCACTAAAAGTTCGCCCGGAGCAACACGCTCCAACGCTACATTCAACGAACGACCCGTGACGCCTTCTGTCAAAAACTCGCCGGTGGAAACCTCGACCCAGGCGAGCCCATATGCATCGCCAACCTCCGCTAACGCTGCGAGATAGTTATTCTCCCGCGCATCCAAAAGCGTGTCTTCCGTGAGCGTCCCCGGAGTGATGACCCGCGCAACGCTACGCATGACAACGGATTTGGGGCCGCGCTTTCGCGCCGCTGCGGGATCTTCCATTTGCTCGCAAACTGCGACCCGAAACCCCTTTCGGATCAACCGTGGCAAATAAGCGTCGGCGGCATGAACTGGCACACCACACATCGGGATATCTTTGCCATCGTGGGTCCCGCGCTTAGTTAACGTGATGTCCAATACGCCGGATGCCTTGACCGCGTCGTCGAAGAACAATTCGTAAAAATCGCCCATACGGTAAAACAACAGGCAATCAGGATGCTCCTGCTTGATCTCCAGATATTGCGCCATCATCGGCGTAACACCATTGGACTTGTTTCGCTGCATTGTCATCGCGCCTTATCATAACAGGTTGCCCCCGGTTGCCGAAGTGGGCAGCTAGGAATCGTTTATGCGTTTGTGCGACAATGTCCTAAAGACAAGGCGCCAGACCAAAAGGCGAAATCTATTGCGCTCAGGTGGGGGAATGATGGACGATAATCGAATCACCGACGAAGAAGCGTTGCTATTCCATTCGAGTGGCCGTCCCGGCAAGATCGAAATCAGCGCGACCAAGCCACTTACTACACAACGTGATCTGTCGCTTGCGTACTCGCCAGGCGTCGCGGTCCCGTGCCTACGTATCGCTGAAGATCCTTCGACGGCCTTCGACTACACAAACAAGGGCAACCTTGTCGCAGTGATCTCAAATGGCTCGGCAGTGCTGGGTCTTGGCGCAATCGGTGCCCTAGCGTCCAAACCCGTCATGGAGGGTAAAGCTGCGCTCTTCAAGCGCTTTGCAGATGTCGACGCCATTGACCTCGAAGTCGACACCACGGATGTCGATCAGTTCGTCAACTGCGTTCGCCTGCTCGAACCAAGCTTCGGCGGCATCAATTTGGAGGATATTAAGGCCCCAGAATGTTTCATCATCGAGCAGCGACTGCGCGAAGTTATGAATATTCCGGTCTTCCACGACGATCAACATGGTACAGCGATCATAGCGTCGGCCGGCCTTATTAACGCCCTTCATCTAACCGGCCGAGACATCACAAAGACGCGCATTGTCGTCAATGGCGCGGGCGCAGCAGCAATTGCCTGTGTTGAATTGATCAAGTCAATGGGAGTGGCACACGACAATGTTGTCATGTGCGACAGCCGTGGCGCGATTTACCAAGGTCGAGAAGACGGCATGAACCAATGGAAGTCTGCCCACGCAGCTAACACGAAGGCACGGACACTCGCTGAGGCCATGGACGGCGCAGATGTATTCTTTGGGCTCTCGCGCAAGGACTGTGTCACGACGAAAATGGTTGCCGGAATGGCAGCCAAGCCCATTGTATTTGCCATGGCTAACCCGGACCCAGAAATCTCGCCTGAGGACGCGCACAAGGCATGTTCAGATGTAATTATCGCCACCGGACGCTCGGATTATCCGAACCAGGTCAATAATGTTCTTGGATTTCCCTACATATTTCGCGGAGCGCTCGACGTTAGAGCCAACACAATAAACGACGCGATGAAGATCGCGGCCTCTGAGGCGCTGGCTGAACTCGCCCGTGAGGAGGTGCCGGAGGAGGTAGAAGCGGCATATGGCGGCCAGCGCATGCGCTATGGACCTAATTACATCATACCAGTTCCATTTGATCCGCGGCTTGTCATTGCTGTGCCCGCAGCGGTCGCCAAGGCTGCTGTCGATAGCGGAGTGGCGCAAAAGCCGATAACCGATATGGCCGCGTACAAGAAAAAACTCTCGGCGCGGATGGATGTCACTGCCTCAATGCTCCATCTGATCTTCGAGCAAGTCCGTTCGAGCCCGCAGCGTGTCGTCTTTGCTGAAGGCGAAGATGAACGCGTAATCAGAGCAGCGATCGGGTTCCGAAATGCCGGTTACGGTACGCCCATTCTCATCGGGCGCGAAGAACGCATTGCCGACGTAATCACAGCCATTGGCGTCGGTGAAATTAGTGGCATCGAGTTTCACAACGCACGGCTTAGTTCCGAAAACCCAAAGTATACGGCGTTCCTCTACAACCGCACGCAGCGCGAGGGCATGTTGCACCGTGATTGCCAGCGTCTCGTTAACCAGGATCGCAACGTATTTGGTGCCTGTATGGTTGCCTGTGGTGACGCTGATGCCTTGGTAACCGGCGCAACCCGAACCTTCTCGGCGGCCTACGAATCGATCATGCGAGTTATTGATCCAATGCCCGGGCAGCACGTCATTGGTCTTCAAGTTATCGTTCTTCGTGGGCGAACCGTGTTTATCGGTGACGCACGCGTGAACGAGAATCCCGACAGCGAGACAATAGCTGGCATCGCCATACAAGCAGCGGAAAAAGCGCGCGAAATGGGACACGAGCCTCGCGTCGCATTTCTTTCCGATTCAAACTTTGGCAACCCGCCCCGCCCCGCCAACGCAACAATTCATGAGGCTATAAAGATCCTAGACCAGCAAAATGTTGACTTCGAATACGACGGCGACATGGCGGCTGACACAGCCCTGGACTACGACCTTATGCAGCGCCACTATCCATTTTCGCGACTAACAGGACCCGCGAACGTGTTGATCATGCCCGGGCTCAACAGCGCCAACATCAGTGCAAAATTGTTGCAGGAAATGGCTGGCGGAACCGCGATAGGGCCGATACTCATAGGGCTAGAAAAATCCATCCAGGTCGTGCAGATGGGTGCAACGATCAACGATATCATTACGCTCGCGGCTTTGGCGGCATGCGACGCTATCGAGGCGACAAACTAAGCTTTTCGCTCTTCTGGGTTGCTATATAACCCCTAGTTTCAAGACGACAGAGGCAACCATGCACAGAATTGGGATCATTCCCTTCGACATTCGGGACGATTCGGTAGCCATATTGTTTGTCACATCGCAGACCAGGGGCCGATGGATTTTGCCGAAAGGCACACAGAAACCAAATGAAAGCCACGCGGATACGTGCCATCGCGAGGCTTTCGAAGAAGCGGGTGTGCGGGGGATCATTATCGAGAATTTTCCGGTCACCGTCACCATCACGAAACAGACTAGCCATGGAAAAGATCTTGTCCCGGTGACGTATTACCCCTTCCTTGTGACGGAGCAGACAGACGAATGGCCAGAAATGGCAAAACGTCAGCGCCATTGGGCACTCATTGAGGATTCATCCCACGTCGCGTACCGGGAGGATTACCTCTTTCTCATCAATCAATTTGATAAGTTAAAGCCGTGGATCAAAGAAGCTGCAAAAGTCCATAAACCATAGCCGCAAGGCCCGCTGAGGCAGGGACAGTAATTACCCATGCGGCGGCAATAGACGTAACATACCGCCGCCGCACCAAACGGCGCACAGAACGAAATCCTCGGCTGTTAAACGCATCATCGGACGTCGCATTCAGCTTATGCCCAGGACGCCGGTTTCGTCTGTTTGGGTTCTCAAGAAACTCACGCAAAAACCCAACGCCGAAGACCGCACCAAGGGCGATATGTGTTGAACTTACGGGCAGTCCCAGCGTTGTTGCGATCAATACGGTGATTGCTGCGGACAGGGCGACGCAATATGCCCTTGGCGAATTCAAGCGCGTTATCTTCTCGCCAACAACGGCAATCAGCCTTGGCCCGAACAGACCCAGGCCAAGGGCAATACCGAAGGCCCCTACCGCCATAACCCAGAGTGGTATCGTAACTTTACTTGCGATTTCGGTCTGCTCTCCGATTGTCGAGACGAGAGCGGCCAGGGGGCCGACGGCGTTGGCGACATCGTTGGCGCCATGGGCAAAGGATAACAAGGCAACACCCGCGATTAGCGGAACATCAAACAGGCTGTAAATATCCTCTTTGCGGTTTTCCAAGCGGCCGACGCGATTGGCAATAAATGGCCGTGACAACAAATATGCCGCCAGAAAACAACCGCCAGAAAACAGCATAATTTCCGCAGCCGACGGCCGCCAAACCTTCTTCAATCCCTTCATCGCCATGTAGGCGGCAAATGCCGCGGCCATCATCGCAATGAGAATGGGTACCCATTTTTTGGCTGCTTCCAAACGGTTCTCGACGTTCAACACACGAACCGTGATGAAAAATAGAAACGCAGCCGCGATTACGGCACCAAGAACTGGCGAAATCACCCAACTGGCGACAATTTGTCCCATTGTAACCCAGTTAACCAACCCAACGCCGGCCGCCGCGACTCCCGCGCCAAGGACACCGCCGACAATCGAGTGTGTTGTCGAGACTGGGACATTAAAAACTGTCGCCAAATTAATCCACAATGCCGCGGCCAACAAAGCGCTCAACATTAAATCTCGGAATTCACCGACGCTAACCTCATTGCCGGGTGAAATAATACCCTTCGATATCGTCTTTACAACATCGCCGCCAGCAAGCAGGGCGCCCGCAGTCTCAAATACTGCTGCAATCAATATAGCGGCCAAGACTGTCAGAACTTTGCCACCAACCGCTGGGCCCATGTTATTGGCTACATCATTGGCACCAATGTTGAGCGCCATATAACCGCCGATTACTGCGCCGATGACAACGATCAGCCAATCTTCGCCAAATGTTGTATGTGAGCCCGCGACGAAAAGACCGACCACAGCAAGGAACACGATCGCCAAC
>CAVOAK010000028.1:0-25396 GCA_963693665.1 Alphaproteobacteria bacterium | reverse complement strand
GAATCCCATTCGGCCAATCCAACCAGGCGTCCCAGGACTTGGCCATCGGCGCTTATCAAAAATGACGCAGGTAGACCCTTAACGCCCAAATCGCGACCAATCGCCATCTTCTCGTCGATGAAGGTGTCGAGGTTTTGGATTTCGATATTTTCGAGGAAAGACTGTGCAACTTTGCTGCCTTGGCGGTCTGAGTTTATTGCGATTACCTGAAAGTTTTGTCCGTTCAAAGCGGCCTGAAGGCGGTCAAGTGATGGCATCTCCCGTATACACGGTGCACACCAAGTTGCCCAAAAATTAACCAATAAAACCTTGCCTCGAAACGAATTTAGCGTGAGTGTTTCGCCCGCGCCGTTCTGCATCGCGGTTTCGGGCACTGGCAGAGGCGTTTCGTTAAGGATAAATTGTTCCATCCAGCCAGTTAGTGGCGGATTGTCGGCAACTGCGTGTCTGGCAGGTATCAAGACGATAATGGCAATTGCTAGCATCGCCGTAAGATACAACTGTTTGACAACGCACCACGTGGAATTAAACGAATGAGAGCCAACGACCAAACGAGCGCCAACAACATGTGGGGCGGCCGCTTTACCGGTGGTCCGGACGAGGTTATGGAACGGATCAACGCCTCTATCGACATTGATAGACGACTCTATGTTCAAGATATTGCTGCCTCCAAGGCCCACTGTAAGATGCTCATGGATCAGAGCATTATCAACCTGACCGAT
This sequence comes from Alphaproteobacteria bacterium, assembly GCA_963693665.1. Classification (GTDB taxonomy): domain Bacteria; phylum Pseudomonadota; class Alphaproteobacteria; order UBA8366; family CAVOAK01; genus CAVOAK01. The sequence goes on along the minus strand of CAVOAK010000028.1, from coordinate 24,674 downwards.
GGCAACTCTATTCTGAAAGGCCTCGACCGGATACATAAGGAAATCGCTTCGGGAGACTTCGATTTCAAGCCCGCACTCGAAGATGTTCATATGAATATCGAGTCTCGGCTTGCAGATTTGATTGGTGATGCCGCCGGTCGGCTGCATACGGCACGCAGCCGTAACGATCAGGTGGCGACCGATCTTCGGCTATGGGTGCGCGACGCAATTGATGCGACCGATGCGGCATTAGTCGGACTGCAGAGCGTATTGATCGATCGTGCCGAAACCGAAGCCGATACGGCCATGCCGGGGTTTACACACCTGCAGTCGGCACAGCCAGTAACCTTCGGTCATCATTTGCTCGCCTACGTGGAAATGTTTGGACGGGACCGGGGGCGATTTCATGACTGTCGGGTCAGGCTGAACGAGAGCCCGCTTGGTGCAGCGGCGCTTGCTGGAACAGCATTCCCGATCGATCGTGAAGCGACCGCCAAGGCTCTGGATTTTGATGCGCCGATGGCTAACTCGCTTGATGCCGTTTCGGCACGTGATTTCGTGCTCGAGTTTCTCGCTGCAACGGCGATCTGTGGTGTGCATGCGAGCCGGTTGGCAGAGGAGATTGTACTTTGGTGTACACAGCAATTCGACTTTGTGCGTCTTGGAGATAGGTTTACCACCGGTTCGTCAATCATGCCGCAGAAGCGCAATCCCGACGCAGCCGAGCTTGTGCGTGCCAAGGCCGGTCGCATCCTGGGTTCGTTGGTGTCGTTGCTCGCTGTAATGAAGGGCCTGCCGCTTGCCTACTGCAAGGATATGCAGGAGGACAAGCCGCCAACGTTTGACGCGGCCGACAGCCTCGGGCTGGTTATTGCCGCGCTGACGGGTATGGTCGGTGATCTCAATGTGCAGCGCGATGTTATGCGCAGTGCACTCAATCGCGGTTATCCGACGGCGACGGATCTTGCCGATTGGTTGGTGAGATGCCACGACATGCCATTCCGCAGGGCGCATCAGGTGACTGGCCGCATTGTCGCGGCTGCAGAGAAGCTGAATTGCGAGCTGGCAGATCTTCCGTTGGAGGTTATGCGGGAAATTGAGCCGAGCATCAGCGAAGATGTCTTCTCGGTGCTCTCGGTGGACGCATCTCTTGCGAGCAGAACCAGCTTCGGCGGAACAGCTCCGGAAAGAGTCCGTGAAGCGGTAAGGGCGGCCCGAAGGAGGTACTTATGAAGCAAGCGTTTAGCGCCTTTGTCATAGCGCTCATGCTTTCGCTATGCCTTTCCGCATGCGGGAAGAAGGGTTCACCCAAGGCGCCTGGCGGAGAAAATCAGTTCCCTCAGCAGTATCCAAAACAACAATGAGCGAATTTAGGTATTGCGCCGGCGTTCTTAACGCAGAAGACGTACCACTCGATCGTATCGCAGATGAGGTGGGGACGCCGTTCTATTGCTATTCGACAACTAGAATAGAGCAGAACTACAGGGCGTTTGCTGATGCCTTTGCGGGTCAAGATGCGCAGGTTTGTTACGCGGTTAAGGCAAATTCAAACCTTGCAGTGATAAATACGCTTGTCCAGCAGGGCGCTGGCGCCGATGTCGTTTCGGAAGGCGAACTTCGCAGAGTTCTGAAAGCGGGTGCAGACCCGAAACGTGTCGTCTTCTCCGGTGTTGGCAAGACGCCAGAGGAGCTCGTTTACGCTCTTGAGCAAGGCATTCGGCAAATTAATGTTGAATCTGCATCTGAACTCGACATGTTGAGCGCGATCGCCTCGGCGCATGACCAAGAGATAGATATTGCCTTGCGCGTCAATCCGGACGTTGATGCTGGTACACACGCGAAGATCACCACAGGTGTTCGAACCAGCAAATTTGGAATCCCCATCGGCGAAGTTCGAGCCATGTTTGCACGGGCGTCAATGTTGCCTGGCGTGCGACCGGTATCCCTCGCTCTGCATATTGGATCGCAGTTGACGGAACTTGCTCCGTTCGAAGTGGCGTTCGGCGCATTGGCGGAACTCGTTGAAGCGATACGGAGCGATGGATATGCGGTGAGTCGCCTGGATTTAGGAGGTGGCCTCGGGGTTGTTTACAGCAATGAGACCCCCCCATCCGTCAACGACTATGCAGCGATGGTGAAGCGAACTGTAGGCCATCTTGGTTGCAGTCTCATCCTCGAACCAGGCCGTTTTCTGGTTGCCGATTCCGGTGTGCTTGTTTGCCAGGTTTTGCACGTGAAGGCACTCGACGCGCGTGCCATTATCGTCGTCGATGCTGCAATGAATGATTTGGCCCGGCCAGCGCTTTATGACGCAAATCATGCCGTTCTGCCTGTACGCGAGGCTTCCGAAGATCACTCGCTCGTTGAGAGCGATGTCGTTGGGCCGATCTGCGAGTCTAGCGATACATTTGCGCGTTCAACGCCCCTGTCACCGTTAGTAACGGGTGATTTACTGGTCTTTACCCTGGCCGGTGCTTATGGTGCAGTTATGGCGTCGACATATAATACTAGGCTCCTGGTGCCGGAAGTCATGGTGCGTGGCGACGAATTTTCTGTGGTTCGGGTAAGACCGGACTATGACGAACTGCTTGCACTGGAAAAGATGCCGCAGTGGCATCAAAAGACGAGTGCACGCGGAGCTGCGTGAGGGCCCAATGGCTGTCCCAGATTTAGTAGGCCCCGAATATGGTGCTTGGCGTCTTTGGCTGTCCTGGACGGCGATAGTTTGGGAGCGACTTTGGCAGGCACTCTGGCCAGCTACCGCAGTTCTCGGGTTTTTCATCTTATTGGCACTTTTGGATATTCTGCCGCTTCTGCCTAATTGGCTCCACGGTATTGTCCTGCTTGTTACGGTCGGTGCTTTCGCGTGGCTTTTTAGGCAAGGTATTCAGGGTATTGAATTACCGCCGCCACTCGAAGCGCGACGTCGACTTGAGCGAATTAATCGCCTTTTGCATCGGCCATTGGCGGCGGTTGAGGACACGCTGAGCGGTGAGGGCGCGAGCGACGCATCGCGCGCGCTTTGGCGTGAACATCAACATCGAATGCGTGGGATGCTCAAGGGTTTGAGTGTCGGGCTCCCTGCACCGCACCTGGCGGCTCGCGATCCACACGCTTTGCGTATTGTCCTCACAATGGCACTTGTCGCAGTTGGCGTCGCAACATTGGGTGATGGTTGGTCGCGGGTCGGCAGAGCAATAATGCCTCAGTTTGCATTTCTGGCACCTGCGGCACCAGCCGTGCTCGACGCTTGGATTACACCACCAGAATATACTGGCCATCGGCCGATATTTCTCAGTTCGACCGGCGGGGGTGTGACGCACGGTGAATTGGTTGAGGTTCCAACAGGCAGCGAGTTAGTTGTGCAGGTCAGTGGTGGCTCAGGACAGCCGAGCGTGATGATTGGTGACCATGAGCAAGAGGTCGTTCGAGTCGAAGCGTATAGCTACAAAGGTCTCATTGTTCTCGATGACTCTGGTTCTCTGGCGGTTAGCCAAGGACGGGCACTACTTGGGTCCTGGCAAGTTATCGTCACTCCTGACGCGCCGCCGACGATCGAGTTCGCGCAAGAGCCGACGAGCACGCCGCGTGGCGTCTTACAGATTGAGTTCTCTGGTGCCGACGATTATGGCCTCGACTCGGTGACAGCAACAATCAGACGCCTCGATTCTCCCGAGTCGTCTGATGTTATCGAACATGAACTTCCATTGCCCTCAACGAGCTCCCGCGTTGTATCTGGTATGGGTTTTTTCGATTTAACGCCACATCCGTGGGCAGGTTTGGAAGCCGCCTATCAGCTTGTTGCGACCGACGGTATCGGCCAAACCAGCGTCAGCGAAGTGCTCACAGCAATGATGCCGACACGCCATTTTGACCATCCAGTTGCACGGGCGATTATCGCACAACGTTCATTGCTTACACGCGACCCAAGCGTGAACCGGCAACGCGCGGCGAGTGGCTTGGATATTATCGCACGTCAGCCGCATCGCTACGGCGACGATATGGTTGTTTTCCTGGCGCTGACTTCGGCACAAGGTCGGCTCAGCCATGATCATTCGGAAACGGCAATTGCCGAAGTTCAGGAACTTCTTTGGGACACGGCGCTTAGAGTGGAGGACGGACGTTTGTCGATTTCCGCGCGAGATCTCCGTCAGGCAGAGGATAATTTGCTCGATGCACTGGCCTCTGATGCGCCGGACCAGGAGCTCGAGCGGTTGATGGCTGAGTTGGAGGCGGCGCTCAATGAATTTCTCGACGAATTAATGGAAGCGCTGCAAGACCAAGATACTGCGACAGTCGATGAAAACTTGCTCGACCCGAGTGCAAACACGATAGATCGTCAGGAATTGCGCAACCTTATGGATCAGATTCGTGAATTGGCGCGCAGTGGCGCAAAAGACGCGGCCCGCCAATTGCTGTCCCAGCTTCAGCCACTCATGGAAGAACTGCGGTCTGGGCAATTTGCGAGGGTGCAGCCTAACAACGGCAGCCAGGCCATGCGCACCTTGAATGATCTGCAACGACTTATTCGAGGTCAGCAGGAACTTCTGGATCGTACATTCCGCGAGGCCCAGGAAGCGCAATCAGGCAAGCAAGAGGGAAATCGTCAATCTGGTCAGCAAGGCCAGCGTGGTCAACAGGGGCAACAGGAAGAGCAGGGTGAGCCTAGTCCCGGATCCGGCCAGCCAGGTGATATGTCCGGTGAAGCGGTTTTTCAGGAAGCTTTGCGGCGGCAGCTTGGTGACATTATGCGGCGAATTGGCGAGATGAGCGGCGATATACCCTTGCCCTTTGGTCGCGCTGAGCGCGCCATGCGAAACTCGACTAGCGCCTTACAGGGGAGCAATCCTGGTGCTGCGGTCGATCCACAATCTGAGGCGCTTGATCAGCTGCAGCAGGCCGCACGGGCGGCCACCGAGCAGATGATACAGCAACAGGGTCAACAGCCCGGAAACGGGCAACGTCAGGGAACGAGGAGGGCCGGTACGCCACGAGACCCCTTTGGTCGGTCAGTTACGCCAGGCTATCGTGGAATGGATCAGGGTGACGTCGATATACCAAGCGAGAGTGCACTTCAGCGCGCGCGCAAAGTTCTTGACGAACTTCGTAGGCGTGCATCGCAGCGGAGCAGACCACAGCTCGAACAGGATTATATCGACCGCTTACTTCAACAATTCTGAACTTGATTTGATTTTAGCAAGCACTCGTCCGCTAGACCAAGTGGATGGCTGAGGTTGACGCCTACTTTGTCGCGGGATTTTTCTCTTCATCCTGACGCGTGAATGTGATGTCGAGCCCTGTCGCACCCTGAGCTGGATTGCGAATTTCCGATTCATAGTTGACGCGTTCGCCTGGCAGCACACGGGGTTCTTCCGCCAAGAACGTCCAAATTTGTAACTCGATACCCTTAGTATCCCGGAGTGATGCTCGCAAAAACGGGACGTCAACGATACTACCGGCCGTATTTCCGATCTGACCTTTGATCGTGAGTACGCGGTCTTCCCCGTCAAGGCGCAGCCCTGTTTCTGGCTTGTGGATCACAAGCCCATGGCCAAGTGTATCAACTGGAAGGTTGATCATCATGAAGAAGCCATTCGCCGGTGGGTACATCACGACGATCGATTTACGCCATATTACGCTGGCAGACGACAGGACGACGATTACCGCCGCAAGCACAATCCACCATTTCAGCGTCGATTTTTTCTTAACGGTTTCCTGATTTCTGGTCCGACGTGGAGGTGCCGGCGGTCGATCGTTCTCGTCCGGGAAGTTGTCGGCAAGGTCATCCGGTGGTGGTGGCGGCGGAGTCTCTGCGACTTCCAGCTGTGGCGGCGCAGTTTCAGTTGCCGGTTGTTGAGCAGGAGGAGGTGTTGGCGCGGCTACGCCCTCTGGCATGGCGTGCCATTTGTGCACACATTTTGAACATTTTACCGTACGGCCTTTAGTGCCCAAAGCCTCTGCTTTGACATTAAAGCGTGCGGAACATGAGGGGCAGCTAAGTATCATGCCTAGTGGGCGCTCGGAATTTTGAGTATTTATAGGTTGTAGACAGCGATCTGGCAAGGTCGGCTATGCTTTGCGCAAAGAACAGTTCCGTGGCATTGTATCCTTGTATCTGGCAGCGGATTCGTCTTGCCTTGTGCGGGAGTTGATTTGCATTCGCGGTTATGCCGGTAAAACAACAGACCAAACAAAACGCGGCCGACGGTGTGGTTCGCTTTGAAAACGTCGGTATGCGTTACGGCACCGGGCCAGAAGTGTTGCGCGATCTGTCGTTTTCACTTGGTCCAGCTTCGTTTCATTTTTTGACCGGCCCCAGTGGTGCCGGTAAATCATCGCTACTTAAACTATTGTATCTCGCACGATTGCCCTCACGAGGCCTGATTACGCTTTTCGGACGCGATGTTGCGACGATACCGCGGCGCGATATGCCGGAGCTTCGTCGCGAAGTTGGCGTTGTCTTTCAGGATTTTCGTCTACTCAACCATCTGTCTGTGTTCGACAACGTTGCATTGCCGCTTCGAATAACCGGATTGCGTGAGGGAACTATTCGCAAACATGTAATTGAGTTGCTGACGTGGGTCGGTCTGGCTGACAATCTTGACGCACGGCCGACAACACTTTCTGGCGGGCAACAGCAACGTGTCGCAATTGCCAGGGCAGTCATTAGCCGGCCGCGCCTGCTTCTCGCCGACGAGCCGACGGGAAACGTAGACGATGCGATCGCAATGCGGTTGCTTTACTTATTTGAAGAATTGAACCGCCTAGGGACGACTGTCGTTATTGCAACGCATAACGATGCGTTAGTTTCGAGGTTCGGTCGGCCGCGAATGGAGCTTGAAGCGGGTAGTTTGAAATTTCACGGGGTGACTGCTGCGGCATCGAGCACTGCAGATTCTGATGGTTCCAAAGCTGAGGCACAATCAAAGTGGCCACTGACATTGCCAAAATTGGCAGATAATTTGAGCAGTTGAGCAAAATGTTAAATTTATTTGCCGGGCGCTTTGATCTGCCCCTTTCCAGAGATCCATCCACAAAGCTATTGCCGTGGATCGTTGGTTTAATGGTCTACCTTGCCACGTTGGCACTTGCAGGTGCGTTGTCACTCTCTGGCCTGTTGGCCGATTGGAACCAAGGTCTAAGCAGCAAAATTACCGTCCAGGTAATGCCGCTCGGCGACGAAACAGGCGAAGAAACCCAAGCGCGTGTAACAACGGCAATCAGGACCCTGTTAATAACGCCCGGCATCGCCGAGGCCAAGTCGATCCCAATCGCCGAAATTGCAGCAATGTTGGAGCCCTGGCTCGGCACCGCTGCCCACGTTATGGAGCTCCCGCTTCCTCGCCTTATTGATGTGACCTTGGAGGAAGATCGAAGTCCGGATATCGAAGAGCTGTCCAAGCGGTTGGCAGAAAAGGTTCCGGGCGCCACACTTGACGATCACCAATTTTGGCGCAGTCAACTTTTCAAATTGGTTCGATCGCTGGAGGTTTTAGCTGCCCTTGTCGTCGGCCTCGTTGCGCTGGCCGCTATCGCCGTAGTCGTGTTTGCAACCCGTGGAGGCTTGGCGGTACACAGGGAAATAATTGAGGTTTTACATCTTATTGGGGCGCATGATGAGTATGTGGCGGATCAGTTTCAACGCCATGTATGGCGCAATTGCTTGCGCGGAGGTGGTGTCGCAGGAGCGCTTGGCGTCACCACACTGGTAGGACTTCGTCAGCTGGCAGAGCAACTGGATCCTGCCCTCCTTCCGACCATTGAGGTTGATCCCTGGCAATGGGGAACGCTAATTTTGATTCCGATAATTGCGTCCTTGATTGCCATGTGGACAGCCAAGCGAACGGTTATGCGAGCGCTTGCTCGGATGGTGTGATGCGACTTGTTCTTCTTGATCGTGACGGTGTTTTGAATGAGGAGCATCCGGGCTCTGTCAAATCGCCTGACGAGTTCGTTATGGTCCCTGGTGCAGCTGCGGCTGTGGCAAAGCTCAACGAGCGGGGCTTCAAAGTAGCTGTCGTTACGAATCAATCTATCATCGGTCGAGGCGTGATAGACGAAGCGATGTTAAGTAAAATACACGATAGTTTGCGTCTGGCTCTTCAAAAGGAAGGCGGTTGGGTGGACGCAATAATTTTTTGCCCCGATCACCCCGATAACGCGACGCAACGTCGTAAGCCGGGATCAGCTATGTTGCAAGAAGCCCTGGTGCAGTTTTCTGCTAAGGCGTCAGAAACCCCTATTATTGGTGATCAACTGATTGATTTGGAGGCAGGTGCGGCTATAGGGTGCCCACGCATACTAGTTCGAACCGGGCGAGGAAATAAGACGCAGGCAGCTGGCTTGCCACAGCATGTGCAACCAGTTTCGGTTTTTAGTTCTCTTGCCACGGCTGTCGACGCACTCATCGCTGTCGAGGCTTAATTGACATGGCTCGCCGCCCTCTAACGCGACGTCGACGTAACCGGCGGTTCGCGGCCGCCTTCTTTTTCTTGTCTCTGGTTGCCGCGAGCATCTGGGTCATTGGTCTCGTGAAATTTGTTAATCTAATTCCGCGAGATGTTGCGGATGCTGAGTCGGCGACTGATGCTGTTGTCGTCTTAACCGGTGGCAGCATGCGGCTCGAAACGGGACTGAAATTGTTGCAGGACGGCTATGGTAGGAAGCTGTTTATTTCTGGTGTGCATCGCGGCGTGGAAGTGAATGAATTGTTAAAGGTTTCTCGGCGTTCGTCGGAAGAGCTCGATTGCTGTGTCACTTTGGGTTACAGCGCTGACAACACTGTTGGGAACGCTCGTGAGACGGCGATCTGGATGCGAGAGGAAGGATTTCACTCCTTGAGACTTGTCACTGCGAGCTATCACATGCCGCGCAGTGTTGAGGAGTTTCGCGCGGTGTCCCCCGATTTAGTTATTTTCGATCATCCAGTGTTTCCGAGCCATGTGAAGACAGATGACTGGTGGCGTTGGCCAGGGACAACGACGTTGATTATTGGCGAATACCATAAGTTTTTGATCGCCCGCGCTCGGCGGACGCTGGACCAAGTTGGTGGCGGTTTGAGTATATGATTATGGCCCGCTCGCTTCTTTTTGCAGTTTTGCTCTATGCTTGGACAGTTGGGCTCAGCATTCTTTATCTGCCGCTGCTCTTCGTTCCGCGCAAACTTCTCGCAATCTTTGTCGCGATATGGCTGCGTGGTATTGCCAAAATAACAAGCACGTCGCTTGGCATTCGTTACCAAATTCGTGGGGTCGAGAACCGGCCCTCTGGGCCGGCCATTTACGCGTCCAAACATCAATCTGCCTGGGAAACGTTGTTTTTCCGCCTCATTGTGCCGGATTGTGCATTCGTCTTGAAAAGAGACCTTATGTGGATCCCACTTTGGGGTTGGTATGTTTGGCGCATGGGAATGATCGGCATTGATCGAGCTGCTGGCATACGATCGATTAAGAAGATGATTGCGCGCGCGCATAGTGTGTTGGCCGGAGGACGGCCAATTGTCGTGTTTCCGCAGGGAACGCGTGTTTCCCCTGGTGCGAAGAGTCCCTATCTATCTGGAATCGCAGCGATTTATCGTGAACTCAACGTGAGTGTCGTGCCGGTCGCCCTCAACTCAGGACTATTCTGGCCAAGGCGCCGGTTCGTTAAATTTCCAGGCATCATTACTGTCGAATTTCTGAAACCAATTCCTCCAGGGCTGAAGCGGGCTGAATTCATGGAGCAACTGGAGTTACAGATCGAGGAGGCGAGTAGCCGACTTGAAGCAGAGGCGCGGCAAGACCCGACAACGCCGCCGCAAATTGTGTCGGCGGAACATTAGATTGGCCATGTCTAAATCGCTCTAGTTTCCGGTGTTTACTGCCTGTTGGAGCTTCAATCAATTTAGCCCAGATGCTTGATCCCTTCCCGTCGGCCCCTTACCTATATGTGTCAACTTGGGCACCGATGGCCATTGTTCGTGATGATCGCGCCATGGGGTTGCACCAAACGTTGAAACGAGGCAACGAGCCATATGGCAGAGATTACAGCGATAGCCCAGCAGATTTGGGACCTAAAGTATCGCCTAAAGGCGGCTGATGGCACGCCGGTCGATAAGACGGTTGAGGATAGTTGGGCCCGTGTGGCCAACGCGCTGGCGCAGAATGAGGCCGAGCCAGAAAAATGGCGTAAATTGTTCTATAGCGCGTTGGAAGGGTTTCATTTTCTTCCAGCCGGCCGGATACTCGCCGGTGCCGGCAGCGAACGCGATGTAACGCTTTTCAATTGTTTCGTCATGGGAACTATTCCAGACGATATCGCCGGCATCTTCGAAAGTCTAAAGGAGGCCGCGCTGACGATGCAGCAGGGCGGCGGTATCGGCTACGATTTTTCCACTTTGCGTCCGCATGGCGCGCCGGTTCGGGGTATCGGCGCCGATGCATCAGGTCCATTGAGTTTTATGGATGTCTGGGACGCGATGTGTCGGACGATTGTCAGCGCAGGCTATCGTCGCGGGGCGATGATGGCGACGATGCGCTGTGACCATCCAGATATCGAAGAATTTGTCCGCGCAAAACAAGAGCTTGGCCGACTCCGAATGTTCAATTTGTCGGTTTTGGTTACCGACGATTTTATGAACGCGGTGCGCGAAGACGCAGGATGGGGTTTGAAGTTTGGCGGCGTTACATATGCGTCCATCAATGCTCGCGATCTGTGGGACCAGATCATGCGTGCCACGTATGCGTATGCGGAGCCCGGGGTCATCTTTATCGATCGAATTAATCGCCTAAATCCACTGAATTACTGCGAAACGATCAACGCGACAAATCCTTGTGGAGAACAACCGCTACCGCCATATGGCGCCTGCCTTCTAGGCTCCATCAACTTGGCGCGGTTGGTTAACAATCCGTTCAGCGAAGACGCGGTATTAGATATGGAGGAGCTTTCACGATTGGTACCGCTAGCTGTGCGGATGATGGATAACGCAATCGACGTAACTAAATTCGCGCTTGAGCAGCAACGCAATGAAGCGATGGCAAAGCGACGTATCGGGCTCGGTGTTACTGGGTTGGCCGATGCATTACTGATGTGCCGGGCCCGCTACGGCAGTGCTGAGGCAGTGGAGTTGACCGAGCGCTGGATGGCTGCACTCTCGCGGCATGCATACGAGGCGTCAATCGAGCTTGCGCGCGAGAGGACACCATTTCCGTTGTTCGATTGTGACGCCTATTTGGCCGGCGAGGCTATACAGAGTCTTGAGCCTGATCTGCGGGCCGCCATCGGCGAATCGGGCATTCGCAATGCCTTGCTCACCTCAATTGCACCGACCGGCACGATCTCGCTCTTGGCTGATAATATTTCCTCCGGCATCGAGCCCGTATTCAGCTTTCGACACCACCGCAGCGTCCTGATGCCTGACGGCAGTCATCGTGAAGAGGCTGTGACAGATTACGCCTACAGGCAGTTTCGGCGCCTGTATGGTGAGGATGTAGCGCTGCCTGACTATTTCATCGATGCTCAAGGGCTTTTGCCGAATGAGCATATTGTGATGCAGGCGGCTGTCCAAAAGTATGTGGACAGTTCAATCTCGAAGACAATTAATGTGCCGGAGAGTATCGATTTTGAGGCATTTAAAAATATTTATCAGCATGCCTATGATCTCGGATGCAAAGGGTGCACGACATACCGGCCCAATGAGGTCACCGGGTCGATACTTTCGGTCGCCTCGCAGAAACATGAACGTGAGACGGACGTCGATCAGCCGGTATTGCCGCGCTCGCTAGGGATGGATGCATCTGCTGGCATCGTTTATATGACTCAGCCGTTGGATCGCCCGGAGGCGTTGCCCGGGAGCACATACAAATTGCGCTGGCCGGAAAGTGAACATGCTATCTACATTACGATCAACGATATCGTTCAGGACGGCAGGCGACGGCCGTTCGAGGTGTTCATTAAATCCAAGAATATGGAGCATTACGCTTGGACGCTTGCACTGACACGGATGATAAGTGACGTGTTTCGTCGCGGTGGTGACGTGTCGTTTGTTGTAGAAGAGCTCAAAGCCGTCTTCGATCCGCGCGGCGGTTATTGGATGGATGGCAGCTATATTCCGTCCCTCTTGGCAGCGATCGGCGGGGTCATTGAGCAGCATATGATTGAGACTGGGTTTCTTTCTAAATCGGCGTTGCCGCTCGCAAATGAGCAGCAAGGTCGAGTCATCATAGGCTCGACGACCAGAAAACAATGCCCGAAGTGTGGTGGTGCTGGACTCCTTCACCAAAAGGGCTGCGACTTATGTGTAACGTGCGGCTACTCAAAGTGCGCGTGAGATATTGATGGCACGAGGTTGCCCGCGCTGTGGTCTAGATCAACCCGTTCCCATGCGGGTCGGTAATTAGCGTCCCTGACCAATGCTCCGGAGACGGGATTGAATTCAGTTCAAATTCGCATAGCCGGGGTTGCCGCAATGGCCGTTGCCGTTGCCGCAGCATATGCCGGCTACTGGTACTTCGCGTCGTCGCGGGTGGAACGGCTTATCGAGCATACGGTTGCGGGTGAATATCCGGCCATACGTATCACGCATGGCAAGGTCGCGGTTACTGGGTTTCCGTTTTCAATTCGGTTGCGTCTTGAGGCTCCAGAAATTGTGGCCGAACATGCGCAAGTTCGTTGGCGCTCCGATGCGGCCACCATCGAAATTCAGCCGTGGAATCTACGGCGATACCGATTGGCGCTGGTCAGCCCGCATATTGTCGAATTGGGTAAGTTGCAGGGCTTACACCGACTCGACGTCGCTTCTGAACACATTGTTGTCGTCGCTGAATTTGATGGGGATGGCGCGATGGCAGGAGCCATGCTGGATCTTAGCGATCTCAAAATAACCAATAATGACGGTCAGCGAGCCTCGACAATCGCCAAGTTGAAAATTAGGTTTTCGGGTGTCAGTTCCATGGAAACTGAACCGCTTGATTCAACGTTTGAAATCTCAATAAGCGCTGACGCCGTTGATATTCCGGCTCTGGATGTTCAGCCTCTCGGTAGCAGGATCAGGAAAGTGCGGGCTGGCTTCAAACTGCTTGGAGAGATTTCAAAATATGACAAAGTCTCAGTTGACGCTTGGCGGCAAGCCGGTGGAACTGTGGAGGTTCAATGGCTACAAGCCGTCTGGGGTGCGTTGGATTTGCGTGCCGTTGGCACAGTTGCACTCGATGATGAACTCCGCCCGTTGGCAGCGATGACGGCAGATATTCGCGGATTTGCCGAAGCCCTTCAAGCTTTAGCCACCGCGGGTGTGATATCAACGGCCGTGGCTCGTACGGGCAGCATGGCACTCGGCTTGATTGCGACGCCCTCTTCTGACGGATTCCCGCCTGTATTGACCGTACCGCTGACTGCGCAAGACGGCGGTCTATTCTTGGGGCCCGTTAGACTTGCTCGATTTCCTACTCTTTTTCGTTAGGCTCGGTGGTGCTAAATGTTCCTGCCTGTCGCATTTCAATAATACCGCGTCGAAATTCTCTGGTGCGACGAAATAGGGATTCGAGAGTTTCAGCTTCTCCCCATCGAATAGCGCGTTGAAGCGCGGCAAGGTCTTCAGAAAACCGGCCAAGCATCTCAAGAACCGCATCACGATTATTGAGAAATACATCACGCCACATTTCCGGATCTGACGCGGCTATGCGTGTAAAATCGCGAAATCCACCAGCCGAATAGCGTGCGACCTCATTGGTCTTAATCGACGTCTTATCGTCGGCGGTCTCTCGTTCGAGTTGTTCCTCGAGATCGCTGACAGTTCCGACAATAGTGTAAGCGATAAGATGGGGAAGATGCGATGTCACAGCAAGAACGCGGTCATGATGGTCCGCATCCATTATTTCGACTTCCATACCGGCATGCTGCCAGAACTGGCGTATTTTCTCCACCGCATCAGGATTGCAATCTGGCTGAGGGGTTAGCACGCAATGGCGGCCCACGAATAAATCCGCGAAACCGGATTCAGGTCCTGAGTGTTCGGTACCTGCAACTGGGTGGCCGGGAACGAAGTGAACGCCGTCTGGAAGATGCGGGGCCACATCACGGATCACTGCACGTTTTACCGATCCAACATCGGTAACGATTGCGCCCTTCTTGAGTGCTGGAGCAATTGCTTCAGTGATTGCGCCATAGCTGCCGATATGGCTGCAAAGAAAAACAACATCTGCGTCGGACACAGCGTCTGCCGGGTTTTCGTGCACGCTATCGACGAAACCCAGTTCCAGGGCCTTGTCGCGGGTGGACTTCGTACGTGCACAGCCCGCAATCCGGTCTGTCAGTTTCTCACGCTTTGCGACCCGTGCGATTGACGAGCCTTGGAGTCCGAGCCCGATGAGGGCGATTTGCTGAAACAGCGAAGTCTCCTCATTCACGCGGGCGCCATACTTCTTTCCATGACTTCAAGGACTTCACGCAACTCTTCTTCAAACCCGATTGTGAATCGAATGCAGTCGTTGAGACCATAGGACGACAAGTAATTGGTCATTATGCCTTCGGCAAGAAGGTCTTGATAAACCTTCTCGGCAGTTTCAACGTCTCTGAAGCGTGCGGCCACGTAATTACCAACGGATGGTGCGACGTCGAGACCCATCGCATTGAGTTGTTCCGAAAACCAAGGCATCCATTTGTTGTTATGCCCAAGGATAACTGCATCAAAATCCGAGTCACCAAGTGCCGCCGTTGCACATTCAGGCGCAGGTGATCCAACATTGAAAGGCGCTCGCATAGTATTGAGCGTCTTTGTAATTTCGGCACTGCCATACGCCCAGCCGAGCCTATTTGCGGCTAGCGAGTAATATTTTGAGAACGTGCGAATCATGACGGTGTTGTGGAATTCATCAACCAACTCCACACCGGATTTGTAGTCTTCCTCCATAACATATTCCGCGTAAACCGAATCAAGGACGAAGACCACATGTTCAGGGATCGCCGCGTGGAGACGTCGAATCTCGCTGTCAGGTAAATATGTGCCGGTCGGGTTGTTGGGATTGGCGAGAAAGACCAACTTGGTATTTTCGGTGATACCAGCAATTAGTGCATCGATATCAGCGTACCACCCTTTGGTTGGAACCTCGACAGGGGTTGCGCCACAAAGGCGCGCTACGCGGCCGACCATGCGAAATTCTAACTTCGTAAACAAAACCTCATCGCCAGGTCCGCAATAGCCCCGGATCAGCATATGAATCAATGTTTCCGAGCCACAGGTCACAACAGTTCGCCCCGGATCACAGCTAAACCGCTTACCAATCGCTTCGCGGAGATCACTATATGACGCATCTGGGTAGCGATTGAGGTTAAGGCCGCGTTTCCTGTACGCTTCGAGCGCCAGCGGGCTTGGTCCTAGCGGACTCTCGTTGGTGCCGAGCAAGAGGCGCTTCTTGACGCCTTGAGTGCCAGGGCGTCCGCCACCGATTGCTGGAATGTCGTTAATGCCGTGAAGTGGAATGGGTGCGCCCATCAAGTTTCTCCTGTCGTGGTTGGTTTGTTTGCCCCGGTGTGGCCGTCAGGTTTGATTTGCAGGTCGGCCTTTGAAAGGGGCACAGCATAGGCACCGATAATTAGAACACGCTGCACAAAATAACGTGCCTCTAGAAGATTGAGACGCGCGTCTTCAATGGATAAGAAATCTTCAACTTCGGCAAAATGAAGCCATCGATCTTGTTTGCAGGATGTAGTGAGTGTTGGTTTCAGTTTGGCTTTTATAAGCATGTCATTTAGTGCCGTACGGGACAATGCCTCACTTGTCTCAAACGCAAGGATGGTGCGATCTTGTCCTGTGCGTTCAAGATCATTCCGGCCTATAGCGTAAGCTTCAATCGACCCACCGCGCGCATTGCCTCTGCCAGCAAACGGCAGACGAATGACGATACGCGGAGCGCCTGGAACACACAGGCTTGGCCACCAAGGGTCCGAATCGTCTTCCGAAGGTATTGGCAGCACGCCGACGCTGGTCTGCCCAGCCGATACCTGCGAAACGACATCTCGGGCAACGGCGTAGGATGTCATTGACGTTTGGCTACCAAAATGTGTGCGGGCAAGATCCCAATATCCTTGCTCGTTCTCTGCGGAATTGATAGCGACAGAATGCGCGCCCTGCATAGCTGTCACCGCCGCAATAATTTCTCGCCATATCTGCACGAGGGCAGATGCCGGAAATTGTCCGGAGTGGCGTACAACCAGACGACGCATGATGTCGGCCTCGCGTCCGGGGTGCATGACGACTAATCCACTCTTGTCCTTTATCTCTGCAATACGCCGTACGATATCTGTACGCCGCATGATTAAATCATGCAGCGAGGTATCGATCCGGTCGATTTCGCGGCGCAACTCAAGAAGGGAGCGTTCTGGTGACGTCATGGTTTCATATGGGGTGAACAGGGAAGCGATACTACTAGTGCGTGATGTCATGGAAATCAAAGAAAACATTGACAGTATGAGTAGGTGCCCGTAGCAATTTGCAGTCTCCCAGACCCTGACAACACAACGGCACGAAACGACTGCAATGTGCGCTCTTAAGGCTACCCACGTGCCGGCGACGGTACTTCCGGGCCACCAAGTAACGCTTGGCGTGCACGAGCCGTTGCGGCTCGACTGTGGCGCAGAGCTTGCTGAGTTCCCCGTTGCGTTCCAGACCTACGGCAAATTGAATGAGGAAAAGTCGAACGCTATCCTCGTTTGCCACGCATTGACCGGAGATCAATTCATGGCCGAGCCTCATCCGATAACGGCGAAACCTGGTTGGTGGGACCTCGTTGTTGGACCAGGTAAATCACTGGATACAGAGCGCTACCATGTGATTTGTGCAAATGTATTGGGTGGATGCATGGGTACAGTTGGTCCCAAGGAAATCGACCCTGCGACGGGCAAACATTATGGCGTTAAGTTTCCGGTAATTACGATCGCAGACATGGTAGGCGCGCAGAAGTTGTTGATCGACCATTTGGGTATCGAACAACTGCTTTTAGTCACTGGCGGCTCGATGGGGGCGATGCAGGCGCTCGAATGGGCGGTGCAGTATCCTGAAAAAGTTTTTGCGGCGGCGCCAATTGCAGGCGCGGCGCGTCACTCTGCTCAAAACATCGCTTTTCATGAGGTCGGTCGACAGGCAATTATGGCTGATCCGGATTGGCACGGCGGCGACTATCAAAGCCATAACGTCATACCAAAACGCGGCCTGTCGGTCGCCCGGATGGCTGCACATATTACGTATATGTCTGAAACCGCTTTGCACCGGAAGTTTGGTCGGAACCTTCAGGATCGCGACCAGCTTACCTATGGTTTCGAGGCTGACTTCCAAGTTGAGAGCTATCTGCGTCACCAAGGCAGCACATTCGTCGAACGATTCGATGCAAATTCGTATCTCTATATTACGCGCGCGATGGATTATTTCGACTTGGCCAAGGAATTCGGCGGCTCGTTGATAGCGGCGTTTGCGAATACACCGGTCCGATTCTGTCTAACGTCGTTCAGCAGCGATTGGCTGTTTCCCACGTCCGAAAGTCGTGAACTAGTTCGTGCGCTCAATGCCGCCGCTGCGAATGCGAGCTTTGTCGAGGTGACAACCGACAAGGGGCACGACGGATTTTTACTCGATGAACCAGCATTCTTCGATGTATTTTCCGGCTTTCTGAACGGCTGCGCCGAGCATCGGGGGCTATGAGTTTGTCTAGTGGGACTGACGGGTCAATCCGCGTCGACCTCCAGATAATCGCCGACATGATTGAACCCAAGTCGCGTGTTCTCGACATCGGCTGCGGCGATGGCGCGTTGCTGGCCTATTTATCGAGTAATAAGCAGGTCGATGGGCGCGGTTTGGAACTCAGCATGGAAGGGGTCAACAGATGCGTGCGCAACGGTCTGTCGGTAGTTCAGGGCGATGCTGATCAGGATCTCAAAGATTATCCGGCCGGCGCATTTGACTATGCGGTGCTTAGTCAGACATTGCAGGCGACCCATCGCCCAAAAGAGGTGCTTGAGCATCTCGGACGTATTGGTCGGCGGACAATCGTATCTTTCCCAAATTTTGGATTTTGGCGTGTGCGCCTCGGTCTGCTCCTTCGTGGGCGCATGGTGGCGACGGGGCCCACACATGAGCCCTGGTATGACACACCCAATATTCATCGCTGCACGATACGCGACTTTGTCGACCTGTGCCGCGAAGTCGATTTGGTGATTGAGCGCGGTATAGTGCTCGATAGCACGGGTCGCACGGCCCCGTTTTCTGCCATAAGCTGCGCCGCTAATTTGCTAGGCGAACAGGCGCTATTTTTATTGAAAAGCCGCTAAAGCGTCATTTGGAGCGAGCATTTGGTGCGGAGCGGGCAATTAGTGAATTATTCGCGCTGTGGCTCCAACCGTACCGGCGCGACTGGCGCGCGCCCTTCTTTATCCTCGCCAAAATAGATGGTTTGGTGCGGAAAGGGAATTTCGATTCCGAGTTCGTCAAATTTTTGTTTGAGAAGCCGGTTGAATGCGCGACGGACGGCCCACTGCTTGATCGGCTGGGTCTTAAAACGGGCGCGAATGATAACGGCTGAATCATCGAACCGATCCAAACCCAAGACTTCGATATCCTCAAGGATAGACGGGCCAATCTCTGGATCCTCGCGTAAATTGGCACCGATTTGTTTTATGACCTCGATCACGTCGTCGACGTTCTCGCGGTAGGCCACACCGATATCCATGATTGCGAAAGAAAAATCCTTGGTCATATTGACGACCGAGGAGACTTCGCTAAACGGAATCTGATGCACTGTGCCCGATAGATCTCGCAGCCGCAGCGAGCGCACGGTGACAGCCTCGACAACTCCGGAGTGGCTGCCAACCTGTACGACATCACCGACCGCGATCGCATCCTCGATCAGGAATAGCAGCCCTGTGATGACGTCTTTGACCAGGGTTTGTGCCCCGAATCCAACGGCCAGTCCAACGACGCCGGCACCCGCTAGGAGTGGCGCAATATTGACGCCAATTTCCGAGAGTACGGTCAGCGTGACGATTACCGCCAACACCACAAAAACGAAATTCCGAAAGAGTGGCAGCAATGTGCGTATGCGCTGACTGCGCGCTATTTCACTGCCATTTTCGTCAGTCGCTTCGAGGTAGCGTTCAATTGTGGCGCTGATGATTTCCCAAACAATGATTGCCGCGGCAATGATGAGAACGATCGAAAAGACTTTAGACACAAGAGCGCGACCGGCGGGCTCGGCGAGCCAGGCAAAAATGCCGAGACCCCAAGCCTGAAGGACGGCGAATGTCGCAAACACATATATGAGCGTCCTCACACCAGCCTGCAACCAAGGTAGATAAAGGTTTGCCCGTGTCTCGAGGCCAGGTAGGCGCGATTTGACGTCGTGGCTCAGTGCAAAGCCCCTTCTAATGGCTTGGTTTGCAGCCGCCGCGAAGAGCCGCGCGACTGCGCCAATGACGAGAGTTAACAATGTGGCTCGGAGCGCGAATTGGAACCCGCCGGCGACTTCAAACACCCACACGAAATAAACCGCGATGAGGTAAAAATTTAGCAGAATATGCCAGATATCGGCGATGCGTCTTCGCACGTTGCCGATCGCTCCATTGGCCTGACCACGGATGCGAGCTGATACCTGTTGACGATTCTGGACGACGATCATGATTAACAACAGGCCGATAGCCAAGCCGAGAAATTTTACAAGAACGGCATAGGTGGCCCCTGGAAGACCAAGGAGTAGCGCCACGTCGATCGCAAAAAATCCATAAATCGATAGGTAAGTAAGACGCCTGATCCAGAAATACACATAGTTGGCTGTTTCGTCGGCAATCGACAAAATACGCAAGGTTTCCACGTGAGGTGCAAAGACCAAGCGAGCTACGACGAGGATTGCCCGCGTCAGTAAGCTTGCGTTGATGATTGCGACGGCGAACAAGCGCGTGATTTTTTCTGGATCAAGAAAGACGAGTGCGCCATAGGCTGCAGCGGCAAACGCAAGTACAGGTACGAGGTCGAGTAAGGTCCGAAATACTAGCAATGAAATGCGCAGCCAAAGTCGGTCCTCTGTACGCGCTTCGACTGTTCCGCGTGGCCCGCCGAGAAGCCTTTGCCCGACCCAATGAGCAAGAATGCCTGTAAGCAATACGAGAATGACACCACCAACGGCCGTCGCCAATTTTGCACGGGCTTCTGATCCACTGAGCTTGCCTTGGATCCTTCGGGCTTGCGCTGGGATATCGAGCAATGTCGCCGCCGCCGCGACCATCTGGCGGCTCACGCTGTCGACTCGCCTGTTTATATCGTCGAAAAAATTAGCGCTGACGCTACGTTGCGATGGCTGTGTAAACGTCGCGCGCTGCGAAGCGATCAGCGCCCTGAGCTGCTTAATAAACGCCTCTCGCTTGGCCCCGTCTTCAAGTGTTGCCGTGAGCGCTTCGAGCTCGGCTGTACCAGCGCCGTCAATCGCCACATTCTGAGCGGCAACAGGACCAGCTGCTATGCCCGCGACCAGGGAGAGCATGAGCAAGACGAACGAGTTGATCAGGATTTGGCGCATGAGAGCTAAGACGTTAATCGCAGAAGCCCCAGACTGTATCCCCAAGCTGATCCCAAGTCACATTGATTTAGGAACGAGGCTGGTCAATTCGGGTCATGAAGCGTTCAGCGAATGCGACGTCGCCGGCGGCGCCACGCGCGGACACCACCGAGACCTGCGGCAAACAGGGTTACCAGAATTGGAATCATCGCAATATTGGCAAATCGCAGTGCGCCCTGAAGTGTTTCAATGTCTTCGCGCAGCGCCAGTTGAACTTCGCGCAATTCACCGCGGGTTTCGACCAACTCCAGCCTGAACTTGTCGATTTCCGCCTGTTGTTCTTCGCTTAGAATTACCTCCGTGGCGGCAGCTTCCGGTTGTTTGCCCGTTGCCAGCGCCTGGAGTTTTTCCTGCGTTTCAGCGACTTTCTTTTGCAGGCGTTGTTCCTCGGCCCGGAATCGCTGCTCGGCAGCAGTTTGGAGGTCAGCGATTAGAGAGAAAGGACGGTAGGACGTGCCGCGGCTACGAAGACCGACCAAGTCGTTGCTGCCTGAGAGGTTGTCCAAGGCGTTGACAACAAGGTCACCGTTATTTGCGTGCGGGAAAACTATTCGTTCGCCGAAGAATTCCTGTTCAGTAGCCCAAAATCGATCTTCGAGCATGTCGGAGTCCCCGAAGACGATGACATTTATGGGCTCACTCGAATTGGAGATATGTGGTTTGGCTTCAGGTTTTGGCGTTTCTACCGTCGCTGCAGTCTCGCTAGCCGCGGCTGCTTTGTCTTCTTCAGTTTCGCTCGGCGGCTTCGGTGCTCCGTCGGGAAATGCGGATACGGCGTCTCCGCTAATCCGAGCCGCCAGCGTGTAGGTCTCGCCGGATGGTTTGAACTTCTCCAGAAGACCCATGATGTCAGGAATCTGACCTTTGACTGCTTCTGACTCAATTATCTGTGTTTGGTTAGTCGTGAACAGGAGAGGCGTTATGGTCGTTTGAGCGCCTTCCTTTGTGCGAAGGGCGCCAGAGCTCGCCATATTGACGACACGGATATTGCTGGTCACGGCATCGTCTCGAGACGCATTTGCCGCTGTGAGTTCGAGCCAGGTGACAAACGGTACTGCGACTACCTCATCGTCGCCCCGGCCCGCATTTACCAAACGCGCGACGCCAATATCGCCGACCAACTTATCGTCCTCCATCTCAATGCCCCAGGCGCCGAGCAATGGATTTAGGTTGGAGCTGGGCGGACTTGGAAATCCATCTGCACCAAGTGCCGCACTCTCATTGTAAGGATCAAGAAAGGCGAGTAGTCGTCCACCCCGCAAAACGAACTGGTCAATCGCATAGTACGAGGAGTTCTGGAATGCTGGGGGGTGGATCAGCAACAGAATATCAATGTCATCGTCGATCGATGTGAAATCGCTGGTTATTTGGCGAAGTTCAAACAGCGGCCTTATCTGATTGATGAGGATCCAAGTCTTGCCCTCCTGCCCTCTGAGTTGGGCGCGTGGATCGCCGAAGACCAATCGGCTGGTAATAACTCCAACGACCGGCTTCTTCGGACGCTGGAGGGCAAATATAAGCCGCGCCAGGTCGTATTCTAGGAACCGCTCTCGGTTGGGTTGCAGGAAGGGAATGGTTTCCTTCGCCTCACCTAATTTCCCGACGATACCGAAGTATACCTTGTCACCGGATTGATCTATTGGCGCGCCTTGCAAGCCATCTTTAACTGCATCGTCCTCAACTTCTGAGAATGCTACCGGATCAAATCTCTCGATCCGAATCTTGTCGCCGGCGGCTGACTCGAATTCGTTGAGCATGTCGCCAACGCGCGCGGCATAATTGCCATGAGTTGGGATCTCCTTCCCCAGGCGACTTGAGAAGTAGTAACCGAGGGTGATCGGTTCTTTAATGTCGCTGATAATCTTCTTTGTGCCGTCTGATAGCGTGAAGAGTTGGTCTTCTGTCAGATCGACGCGGTAATTGGACAGGGTCGATACCGCAGCATTAACAAGCGCGAACAAGAATATCGCGAGCACGACACCACCAACCCACCGCCCTTCGTTGGAGAATAGTTTACCAAGCATCAGACGATCGCTCCTCAGCTAGCCTTGTTGCGGTGTATGGCGACGGCTGTTAACGCCAGGAATAAGGCAATGACGGATCCGAAGTAGACCATGTCCCGCAAGTCCAACACGCCTTTCGAGATATCGGAAAAATGGGTAATGAAACTCAGTTCGGCGAGAATTCGAGAGGCTAATTCAGGCATCCAAGTACCGAAAGTTGTGAGAATGGCCGGCGTGCCTGTCACGATGAAAAGAAAGCATGTGGCTGCGGACAGGATATAGGCGATGACCTGATTCTTGGTGAGCGCTGAAATAAACGAGCCAATCGCAAGAAATGCTCCAGCCATTAACAGACTGCCAAGATAGGCGGCAAAAATGATGCCGTTGTCGGGGTTGCCTAAATAATTGACCGTGATCCAAATGGGAAATGTCAGAGAAACGGTAATCGCTGTGAAACACCAGGCGGCCAAATGTTTGGCGATGATCACCTGCGGTAGAGATATGGGCAACGTCATGATGAGCTCAATCGTTCCCGATTTCCGCTCCTCGGCCCAAAGGCGCATCGAAATCGCCGGCACGAGTACAAGGTAGAGCCATGGGTGGTACATGAAAAACGATTGCAGGCCTGCCTGGCCTCGTTCAAAGAAGTTGCCAAAAAAGAACGTCAGCGTGCCAGAGAAGGCTAAAAATATGACGATAAAAATATAGGCGACGGGCGTTGCAAAATAGCCGGCCATTTCTCTGCGGAAAACAGTCATCATATTGCTCATAGTCAGAATCCCTCCGTCAGTGGCCTAGCGTCACGGCGCGAAATACATCGTCGAGATGACCGCGCTCGACGTGGATTTCTTCGATGTCGACCTTGCTCTCACGCAACGCCGCGCCGACCGCTGCCACGATCGGGATCTGCCCCTTCGACGTTAAGAACAGAGCGCTCTCACCGTCTTCATCAATTCCCGAAATCTCGGCAAGACCCGCCAACGCAGCTCTAGCTTTCTCTGTCGTACCGTTGACAGAGATGCGAACCCCGTTATGGCGGAGCGACTTGGCGGCAAGTTCGTCAGGGGTGCCATCACTGACGATGCGCCCGTTGGAGATGATGATCGCCCGCGTGCAGACCGCACCGACCTCCTCAAGAATGTGGGTCGAGATGATGATCGATTTCTCTCCCGCCATTTGCTTAATGAGTTCGCGGACTTCATGCTTTTGATTTGGATCGAGTCCATCTGTCGGCTCGTCAAGAATCAGGACCTCCGGGTCGTGGAGTAGTGCCTGCGCCAGACCGACACGATGGTGGAATCCTTTTGAAAGCGTCTCAATGGGCTGCTGCAAAACTGTCGACAGTTGGGTTTTTGCCACAGCGTCCGCTATGCGTACTGCCCTCTCTTTTCCCCTAAAGCCCCGTATTTCTGCACAAAATGTGAGCAACGCTAGTGGCGTCATATCCGGCCAAGCGGGTGCTCCTTCAGGGAGATAGCCAATACGCTTCTTAACTTCTATCGGGTGCTTTCTGACATCAAATCCGGCGACCCGCGCCGTACCAGAAGTCGGCGTCAGAAATCCCGTTATCATTTTCATGGTGGTGGATTTTCCCGAGCCATTTGGCCCAAGAAACCCAAGGACTTCACCACGCTCTACTGAGAACGAGATATCGTCGACAGCGGTAATCTGCGGAAATTTTTTCGTTAGGTGATCGATCTCGATCATATGTCACCCTTGTCGATCGCGTCGCTTTTGGATCCGACGCACAGCGTTAAGTTCGGCCACACAGGCGACGATGTGCGGAATATGGTCACTATCTATTCCACCCATCGGCTAATCCACTAGATCGTGAAGCGCCCGTGGTGTTAGCACTCGCAACCTTGGATTGCCAACACAGCGTTGATTTAGGAAATGGTGTATTTCAAGTCAATAGTGGGTAACGATATTTTTTTATTTATTTATTTCAATATGTTATTAGTTGGGTTCAACATTGGCCACATTTTGTTTGCCCGCGTTCCTTCCCTGGCTGCGTGGCGTGCTTGGAGAATGCCGTGATCCGCAAGTTGCGTTTGGCAACCGGACTAATCCTCTTCACTTATGTCAGCCTCCATCTTAGCAATCACGTCGCTGGTTTGTG